>VSMY01000024.1 GCA_009773995.1 Oscillibacter sp. | reverse complement strand
CCCCCCCCCGGCCCCCCCCCGCCCGCCCGCCCCCCCGCCCCCCCCCCCCGGGCCCGGGGCCCCCTGCCCGCGCGCGGGGGGCGGGCGCGGCCCTCGCCTCGGGCGCGCCGGACGGACCGGGGGCCTCTCTCTGATGGGACCGCTCATAGGTCCTGGGCGTGTTGATCTGGGCCAGCTCCTGGCGGTACGCGGCCAGCACAGTCTCCTGGAAGCGCTGGTGGAAGTCTGTCGTGCAGGGGAAGCAGACGTCCTTGAAGCCCTTCTGTGTCTGATAGCCGGGCATGGAGACGAAGGGTCCTTTGGTGCTGTTCATGATCTTGATACCCCGGACGGCGAAGCAGCCGCCCAGGGTGACGGAAGCGCGGGCAAGGGTGGAGCCGCTGGTGGAGATGGAGTGGACCTTCACGTCGATCTCCATGGGCTGGGGTTCCTTAGTCTGGGACTCAGGGGCAGTTTTCTTTTTCGGACTCATGTCAAAAACTCCTTTTTATTTATTTACGATCCCGACGACCGTACCGGCGTGGATCTCCATGCGGCGCAGGTTCCAGTGGGTGAGCTCTACCGTCCGGGGGCCGCTGTCCGTCTGGACGTCCGCCAGGTACTTCAGGACCAGGGGATACGAAAAAGCGCCGCCTTCCTTCGGGAAGCGGCGTTCCAATTCTGCGGGGGAGAGCCAGCCGACGGCGGCGATGTAGACGCGGCGAACAGCGGGCGGGCCGAAGCCGCCGAGGGACAGATCGTCCGGAGGCGGGACAGGCTTGGGGACCAGGCGGTCCCGGTCCAGGCAGTAGCGGACCTTCAGGGAAGAGACGCATTTCCGGGCCGCTGTCAGGACCTCCGGCGCGCCCCGCCAGGGCGGATGGATGAGGCGGTCCGTGACCAGAACGTTCTCACAGGCGGCTCTGCCGGGATGCGCCGCCACCCGGCGGATCAGGGGGATAGCCTGGAAGTTATTCCTCATCCCCAGTTCCTTTGCCGCGTCTGCCGGAAGGCTCCGGTAATGGGCAAGCGCGTCCTGGACCGACGGAAAACTCCGGTCCGCCTCCGACACGCCGCGCTGCCGGAAATCCTCGAGGACATAAAAAGAAACCTTCATTTTACTTCATCTCCATTCCGCCGGAGGTCTGCTCCGGCTGTCGTTCCTGGGTACCGCGAAGCTCCGCCAATTTCTCCGCTGCCCAGTCCGGGAGGAACTGTTCATCCAGCACGCCGGTGAAGTCCAAGCGGTCCCAGCAGGTCTGCTCACCATCCCCAAGACAGGTCGTATATACGACCCGGCCGCGAGCGGTGGGGGAACAGCCGAAGCCTCCCGTGGCAAGCCAAAGCTGATTGCGGGGACTCCAGCAGGATTCCTTCAGCGTGTCCGGACTCAGAACCAGCACCTTCCCCGTATAATCCAAATCGGTTTGTTCCCCTGCGCAATGCTCCGGGCCGAACAGCTCGAATGCCTGGTAGGCGTCTTTGACCTGCCTGGTGAAACCCTCCAGCAAGGCGGTTGCGGTATCCACCACATAGTAGCGGTTATATTTGCCGTCCTGCGGCACAGGGGTCCGGCGGGCCCACTGGCGGAGTTCGTCGCCAATCTGATACGGCCTGGGGATCTCCTTCACCGAATTGGAGAGCACGAAACAGACACGCTTGAAACCGTAATGCTCCAGAACGGACTGCGCGCAGCCCTCCCGCAGCACTTCGTCCTCTTCGCCGAAATGGTCCCGGATGGCCTGCTCGATCGCCCGCGCACAGCCGACATTCAGAAGAAAGCTGTCCTCGTGCCGCTGTACTTCATTGTTCCGTACAGCTTCCGCATGGGAGTAGGGATATACAAACGGATACTCTTTTTCCACTACTTCATCTCCATTCCACCGGAGGGCCGCTCCGGCTGCTGTTCCTGGGGCCCGCGAAGCTCCGCCAGCTTTTCCGCCGCCCAGTCCGGGAGGAATTGCTTATCCAGAATGCCGATGAAGTCCGAGCGGTCGAAGCGGGCCTGTTCGCCATCTCCGAGGCAGGTGGCGAACACCGTTCTGCCCAGCTTGCCTACTGTGCATCCGGCGCCGCCCGTCGCCAGCCAGAGCTGGTCGCGGGGGGACCAGTGATCCTCCTGCAGAACATCCGGACGCAGGATCAGGACCTTGCCTTCGTAGTCGCCAGCGTAGACACGGTGCTCCGGGCCAAACAGTCCCAACGTCTGGTACTGATCTTTGACCTGCCGGGTGAAGCTCTCCAGCAGAGTAGCGGCGGTATCCACTGCGTAACAGCGGTTATACTTGCCGTCCCGCGGCACAGAGGTCTGCTGGGCCCACTGGCGGAGTTCATCACTGATCTGACAGGGCCTGGGGATTCCTTTCACCGAATTGGAAAGGACAAAGAGGACTCGCTTGAAGCCGTATTCGTCCAGAATAGACTGCGCACAGCCCTCCCGCAGCGCCTCGTCCCTTTCATTGAAATGATCCCGGAGGGCCCGCTCAATGGCCCGTGCGCAGCGGACGTTCAGGCGAAAGCTCTCCTCATGCATCTGTGTTTCCTTGCTCCGGCGGGCTTCCGCGCGGGAATAGGGGTACACGAGCGGATACTCAGCCGCCATAGACGATCTCACCCCCTTCCAGCAGCTCGTCCAGCACATCCAGGCAGATGTCGGTCTGCCGGAACAGCTCCAGCATCTCCGAGGGAACATCCCGCAGATCATAGCCCTCGGCGGCCTCGAAGATCACGGCCCCGTCCTCGGCGAAGACGTCCAGTTTGGCGTCCTTGGGGATGCCCGCCTGTTCCAGCAGGGCCGCATCCGGCCGGGTGGGTTCCGTATCGATGTGGGCGTAGGGGCAGCCGCCCTCACAGTGCCCGCAGGGGCCGCAGGTCCGGGCCAGGTGGACCAGCAGGTCCGAGGCCAGGTTCTTCAGGCTCTGGATCGTCTGAACCAGCTCCATGGCGGTCATTTTTTCTTTCAGAACGACGATGGCGTGCTCCTCGCCGTGGACCGCCAGGGCCCCGTTTCCCAGGAAGCCGCTGGCGTCGACGATCTCCCGGCGGATGCGGAGGCCCTTCTTGCCGGGTTCCAGAATAAACTTCATAGTTTTTTCCTTCTTTCATTCAAAGTGTGATGATGGAACGCTTGGGGGTATGGACCAGCCGGAGCCGGAGCTTGTCTTTCTCCGTGTCCTGGAACAGCGTCAGCTGGTCCGCCAGGAAAGGAGTGGGGTCGTAGTTGGTCATGAGCAGTTCGCCGTACAGCGCGCCCTCCCGCTTTGCCATGGGATTGTCCCGAACGAAGGACAGGATGAAGAAATCATCGTACAGGAAGCGGATGAAGTCGTGGTCGTTGTACGAGACGACCACGGGTCCCCGGCAGCCCCGCAGGACCCTGTGGAGCCGTTCGTGGTATCGGATGGCGATTCGCTTGTCGTAGCTCCGCTCCGCGCCGAAGTAGGGCGGGTCGCAGTAGGTGAGCCTTCCGGGCCCGTCCCGCTCCTGGATGATCTCGATGGCGTCCTTGTTCTCGATGGCGACATTCTGGAGCCGCTGGGCAGCGGGCGGGAACAGGCTCAGAAAATGGTCCAGCCGCATGGGCTTGACGGCGAAGGAGGTGGTAGTGGCGTTGAAGCTGCCCCGGACCCGCATAATGTACGCCGCGGCCCGGCGCACGTCATAGAGCTCCACCCGTTTCTGGAAAATGGGCCGCAGTTCCTCCGCCTGTTCCGGCGTGAAGCATCGAGGGTCCTCCAGCACCTCAAGCTCCTCCTGGATGTTCTTCAGAATGACGTCCTTGTGGTCCACGAAATCTCTGTAGAACTCAAAGACCTCGCGGGAGAGGATGGGCAGGAATTGGAGTTCCCGCATCAGGACGTTGGTCTTGTCCCGAACGCAGAGGAAGACATTGCTCAGTTCCGCGTTCAGATCGTTGTAGATATCCAGCCTGCCGGGGACCGGGGGCAGTCCCAGGAGCACAGACCCGCTGCCGCCGAAGGGGTCCAGGTATTGCTTGACCTTGGGCGGGAAGATCTGCGTGATGTAGGGAATCAGCTTTTCCTTGCCGCCCACCCATGGGATGAATGGCCTTGCGATGTCATTCACCTCCCTCCCGACCGAAACCGCTTCGTTGGGTTTCGGCGGGGGCCTCGGGAGGCTCCTCAAATTTCTCCAGCGCGGCCTCCAGCCCCCGGATGGCGGCCTCCAGGCCCCGTACCATCAGCCGGAGCTGGCGGATGGTGCCGTAGACCTCCCCGGCGGTCCTGGCGTAGAAGTAGCCGCTCCGGCTGCTCCCAACGGGGACGCCGTCCCGTCGGAGGCGGTTCACCAGCTTCCGCAGGTCCGTGCCGTTGAGGTTCAGCGCCTTTTCCAGCTCCGCGCCCCGCACGGTATGCTGTCGCCCGTTACAGGCCCCTTTCAGATAGGCCAGGAGTTCCTCCTGTTTCATGTTTCCGTCCTTTCCGGGGCCGTGTTTCCGAAAAAGGACATAAAAAAACAGGGGCCGCTGTCCCTTTCGGAAAAACGGCCCCCTGGTGATTTATTGGTCTTTTGGTGGTTCCGATTTTGCTGTCTTCGGATCGCTGACGCCGCAGCGTATCAGCTCGAAGGTTTTTTGCGGCGATGGAGGTTCTCCGCCGGCAGCCTTCCAGCCCGCCAGGAAGGCGATGCGGACCATGGCGAAGAGCGCGTTCTCCGCTTCGTCATATTCCCGGCGCTCCAGAAAATTGCTGAACGCCTCCTCGAAGTCATTGCTCATCATGCCCGCATCCCTCCTCTTACTTGTATAATACAGCAAACGCTGTTGAAAAACAAGATATAATCATGTTTTATAACGAAAATAGATTGTCTATTTTCCTGCGCCTTTTCGGTACAATAGTGCAGAGAAGGAGGTGCGGGACATTGGACGATAACAGGCATCAGGATACGCTGGCCAGAATTGGCCTGAACATTCTCTACTACCGGAAAAAGAAGGGTTACACGCAACAGCAGCTGGCGGAGTTGATCTCCTACAGTAAGAACCATATCCAGCAGATCGAGACGGCGAAGGCGCTGCCCAGCGTGATCGCCCTGTTGGATATTGCGAACGCGCTGGACATTCCTCCGGCAAAGCTGTTTGAGTTCCGTTGAGTGAGCGCCTGTCTACAGGCGCTCACTTTTTTACATCGACTGACCGGACATTCCGCCCTGTTCCTCCTTGGGCGCGAAATAGTTCCAGTGCACATACAGCCCGGTGTTGGTGGACTGGTAGATGCTTTCAAAACCGTGGGTGATCGCCGCGTAGGCTTCCAGATTGAAGCAGAAATCCACCACCTGTTCGCTCAGGCCCTTTGCCATTAGCTCTTTCTTTGCCGTTTCCCGGAAACCGTCTACTTCTATGAAGTCGTAATGCTCCAGGTCCTCCGCGATCTCCGCCGCGTTTTTCAGATTTGCGCAGTCGGAGCAGTCCATTGCCGCCTGGAGATGGCGAAGCCCTTCCGGGCCGCGGCCTTTCAGCGCCTCGCGGATATCCTGCTCAGCCTGTGAGCGTTCATACGGAGAGGCATGGGCGGCTAAACGGGCCAGGAAGGGGAGTTCGTCCAGGAAGTTTTCCGGGAGGATACATGCCTCCCGGACATGCTCCGGAGTGTGAGTTTCACTCTCGACCGCCGACAGATTGTCCGCTTCCTCCTGGGTGCAATACTCGAAATTGAATGGCAGAAAATTGCGGGCAACGTAGCTCTTCCCGTCCCTGGTCAGCAGATATCCGGCGGTCTCCAAAAGGTCCTCCGCATAACTTTTCCAGTCAATAGCTCCGGACTCGATCAGTTTTTCGGATACGCCGCAGGAACGCAGATGGTTCTCGGCAAAGTTTTTCAAGCCGTCGCGGGGAATCCATTCATAGCAGGGGAGGTTTTGGGAGATATCCAAGGCATGACGAAGGGTGCAACAGTCCTCGTATTCCAGCGCGGCAGTGAATTTCTCCATCCAATGGGGTTCCCCCTGGTTCCGCTCATCCAGGATGCATCCCAGGTCATGGCCATGGTGGACCAGTTCCGAAATACTGTCATACTGTCCCATCAGGTCGCCGGCCTCGGGAAGAACGCATTGCGTTTTCAGCAAAGTACATTCCTCCAGAGACTTCGCTTTCAGCGCATGTAATACCAGTGTGACCTCATCGGAGCCAGTGTCCATGATCCCATCATAATCCGGCAGCCGCATCCACACGCCTTCTGGCACAGCGGGAGAGGCCAGTTTCAGCTTTACGCTCCAGTTGATGAAGTCAGGCAGGGGAGAATCCCTTCCCTGATAGGCTGGCTCGAAGTCTTCCTTTGGATAGGCGACATAGAAGCCCCCGGCAAACTGGCCGGGGTGTTTCTCCTGAAACCGGATTCCGAGGGTGCGCAGGTCGATATAAGGCAGCACCTCGTCCAAGGAGGCGCTTTCCGTCGTACGGAGTTCATATCTGCCCAGCGATTCGTAGTTCTCCGATGCGGCATACACCATGCATCTCCACAGAGAACAGATTCGGTTGATTGCATCTTCCGCCGTGGTAGAGGCGCTGCGGGACTCCAGCGCGGAGAGCGAAATCTTTTCCCGTTCGGTCAAGGTTTCCAACCGCTCCCGCAGCCACGCCTGTTCCGCCGGAGCGCCCTCCAGCGAAGGTATGTACGAAAAGTCACAGTTCATGTCATCACCTCCATTCCACCCTGCCGGGGCTGTTCCTCCATGGCCTGAATGGGCTGCCCATCCAACCGCCCAACCTGTCCATAGTCCGTAAGCTGGCTGTTGCTCTGCTCCAGCAGGGCACAGCCGAGGCTGTGGAGGTTCACATGGGGGAACAGAAGTTTTGTACCCTCCTCGCTCAGCCGCCAGATCAGCTCATCCTTCGCGGCATCCTCCGGAGAATGGATGGCCGGGTCGAAGGTGTATTCCTCCAGATGGGCCGCCAGGGAGATCATATCCGCGAGCTTTTCACAGCCGGACACAGCCAGGACCGCTTTGTATTTCGGCAGCTCTTCCGCCGCGTCCAGCTCCTGGAGCTTCCTCGACCACTCGGCTGCCAGCGGGATCTCTTCCTCCAGGCAGAGCCGCCCGTTCATGGCGGGGACCGGGCAGTCGAGAACAGCGGCCATGACGCCCTTCCAGCTTGCTTCGCCCAGAGAGGCCGGGATTTCCCGCATTTGCGAATCCGGCGTAGGAAGGCGGATTGAAACGATCTGCTGTTCCGCGCCTGGATTAGAGGGGTCCGGGAAAGGGGAGACATTGAGCAGGATGGTATAGGGCGGTTTCCCAATCCGGAAGTCCATAGCTTCGCTGACAGGATGGGGTTCCGAATGGGGTTCCACGTAACCGTAGGAGGTGAATACGCCTCCATTGGCCTCCCGGTGCTCCCTGCCGATCTTTACGAAGTTCAGCAGCTTGAACGCCGTGTCGGGGAGGTCCTCCACTTCGGAAACGAAGCCGTTTTCCGCAAGGAACTGTCCCAACTCCTCGTCTGTGACCGCGTCTCCCACCACATGACAGCACTCGCCGCTGTGGGCGAAGTCGATGAGCCGGGTGAGGGGGATAGGAGTTTTGCTTTTCTGGATTTCCAGCCCCACGAATCCCTCGAAGGAGGCGGCGTCCTGACCCTCCAGCCCGGAGAGCCTCTGGGCAAGGGCGTTGAGCTGGCCGATATCCGGCGGTCCGGCGATCCGATCCGCCAGGTAGTCAAACCCACGGTACTCCAAAATCTCCAGGTACGGCGTCTCCCCATCCTTCAGTCCAAGACGGTCCGCCAGGTCCAGCAGCTCGTAATTCGTGGCGGGGAGGTCCAGCTCAGAGTAGGCGTTTTCGCCGCGCGAGGCGCAGATATGAAATATTTTACCCAAGCGTCATTCCTCCCTTCTGCCATGCGTTTTGAGGAGTCTGCACCGGCTGACCGTCCTTCCGCTCGATCAGACCGTAGGAGGTGAGCACGCCGCCGCTCTTTTCAATCAGAGCTTCCCCACAGCGGGGCAGGTCCAAATACTTGCGGATCGTCTCTGCCTCCGATTCACACAAAATGACGGTAAGCTCTTCCTCCGCCAGACTGGCGGGGTCGGTAAATTGCGGGGAGAAAATATAGTCCGGGAGCTGATCTGCAAGGGTCCTGGCGGTGGAAAGATCCTTGCAGTCATGGGCTTCCAGCAGGGCTTTGTACTTGATCAGTTCTTCCTGGGACATATCGGCCAGCTTTTGCGCCAGACGATTAAGGAAGCCATTGGCATATTGTCTGGTAACAAGGCCCATCAGGCCGGGTACGCGGCAGTCCTCGCAGCTCCATCTGGTTTCTTCCAGTCCATAGATTTCCAAGCTGTCCAGTGCGGCGTCCAGCTCTTCCGGCGCGGCGGGCAGTTTGATAGATATGCTTTTGCCGCCGTTATGGCCGCTCACCTTCAGAAGCATGGCATAGTCCGGCTCCTTCAGCGTCAGGTCCAGGGTCTTGTACACATCTGCCAGGTCGTAATACCGCTCCACATAGCCGCCCGAATGGCCGTCGTCACGTTCTACAAAAACGCCGCCCTCCTGCTGGCGGTGTTCCCGCCCGATGCGCTCGAAGTTCAGCAGGTCGAAGAGATGCTCCGGAAGGTCCTCCACACCCGGTAAAGCTCCATTTTCCACGCAGAGCCTTCCAAGTTGAGAATCGTTTAAAACCGCTCTCTCCACAAAGCAGCGGTCGATGCTGTAGGCCAGGTCGATCAGATTCGGCAGCTCCAGAGGATTTTCCTTCCCCCGGATTTCCATGGACAGAAGCCCCTCAAATGCCGTCTCCTGATATTTGTCAAACTCTGAGAGCTTTTGCGCCAGGGCGTTCAGCTGAAGGAGGGCATTCTCACCACCCAGAAAGGGACCCAGCGAGCGGAAGTGGTAGTATTCGTCGATCCTGAACTTCGCTTCGCCGGGGTCTTTCATCCGCAGCTGTTCTAGGGCGTCCAGCATCTCGTAGGGGGAGGCCGGGAAGTTCAGGAACGCCTCCGCGCCGTTGTTTCTGGCATACGCGCAGAACACCTTACCCAAGGGTCATGCCTCCTCTCTGCTGCGGCTTCTGTTCGTAGGTCTTGGGGTCCGCCGCGGGGGTATCCCAGCCGAACAGGCTGCCGTTGACCATGGCCTGCTCCTGCGCTTTGGTGATTCCACGCTTCTGGTTGTGATAGTCCGCGATACGGCGGTTCCGTTCCGGGTCGCTTGTGTTCCACTCCGACAGATGATAGCCGCTCTCGCCCTTCGTGATGCAGATAACGCTTCCGTCGGAGGGCAGCACCGACAGGCAGTAGTCCGGGAGCCTCTGGGAGAACGCGGGGTCGAAGCGGTCCTGTTCCGTCATGATGCTCCAGCCCTCGCCCTGCCACAGGTGGACATGCAGTTTCGAGCCACCACCGACGCGAATCTCCCGCTGCTCGAAGCCCTCGCCCCAGCCGTCCGACATCTGCCCACTCAGATACTCCACAAGAGCGTTCAGCTCTACGGGCGTCAGCTGGCCCTGCACCTTGCACTCGGCTACTGCCCAAAGCCGTCTTTCCCGTACTTCTGCGGTAAACATGGCGGACTGTACCTTACGGTCTACCGCGTCATCCTCGTGGAACCAGTGCATGATGCCCCGCTCGGCCTCCTCCGGCATCCGATTCCGAACCAGCGCCTCCATGATTTTATCTTTATAGCCGGTCAGGTCCTGGCTGTCCAAGGTGATGGGATCATCATCCATGTCGCCGTATTCATTGGGTTCAAACAGGTCGGCGGTCATAGGCGCATACAGCTTCAGCGTCTGAACAGGCGGCGGCAGGACGCTGAAACTGTCCTGTCCCAGCACCAGGCCGAGGCCCCGGCCATCCTCCCACTTGACATGGAAGGTGCCGGTATCGTCGATGCAGTCCAGCGTTCCCATACTGCCCGGCTCGACCGGCTGAGGGTCGTCCTTCATCTCTCTGAGCTTGATCCGGCTGCCCTCCGGGAACTGCTGGCGCAGAAAATCCAGCCATTCTTTCGGTATCTGATTCACTTCAATTCCTCCATTCCATGTTCAGCACATGCCGCCCATTGACGGCTGGGGCGGGGATGATTCCATTTTCCATTCCGCCCGAAGCTGGTCCGCGAGCGTGTCGCATTCATCGATCCACTGCCCCATGTCGCCGCAGTCCAGCATCTCCCTGGCGTACAGCTCCAGACCGGCGAGGGTGGTTTCTTTTGCCTGTTCACTCAGTTCGAGGATACAAGCGGAGTCTCTGGCCGCAGATACCGCGCCGTCAAATTCTCTGCGGTATCTCTCAGACATCTCCTGAAATCCTTTGGGGGTATCATCCTCGGCCAACCCCCAGAATTCCGCCATCTCAACGATGAGCCGTCCCAGTGTCGGGACCTGTTCTTCCTGCCCCTTAGCCGCAAGCTGGGCCGCATATCCGGTGAGACCGACAATGCACTGGCGTATCGTGTTTTTGTACTCCCGGTACTGCGGTTCCATCCGGGCGAGAAGCTCGTCTATCGTATAGCAGGTCACACTGCGCTCAGGCTGGCACGGCGCACTGGTCTCTCTGTTATCCAAACTGCACTCCTCCTTTTTCAGGTACGTCCTGCCCGGTGGGCTGCTGTTCAAAATATTTGCTGGTGACCACACAGTCAGGTTTATAGGACCATGCCTCGCGGTAAAGCGCCTGACGGCGGGCCTCGGTGATCAGTCCCAGCTCCTGGGCCATGTCCAGAGAGCCGATGTAGCTCCAGTACCAGGCCAGCTGGCCTTCAGGGAGGTCCTGGTCGTTTTGAATTCCGCGAAATGTTTCCGCTTTCATGGCTGCGATGGCCCGCTCTGCGTCAGACGTCGAAGCGATCTTTGCCGTCTGGGGCGCCGCCTCCGCCCACGGGCGGAGAATGACCGCGTTTTTCGGACCTGCCGCTCTTGCCGCTTGTATCTCCTGAATGCCGGGATTCCAGGTGCTTCCGCGTTCCATCATGGCGGACAGGTCCTGCGGCGGCAAATACCTGGCGCACAGGCGGGGGAAGCGCTGGGCGATCTCATTCGGCTCGTAAGGATATCCGAGCCCTTCGCCATACACGATCTCCTGTTCCAGCTCCGATATCAGGGCATTGTAGGCCGCACGGTCGGTGCGGTTATAGGCGTCTTGCCCGGTCAGTTCCTCCAGCACGGCGCTTCCGATATAGGTCAGGTCTTCGAATTGGCAGCCCTTGCAGAGCTCCACATCCGCCAGGGAGTCCGGGTCGTTCAGCGCTGTCCAGTAGACGTTCCAGCCCTGGGCGATGAGCCAGGCCCGGAAGTCGATGAAGCCGTCGTCCGTGCAGCCGCCGCAGATGATCGACGCAGCGCTCCACAGGCCGTATTGATACGCCAGGTCCTGGTAGGCGTGTACAAAGTCATGGAAATCCTGTGCCTGTTGAGGTCCCGCTTCCATGAGTTCTTCTCTCAGCCAGCCGGCGTAGGCGTCCATATCCTGTCCGCAGAGGGTCCTTGCTTCGCAAATGAGTTGCCAGAAGTCGTCCTTGTTCATTTTCATCACAGGCTCATTCCTTTCATCGCCATGTCCGTGCCGCCGTAGTCCGCCAGGGTGCGGGGATTTTCCTCCGCGCACAGGTCATAGACGATATCATCCGCGGCCTTTCGGACTTCCGGAGCGTCGGTCAGGGTCTCATATTGGAAGCCGGTGACAGAGCGGTACGGCAGCTCCTCACGGATAGCCTGGAGGTACTGCTCCGCATCGGTGAACTCCTTGGAGTCTCCGTTGATGAAGGCGATCCGCCCGACGACCGGCGCGGGTCCCAGCATCTGCTGGAGCCGGGGCACGGCCTCCGCCACCACCGGGTCATCCCGAAACTCGTCCATCTTCAGGCGGTCGCCGGACAGCCACTCCCGTCCCTCATGCCGAATGAGGAGGTCCACGGCGGCGATGTCATCCTTGGTGACGCCCAGCCGTTTGTCCTCGTGTTCACTGGCGGAGTAACGCCGGAGCGCTTCCTCCAGGGTCAGCCCTTCGGTATACTGCTCGCCCGGCATATTGCAGGACTCCATCACATACCAGTCGTAGCTGTGGGGAAGATTGGGGTCGGCGGCGTCCAGCATCTTCTGCCATCCCTGGTTTGCCAAGCCCATCTTTTGCTCCTGATTGACGAAGCAGGCAAGGTATGCCTGATAGTCTCCAGGGACGGGGTTGCAGCGCAGACGGTAGACATAGCGGTCGGTTGTCAGCACATAGCCATGATTTTGGACGGCGCTGCCGCCCTGGATCGCCCCGCCATGCTCACGGCAATAGCTTCGCATGGAGCCGAGGTCCTTGAGAACGCCTTTGCGCAGGTCGTCCACAACCTGGCACAGCTCCTCCTTGAACTCCCGCGTGTCCAGCTCCTCCGGCCCTCTCGGCCACCAGGTGTGCCAGAACTCCTGCCCGCTGCTCCCGAAGTCCATGCGGACGTGCCCGATAGCGCCCAGTTCCGCGTCCTTCTCCGGCGGCAGGGCATAGAAAAACCCCGCCTCCTCGGGGGAAGCGGGGCGGAACTGATGGCGCAGGGGCATCTTGGGCTGGGGGATACCCCTGTCTGCGCAGAACTTCGTCAGAGTAAGGCCGATGCCGACCAACTCGAATTTGTCCTTGACCAGCCTTTTCTGAGCGCCGTCCTTTTTCAGCGTGAGGGGCGAGAGGATGGAGGCCACATAGTGATCCTGTGCCTGGTCCACCACGGCGTAGGGCTTCTGCGGGTCGCGGGCGGTGCCGCACAGATCGTAGCGGCTCCAATATTCGGGGACGTCTTCGATGGGGATAGGCCGGTCGCTGTACAGAACGGGGTTACCGAACAGGTACGCCAGCATCATGGTGTCCTTGTAAATGTTGATACTCAATGGTTTCGCTCCTTTCATCCGGTTTGGTAGCCAACATACATACCACAGATTTTTGACAAAAGCTACTACTTTTTTCAGCAGCTAGAAGCCCATTCCCATCGCCATGCCGTATCCTACGGACTCTCTTTCCAAATCAGCGGTTTGGGTATCCCTGGGCTGTGGACACGGGATGCCCTCCTCGGCGCAGTGTTCTGCCAGAGTGACGGGAATCGCGTTTGCCCAGAAGAGGTTCGGGACCAGTTCCCCCTGAGAACGGCTGCTTTTCAGCGGAACGTCCGAGAGGATGCAGCCCGCGAAATGCTGGTTCGCGTGGTCCACCAGGGCGCGGGGCCTGTCCGGGCATTTGGTGGAGCCGCGGAGGTCGTAGCAGTACCAGCCTTCCGGGACCTCCTCCCGCGGGATGGGTTCCGTCGTATACAGGACGGACCTGCCGAACAGCCACACGTTTTGCAGCTGGTCCTCATAAATGTCAATGCTCATCTTTCCTCCTGTTTTCAGCACATGGCCGGCCCGATTTCCGGTTTGGGGAAGGGCTTGCTGAGGCGGAGAATCTGCCCGAAGCCCGTCTGCCGCACGCCGTCCTCCTCCATCATGTCCCGGCCCATTTCCTCAAAATCGGTATATCCCTGGATGGCGTCCGTGACCTCTTCACTTGCTCCCATCCGGCGCAGAGCGTTCCAGGCATAATCCTGTTCGTTGTCGCGGACCAGCTCGTAGTCGTCTATGTCGATGGCGATGTTGACTGCTTCAGAAAATGTGGACGGCTCCTCCACCTCCAGCGCGGCGCAGTATTTCTTCATCTCGCCGTCTTTTTTGATACCCTCCAGGCAGAAGGCCAGCTCGTTGGCGTCTTCCACGGTAATACAATCCCTGGGAATCAGCTGGGTCAGATAGGACTCCGTGTACTCAATACCGGCAATGACAGCGTCGGAAAAGTCATCGATCTCGAGGGCCTCTTTGACGCGGCGCATTTCCGCTTCGGAAGCCGGGAGGCCAAGGGACGCGCTTCTATCCAGGAATGAGAGCGTCAGGCAAAGAGGGCGGGAATGCTCTTCTTTCATCGCCTGTTCCACGGCTCCGGGCCGAACGCCCGCATACCCGTTGGTCAAAAACGCCCCGTTATGGGCATTGCGGTACTCTGCTCCGATAGAGTCATAGTTCAGGTGAGGGCGGAGGTAGTCTGCCACCTCAAATCGCCCGTGGTCCACCAGCCATTTCCCCAGGGCCTGATCGTCGGTGACGCCGGAAATGGATTCATAGCAGTCGGGTTCGCCTTGCCGGACAGAGGCGGCTGTTTGGAGGATCGTATCCAGCTCCTGGTTGAACTCGGTAGACAGGGCTCTGCCTAAACGGAGCAATCCGCCCGTGTCAAGCTGCTCCATAGCCTCTGCCAGCCGGTTCAGCTTTTCCAGAACAGTGTCCTGGTCCAGCTCTGCGTGTCGAAGATGCCAGCCCAGGGCGGGAACGGGAGAGTCTGTTTTGAAAATACGAAGAGACTTCTTCGCCTGTACCCCGTCGCGAATCTCGTACAGTCTCTGTTTGAAGTCCTCCAGCGGTATGGGAAGCTCCACCTGTCCCACGTTCCTGCCGCCGCTGGAGATATGCAGTGTGATCATGACAGTCCTCCCATCTGCGGTCCCTGCTGAGTCTGCTCCGCCGGGTCCGGCTGCATCAGTTCCTCCAGGGAGAGGCGGCCTGTGTAAGCGATGTAGCCGCAGGGGGTAAACTGTCCATCCTCGTGCTCGACCCGCTGGAGGCCATAGCGTTCAAAGTTGTAGAACTCTTCCAGATTTTCGTCGTAAACGAATCTGCCGGATTTTTGGATCATATACCTGCCATACTCCTCCGGGGTTTGTACGCCGGGGACAAAACCGAACTGATCCAGGTTCTCCGCCAGCTGCCGAATCTCGTAGGCGCACTCCGGCTCCGCCAAAAGGACCGCCGCCTCCAGCTTTGCCCGCTCCACTGTGTCAAGTCCCGTGATAACCCTGCAAAGCGCGTTCAGATCCTCAAGATCCTCATTTTCCGGATGGAAGGCCGCGCTTACCCGTTCCGGCAATTCATTCCACTCAACGGCAAACCGCAAATCGCCGTCATGGCCAACTCTCTGGATAGTACGTTTGAGACGCGCGTCCGGTGAGGGAAGGTACAGGTATTCCGGAGAAGGCTCCCGCTCGGCGGAAACGGTCAGCACCAGCATCGGCACATCGTACAGATAACTGGGAAAGTGACGCCCATCGTAAAGCTGCTCCAGCTTCATACCGTTGTCATAGACCACGCCGTAGGGCGTGACGGTTCCGGCCCCGGTTTGGATCAACTGGAGGGCCTCTTTCCGGCCATCCATTGTCTCCCATTCTTCCGTGGATATCGTGCCGTCATTCAAATTCATGCGGTGGGCTTTCCCGACTTGTTCCAGCTTGGAGAAATCGGAGATCACCGTGGCCCGCTGGCAGCAGAAGGTGAGGTTGATGAAGTCCTTGATGTCTTTCAGCTCCAGCTTGTGGGCCATGGCCTGGAACTGCTCCGCCTCGTTATCGCAGAAGCTGTCCAGTCGTTTCGCCAGGTAATCCAGCTCGTCCACGTTGACCATCGTTCCGGTCAAAGAACCGAGGACGCCATAGAAGCTGTCCACCGCGTCGATCCGGCAATCTTTGGCCACCGCGTCGCCGATCCCGATGCCGCCCAGCATTTCGATCATATCGTCATACGCGTCGTCGGGGATTGGGAACGGTATCGTGCATTGGCCGCAGGCGGGACGCCGGGGGTCACTCAGGACCGCTTGAATCACATAGGTCATACGCCGCCCTCCCGCATCTTCTGTTCAGAGGGGAACGGCTTGACGGTCTTATCACTGGACCGCTTCTGCCGGGGAATTTGGGGATCATTGCGGCCGGTGGGATTCCTGGACGGGTCCATCATCATCCGTTCCGCCCACCCCAGCCGGGTGCTTTGCATAAAATATCGAGACATGATCGTTCCTCCTCGTCGTGAAATGAAAAAGGCCGCTCTTCACGAAGCGGCCTTTGAAAGTGTTTTCAGTTGAATTGCATCCCGTCCCTGCTGTGAATCTCCGCAGAGGCAAGATCCAGCTCTTCCAGATTGGAGTGGTCTATTCTCTCCTCCAGGTCCGGGACGCCCTCCTCGATTTGGCAGGCGGCGTCCTCCAGCAGTTTCCGGCGTTCGTCGGTGAGGGGATACGCACTGTCCAAAGTCTCATGGATACTGCGGTAGATCTCCGTCAGCTGCTCCGGTTGAAAAAGGGCGCTTTTTTGAAGGAGGCCGGAGCGGACGATGAAGTCCCGCTTGGCGGCGTCGTAGTTTTTGGCCCCGTCGCCGGGGCCGTAGAAGTGGCCCTGCCAGAGCGAGGTCCGGTCATGCACCCATTCCCAGGTGACGAACTGGGCCCCATACCCGGTTAGGTATCCGGCGAGGACCGTGCCATTGAATTCCGCCAGGAGATTGTACCCATCTTCCAGCCCATCCGCCGTCAGGGGCGGGGCCCGGTCCAGGAGACTCATGTACTCCCGCGTCGTGGAAGCGATGTCCCGAACCTGGTCCAGGGCTTTCTCTCTGCCGACGGCATCCTCCTCGAAATAACGGAGATTTCCAGTGTCGCATACTTGGCAGAGCGGTTTGCCGTCCAGCTTGATTTGGAGTGTGCGGTCGTCTCTGAACTCTGCCGCATACTCCGCCGACAGGAGTTGTGCTCGCACTTCCTCCAAGTATTTTGTTCTCATTTCCTGTTGCATATCAGCCTTTAAAACCTTCTTTCGTCTGAAATTGTTTGCGGTGCCCTTTTTGAGCTTGCTCACATGGTCTGCTGGGGTGAAGAAAGAGCCGGTTCCTGTTCGGAATCCGACTCCTGGTGAGTAATGGGCGCATCCGTTTGCTCTGTATTGGTCATCCATTTTTCCGTCACTCGTTTTGCCGCCCGGATACCCTCCTGATTCAACATCCTCTGCCAAGCTTTCTGGCTGGGAGACCAGCGAAAGCCGGAGTGCTTCAGTTCCGAGCGGGTGACTTCGTCAGGCTTCTCGGCGAAGAAAAGCTGGACGCGGTTCTCCTCCCGGTTCATGATGACCTCACCTCCGGGGAAAGCCCAGCCCTCCAGGGCGGGAGCGTTCCGCAGGGCTTCCAGCTCCGCGATGCGGGCCCTGGTTTGACGGATAACGGCGCGATTGTTGGTGAGTTCGAACGTTTTGAAGGGTTTTCGGCTTGCCTGGGGGCTTCTGGACATGGCCGCTTCGCGTTCCTCGATCTCTTCCGGCGTCAGGGAGGGGCACCCGTCCAGGGTTCCGTGGTTGCGGTAGAAGGCGTTCACCGCTTTCATCATCTCCTGACGCTGTTCAAGGCCGGCGACCTTTTGCTGGAGCTTCTCTATGGCGTTGCCGTCATCGCTGCTGACGCCGCCCATTCCGGTCCCACGGATCTTATCAAGGATGCCTTGGATCGACCGCCATTCCGCCATATTTGCGTCAGCGGACCTGTTCTGCTTTTCCTTTTTGCGGGCGGGGAAACTTGCGGGACCAGCAATCAGGATGGAAGGGCACCGGGCGGCGATGTCGTAGCTCTGGTTCAGATTCTCGGCCAGCTTTCGGGCGTAGAGGTCCAGGAGGCGGTCGATCTTCTCGTGGTACATGGGGTCCACGCGGGCCTTCTGGGCGCTCGCGATGGCGGAGGCTTGGTCCACGGACTGGCGGTACTCCTCCGTGGCGCTGCCGGGACGGTAGTCGTGGAAGCTGTTCATCTCCTTAGCGCGGCGGGCGGCTTCTTCGTTGATGGGGTAGTAGGTGGGCAATGTGATCGCTCCTTTCGTCGGTTGGTATCCAAAACGATACCACAACTGGTTTGTAACGGCTATTCACCACTTTCAACTAATTTTGAGCAGTTTTTTCTCTGAAATGTTTGGCGCCCTTTTTGAGCTCAAAAAGGGCGCCGGATCTGCTGACTGGCATAGTCAACAAATTCGGCGCTGAAACTTCGTATAGAATACTGCCGTCAAATGCGGCCTATCTGCGGTCCGGAAAAAGGGCGCTGTGAGGAAAATGGCGGATATTTTCGGAAACAGGGGAGTTCAAACCTCCCCAGTCGTAGTGGAAAGGGTCCAAATATCCATTTTTGAGAATTTTGAAATCCGAGAAAACAAAAAGACGAAACAATTGGGGCTCTAGGCGTTCAGGCCCAGATATCCAGATTGTTTCGTCTTTATGGAGCTAGTGGGGTGACTCGAACACCTGACCTGCTGATTACGAATCAGCTGCTCTACCGACTGAGCTACACTAGCATATTTCCTATAATCGCATCCTGTGGTTTCGCGCTTCTTCGCTGGAGCGCCCCTTCACAGCGTGTGTTATGATACCACAAAAAATTCCCCCCGTCAACATCTATTTCAGATTTTTCAGAGGCGGATATATTTCTGCGCTTCCCCGCTTGCATCGCCGCCGTCTTTGTGGTATAAACAGACTAGTAACATATGTAACTTCTGTTGCCCGGAAGAGGAGATTGTGTGAACGCTGGTTTTGAAAAACGAAAGAAGCTGGCCTATGTGGCCCGGCGTTATTACCTGGAGGACCAAAAGCAAAGCGACATCGCCCGGGAACTGGGCGTGTCCCGCCCTCTGGTCAGCCGGATGCTGTCCGAGGCCCGGGAACTCGGAATCGTAGAGATCACGGTCCACGAGCCCGGAGCCCGGGCGGCCAGGCTGCTGGATCGGCTGCGGACGGCCAGTTCCGTCCGGGGCGGCGTCCTGGTGGAAGACGGCACGGACAACGACGCCACAAACCGGCTGCTCTCCCAAGGCGCCGTGGAGCTGCTGCACCAACTGGGCGCCCGCCGCCTGGGGGTGGGCTGGGGATACTTGATTGGTCAGCTGGTAACTTGGCTGGAGGAAAATCCCCAGCCCAGCAGCACAGTTACCGATATCTGTCCTCTGGTGGGCAACGCCAGCATTCCCGCCCGCAATTATCAGTCCAATGAAAATGTCCGGCTTATGGCTCAGCAGCTGGGAGCCGTCCCCCATTTCCTCTACCTCCCGGCTCTGCCGGAAAGCCTGGAGGAAAAGCAGATCCTGTGCTCCACCGAGGTTTACCGCCGGATTCTTCAGCAGTGGGAATCCCTAGACACCGCGCTGGTCAACATCGGCGATTATCCCTCCAGTCCCGACTTCGCCTCCCTGGTCCGCTACGGGGGCCTTCTCCAACAACAGCGCGCCTGCGGACGGATGCTGATCTACTACTTCAACGAGTCGGGGACCGTCATTCAGTCCGACCAGGACTTCGCCATCCAAATTCCCATTGACGCTCTGAAACGCTGCCCCCACATCATCGGCGTCTGCTCCGCCAACACCAGCGCCAAAGCCCTGGGCGGAGCCCTGAAATCCGGTTTCTTCAGCCACATCGTGGCCCGGCAGGAGCTTCTGCGGGGCCTGTTGGAACAATAACGCCTCCATTGTATGGCTTCCCAGGCAATGCCTGGGAAGTTTTTTTGTGCAGTTTCCATAGTTTTCCTGCCGTCCGCCTGTCCATTACAGGGAAATTATCCCTAATTATTGACTTATGTTACCATCTATGCTATCATGATTAACAAATGTAACTTATTATGTAAAGGAGGCGTCGTACATGACAAAAGACTCGTTTGCCGCGCGGCTGAAAAGCGCCTGTGCGTCCGTGGCGGCGGCGGAACAGGAGCTGACGGAGATCGACTCCCGCTTCGGCGACGCGGATCACGGATTGACCATGGCGAAGATTGCCGGGGCGATCTCCGCCGCGGCGGAAACGTCGGAGGGGGGCGTCCAGGCCCTGCTGGACGACGCGGCCATGGCGGTCATGACGCTTAACGGCGGCAGCGCCGTGCCGTTGTGGAACACCTGGCTGGACGGGATGCAGGAGGCCGCCCCGGAGGAGAACGAGATTGACGTGGCGGGACTTCAAGCCGTCTTTGCCCGGGGGCTGGAGGAGCTGAGCGACATGTCCGGGGCCAAGGTGGGGGACAAGACCATGATGGACGCCCTGATTCCCGCCAGCGAGGCCATCGCCGCCTATGAGGGGGACGATGAAACCGCGCTGTTTGCCGCCGCCGCACGGGCCGCCATGGAGGGGGCCGAGGCCACAAAGCAGTTCGTCTCCAAGTTTGGCCGGGCCAAGAGCTACGGTGAGAAGACCCTGGGCACCCCGGACGCCGGGGCCATGTCCATGGCCTATTTCTTTCAGGGACTGGCGCAAATTTGAAACCGTCAAATCTTGAGGAGGTACAGATATGAAAATGAAGAAGTTCATCAACGCCCCGGAGACCATCACCGACGAGGAGCTTGCGGGCCTGGGCCTGGCCTACCCCGACATCCTGGACGTGGACGGCCATCTGGTCATCAGCAAGGATCTGGCAAGCGCCGACCGGGTGACCATCGTCACCTACGGCGGCTCCGGCCACGAGCCCGCCCAGGCGGGCTTTGTGGGAAAGGGCATGCTGGACGTCCAGGCCGTGGGCGACATCTTCGCCGCTCCCAACGGCCAGCTGGTGTTTGACGCCATGAAGCTGGCGGACAAGGGCCACGGCGTGCTGCTGCTGACGCTGAACTACGCCGGGGACCAGCTGGCAGGCAAACAGGCCATGAAGCTGGCCAAGAAAGCCGGGCTGAACGTCCGCCAGGTGGTCACCGGGGAGGAAATCCAGTACGACCCCAACGGCGAGGACAACAAACGGGGCCTGGCGGGGGCCGTGGCGTTGTACCACATTGCCGCCGCCGCCGCCCGGGAGGGCAAGAGCTTAGACGAGGTGGCGGACATTGCCCAGCGGTACGCGGACCGCATGGCCTCCGTCACCGTGAAATCCACCGACGCCACCCATCCCCAGAACGGCATGTCCTTCGGCGACCTGGGAGAGACGGACCTGATGGAAATCGGCGCGGGCCAGCACGGCGAGGGCGGCGGCGTCCGGGTACCCATGATGTCCTCCAAGGACACCGTGGCCACCGTGGCCCAGGCCCTTTGCAAAAACCTGGAACTGAAAGCGGGAGACAAGGCCTTTGTCATGATCAACGGCTGCGGGGCTACCACCATGATAGAGCTGCTGGTGCTGTTTAAGGACACGGTGGAGTTCCTGAAGGCCATGGACGTGGAAGTCGCGGCCAGCATGGTGGGCGAAATCCTCACCGTCCAGGAGGCCGCAGGCTTCCAGATGAACATCGCCAAGTGGGACGAGGAGTTTATCCGCCTGTGGAACACCCCCTGCCACACCCCCGCCTACAGCAAGGAGTGAGCCCATGGCGGACAACATCGGAAACAAGGCCGCCCACGACTATCACCTGGACGTCCCCGCCGCACAGGAGGGCTTCTATGTAAAGGGCGCGGCCCACTGCGATTGGGGCATGAAGGCCCGGCTGGCCCGGATGTTCGACCCCAAGTCGGGCAACACCGTCATGCTGGCCTTTGACCACGGCTACATCATGGGACCCACCGCCGGGCTGGAGCGGATCGACCTGGCAATCCCGCCGCTGATTCCCTATGTGAACGTGCTGATGGGCACCCGGGGTGTGTTCCGCTCCTGCATCTCCCCCGCCGCCCAGGTGGGGCGCTGTCTCCGGGTAACCTATGACTCCACAGTCCTCTATGACGACATGTCCAACGGCGGGGGCTTCGCCAGCGACATGGAAAACGCCCTGCGGATGAACGCGGACTGTGTGGCGGTGCAGACCTTCATCGGCTCCCCCGGCGAGAGCCGTTCCCTGGAGCTCCTCTGCCGGACCGCCGACGCCGGGGCCCGGTACGGCGTGCCCACCCTGGGCGTGGTGGCCGTGGGCAAGGAAATGGAGCGGACGGAGAAGTTCTTCCTGCTGGCCACGAGAGTGCTGGCGGAAAACGGGGCCAACATCGTCAAGAGCTACTACTGCCAGGGCTTTGAGCGGGTGGCCGCCGCCTGCCCCGTACCCATCGTCATCGCCGGGGGCAAGAAGCTGCCGGAATCGGAGGCCCTGGAGATGGCGTACAAGGCCATCCAGGAGGGAGCCCACGGGGTGGACATGGGCCGGAACATCTTCCAGTCCGACTGCCCCGCCGGCATGGCCCAGGCCATCGGCAAGGTGGTCCACGAGGGTTATACCCCCCCGCGGGCCTATGAAGTCTATCAAGAAATCAAACATCAAACACAGGAGGAGACGCCATGTCCGCCAAATACATGCACATCGGAATCCCCGTCACCAACCGCAAGCCCAACATGACCTATAACGAGGGGGCAAAATTCTGGGTCAGCAATGTGGATGACTACGACTACAAAATCGAGTATCTGAAATTTGAGGAGGGCACCCCCTTCCCCGAGGACATCCACCGCCATCCCCACGTGGCCTACAAAGTGGACGACCTGGAGAAATATGTGGCCGACGCGGACAGTGTGATCTGTGGACCCATGCCCGCCAACGACAAGGGCGACCGGCTGGCCTTTGTCTGGAAAGACGGGGCGATCCTGGAGCTTTATCAGGAGGCTTGAACCCCCTTCGCGCCGCCGCCCGCTCCCTAGAGCGGGCGGCGTTTTTTCCGTACCGGCTTTGCCGTATTGCACAAAAAATTATAAAAAACCAGCCCGCAAAGCCTTGCTTTTCAGGGCTCAAATAGGCTGTAACGCTTGCCGCCCTAGGAATTTGTACGAAACGTACAAGCGCTTTCCAAGCAGGAAAATTGATTCTTGCAATCCTCGTAAAGGCCTGTTATACTGTATACACTGACGACAGCTTACAAGAATCAGAGTATGTGAGATGAGTGTGATAACTGCCCAGTACGGTGTGGTTATTGCGCTCTTTTTGCATATATAAACGCCCCTCAAAATTGGTAAAAGGAGTATGGAACACATGGAAACGAGACCTTATGTACCCTGGGACCTGATGAACAGCTTTCTCACCGACGCCTTCAAGGGCTACGGCGTTCCCGAGGACGACGCGAGAATCTGCGCCGACGTCCTGCTGGAATCCGACCGGCGGGGCATCGAAAGCCACGGATGCAACCGTTTCAAACCCATTTATATTGACCGCATCGTCAATGGGACCCTGCTCCCGAAAACCAAAATAGACATCGTAAAAGACACCCCCACCACCGTGGTCATGGACGCCAACAACGGGCTGGGCATGGTGGCAAGCTATCACATGATGGAAATGCTGATTGAAAAAGCCGCCAAATACGGCATGGCCGGCGGCGCGGTCTTCAACTCCACCCACTACGGCATCGCGGGCTACTGGACCACCATGGCGGAAAAGGCGGGCATGATCGGCGTCACCGGCACCAACGCCCGGCCCTCCGTGGCGCCCACCTGGGGCGTGGAGCCCATGATGGGCACCAACCCCCTGACCTTCACCATGCCCACGGACGAGGAGTTCCCCTTCAACTTCGACTGCGCCACCTCCACCATCCAAAACGGCAAGATTGAGTTCTACGCCCGCAGCGGCAAACCCACCCCCGAGGGCCTGGTGGTCACCAAGGACGGCGATACCATGAGCGATTCCGCCCAGATTCTCAAGGAGATGCGGGCCGGGAACTGCGCTCTGCTGCCCCTGGGCGGACTGGGCGAGGCCACCGGCGGCTATAAGGGCTACGGCTTTACCACCATCGTGGAAATTCTCTCCGCCGCCCTGGCCGGGGGACCCTTCATGAAGGACCTCAGCGGCAAGGCCCCCGACGGCAGCAACCAGATGTACCGCCTGGGCCACTTCTTCTTCGTCATCAACCCCGAGTTCTTCATGGGACTGGACACCTTCAAGAAGACCGCCGGCGGCATCTGCCGCGGGCTCCGGAATTCCGAGAAGGCCCCCGGCGCGGAGCGCATCTACACCGCCGGTGAAAAGGAGTGGCTGGCCTGGCAGGAGCGCAAGGACAAGGGCGTGCCCGTGGGCGAGACCATCCAAAAGGAAATCATCGAGATCCGCGATAAGCTGAATCTGCCCTATCACTTCCCCTTTGAGGATCAGAAATAATTGAGGAGGAACTGCACGATGGATTACGCAAAGGAATCCCTTCGGCTCCACGGCGAGTGGAAGGGGAAGATCGAAGTTATCGCCACTGTCCCCGTGGAAACCAAGGACGACCTGAGCCTGGCCTATACTCCCGGCGTGGCCCAGCCCTGCCTGGAAATTCAAAAGGACGTGAGCAAGAGCTATGAGCTCACCCGGCGGCACAACCTCTGCGCCGTCATCACCGACGGCTCCGCCGTCTTAGGGCTGGGCGACATCGGCCCCGAGGCGGGCATGCCCGTCATGGAGGGCAAGTGCGTGCTCTTCAAGGCCTTTGGCGACGTGGACGCCTTCCCCCTCTGCGTGAAGACCCACGACGTGGACGAGTTCGTGAACGCCGTCTACCTAATGTCCGGCTCCTTCGGCGGCATCAATCTGGAGGACATCGCCGCTCCCCGCTGCTTTGAAATCGAGCGGAAGCTGAAAGAAAAATGTGATATCCCCATCTTCCACGACGACCAGCATGGCACCGCCATCATCACCCTGGCGGGCCTGACCAACGCGCTGAAGGTGGTGGGCAAGAAAAAGGAAGACGTAAAGGTGGTCACCTCCGGCGCGGGAGCCGCCGCCATCTCCATTGTGAAGCTTCTGCTGTCCGCGGGCTTCCAAAACGTCACCATGTGCGACCGCAAGGGGACCATCTACCAGGGCCGGAAGGGCCTGAACTGGATTAAGGAGGAGATGGCCCAGGTGACGAACCGGGAAAAGCAGGCCGGCACCCTGGCCGACGCCCTGGTGGGCGCGGACGTGTTCATCGGCGTCTCCGCTCCGGGGACCGTCACCACGGAAATGGTCAAAACCATGAACAAAGACGCCATTGTCTTCGCCTGCGCCAACCCCACGCCGGAGATTTTCCCCGACGACGCCAAGACCGGAGGCGCGGCGGTGGTCTCCACCGGCCGCAGCGACTACCCCAACCAAATCAACAACGTTCTGGCCTTCCCCGGCGTGTTCCGGGGCACCTTCGACGTGCGGGCCAGCGACATCAACGAAGAGATGAAGATGGCCGCCGCCGAAGCCCTGGCGGGACTGATTTCCGACGAGGAGCTGAGCGCCGACTACATTATCCCCAAGGCCTTCGACAAGCGGGTGGGTCCCGCCGTCGCCAAGGCCGTGGCCGACGCCGCCCGGAAGTCCGGCGTGGCCCGGCTGTAAGCCGCCCGTTCCCCTTTTCGCAAAAAGCCCCGGCCCGGAGGACACGTCCTCCGGGCCGGGCATTTCGTTCTCAAGCGGGAGGTGCCTCAGCCCTCCTCGGCCAGCCTCTTGTATCTGGCGCAGCGGGCCTTAACGTCTTCCACGGCCTTCTCATACAGCGCGTCGGCCTTGCCGGGGAAGTTGTTCTTCAAAGACGCGAAGCGGTTCTC
>VSMY01000239.1 GCA_009773995.1 Oscillibacter sp. | reverse complement strand
CATTATACCAAGGTTGTCGGTAAATGTAAAGAGAAAATAGAAAAATTGTGAAATAGTTATGAAAAAATTGTGAACAAAAGAGCAGATGTCGGATAATATCATCAGACATCTGCTCTCTTTCCTCTGATTCATTCGCCCCGTACGGAATAGCCGCAGAAGCGGATGGCGGCCTTGGCCAGCTCTTCCGTGGGGTCCACCCGGGGCAGATCCAGCCCCAGCTCCCGGACCGCCAGGGGCAGCTCCGTGCAGGCCAGGAGGAAGCACGCCGCTCCCCGATCCATCATGCCCTCCGTGACGGAGAGGAACGACTCCCGATAGGCGTCCGGCGGGGCCCCGGCCTTGACGCCCCGGTAAATGACCTCCATCAGCCGCTCCCGCTCCCCTTCCTCCGGGACCAGGAAGGGCACGCCCGCCGCCGCCAGGGCCTCCTGGTACAGCCCCGCCGAGAGGGTGCCTGTTGTGGCCAAAATTCCGACGGTCTTTCCGGGGAAGCGCTCCCGGCAGGCTTTTGCCGCCGCCTCGATCATGCTGAGGAAGGGCAGCTTCGTCAGAGCCTCCAGCCGGGGGAGGAAGTAGTGGGCGGTGTTGCAGGGCATGACGACGCAGTCCGCCCCGCAGAGCTCCAGGTGCCGCAGGGCGTCCGCCATGGCGGGGACGGGGTCCTCCCCGCCCTCCAGGATGGCGGCGGTGCGGTCGGGGATGGAGGCGTTGCTGTCTATGTAGATCCGGATATGGTCCTTGTCCCGGCCGGCGGCGGTGAGGGCCGTGATCTTCTGAAACAGGTCCGCCGTGGCCATGGGGCCCATGCCGCCTAAGATACCGATGGTTTTTTTCATAAATGTCAATCCTCAGATAAATCTTCGTTGCCGTCGCTCCGGCCTGGTCCATAACCAGACCACCAGAGCGAGATAACGTTCTTTTGGTTCCTTTTCTTTCAAGAAAAGGAACTACCCCCAGAAATCAGGGAATAAAAGCTCGCTGCCCACCTTCACCGTCAGCAGGATCAGTACGACGATGACCGCCGGGCGGACAATCCGGCTGCCGTTCTTGATGGCAAGGCCCGAGCCGATGTAGTGCCCCGCGATGGAGGCCGCGGAGGCAATGAGCCCCACGCCCCAGAATACATAACCCGAGGCCATCTGCGTCACCAGGCTGCCGATGTTGGAGGAGAGGTTGATGACCTTCACGCCTCCCGCCGCGTGGCGGGTGTCCAGCTTCGCCAGGCGGATGAACAGAATCATCAGGAAGGTTCCCGTGCCGGGGCCGTAGTACCCGTCGTAGCCGCCGATGACGAAGGCCGCGGCCCAGACAATGGCGATCTGCTTCCGGCGGTCGATCTCCCCCGGCTCGTCGGGCCACTCCCGGTTCCGCAGGGTGATGAAGGCCACCACCGGCAGCACCAGCAGAAGCATGTACTTCAAAACCGCGTCCGGCGTCCGGTGCTGGAACCAGGTGCCCGCCACGGAGCCCGTCAGGGAGAAGAGGATGGAAGGCCCGAAGAGCCTCCAGTCCACATAGCCGTTCTTAATAAACCGGGCGGTGGAAAAGCAGGTGCCGATGGCCGCGGACACCTTGTTGGTCCCCAGGGCGTAGGGCGCGGGGAGGCTTCCGAAGGCAATCAGGTGGGTGGGCGCGGAGATGATGCCGCCGCCGCCGGCGATGGCGTCCATGAAGGACGCCAGGAACACGCCCAGGCAGATCAGCAGCACCACCCAGAGGGGGAAGCCGTCGACCCGCAGGGCCGTCAGAGTCTGAAGCATGGAGAACCTCCTGAAAACATTGGACTGTTTTGCTATCATACCGCAGCCCGGCGGCAAAATCAACATCCGGTCGTTTTTTTATTAGCACACTTCCCCATTTTTCCTTCCATCTTTTGAACATTTTGCCGAAGGTCACCAAAAATTATTGTGAATCTTGAAGCAGATTTGGGGGAACATGCTAAAAGACGGCCGGTTTTTTCGACAGGACCGTCCTTGACGCTATTTTTGAAAAGAAGTATAATATTCCAGAATAGCTAATCGTTTGCACAAAGCGCAGTCCGTCGC
>VSMY01000238.1 GCA_009773995.1 Oscillibacter sp. | reverse complement strand
GTGGGCGTTGTCCACCAGGAGCAGGGTCCCGTTCCGGCGGCAGACCTCGGACAAGGCGGGGACGTCCTGGAGATTCCCCAGGTAGTCGGGGCTGGTGACGTAGACGGCGGCGGGGGGCGCGGGCAGGGAGGCCAGGGCCTTCTCCAGGCTCTCCGCCGTGACGGGACAGGCGCAGAGGGAGGCGGTTTCCCCCTCCTCCGGCCAGAGCCACACCGGCTCAAAGTCCAGCAGGGCGGCGGCGTGGACGAAGGACTTGTGGACGTTCCGGGCGGCTAAAATCACCGGCGGGGTCCCCGCCGGGCGGCACTGGAGGGCCAGGAACAGCATGGCCTTGATACACTGGGTAGACCCTTCGGTAGAGTAGAATGTCGCTCCGGAGCCGAAGAGGGCGGCGGCGTGACCCTCGCTCTCGGCGATGATCCCCGCCGCCTCATAGAGGGAGTCCGCCCCCTGAATTTCCGTAATGTCCCACGGCTCGCAGCCCAAGGGCCCCCGGCCCTTGTGGCCGGGCATGTGGAAGCGGGCCAGCCCAGCGTTTTGATAGCCCCGCAGAAAATCCCAGACAGGCGTGGTCATGCCTCCTCCGTCTCCTCCGCCAGGGCGGCCTGCAGCATAATGGCGCACTCCATCCGCTTGCGGAAGAGCTCGCAGCCCGCCTCGTAGACCCCCCGGATGGAGCCGGAGGCGTGGTAGGCGTTGGCGGCGCAGCCGCCGGAGCAGTAGAGCTTGGCCCAGCAGTCCGCGCACTCGGGCCGGGCGTAGGCGTTGCAGGAGCGGAATTCTTCCCGCAGGGCGGTATTCGTCACGCCCTGCCACACGTCCCCCAGCTTGTAGGACTCTTCTCCCACGAACTGGTGGCAGGGGTACAGGTCCCCCCAGGGGGTGACGGCCATGTACTCCGTGCCGGAGCCGCAGCCGGACACCCGCTTGTAGACGCAGGGGCCCCCGGTGAGGTCCAGCATGTAGTGGTAGAAGGTGATGGGGCGGCCCTCCCGATGGCGCTTGAGCATCTCCACGGCCAGGAGCTCGTACTGCTCCTTGACGATTTCCAGGTCCTCCGCCGTCAGGGCCGCCGGGTCCCCGGGGGCGCAGACCACCGGCTCCATGGAAAGCTCGGTGAAGCCCAGGTCCGCCATGTGGAAGAGGTCCTTTGTAAAGTCCGGATTCCGGTGGGTAAAGGTACCCCGCATATAGTACCGGGTTCCCCCTCTGGCCCTTACCAGCTCCTGAAACTTGGGGACGATGCGGTCATAGCTTCCGTTCCCGGCGTAGTCCACCCGGAGGGCGTCGTGGATTTCCTTCCGCCCGTCCAGGGAGAGGACCACGTTGTCCATCTCCCGGTTGGCAAAGTCAATCACGTCCTGATCAATGAGCATCCCGTTGGTGGTGAGGGTGAAGCGGAAGCGCTTGTGATGGGGTTCCTCCTGGGTCCGGGCGTAGGCCACCAGGTCCTTCACCACCTGCCAGTTCATCAAGGGCTCCCCGCCGAAGAAGTCCACCTCCAGATTTCTCCGGCTCCCCGAATGGGCAATGAGGAAGTCCAGGGCCTGCTTCCCCACCTCGAAGCTCATGAGGGCCCGGTCCCCGTGGTACTTGCCCTGGCTTGCGAAGCAGTAGGAGCAGTTGAGGTTGCAGGTGTGGGCCACGTGAAGGCAGAGGGCCTTCACCACGTCCCCGGAGCGCTCCTTAAAAGTCCCGGCAATGTCCGAAAAGGTATCCGGCGTGTAGAGCTGTCCGGACCGCGCCAGGGCCTCCACGTCGGCGATGCACTCCCGGAGCTCCGCCTCCGTCACGTCGGGGCGGTCCCGGTATGTTTCCAGCAGGGTCCTCACGATCTCCTCCGCCGGGTGGTCCGGGTAGAGGGCGATGACGTCGTAGGCCACCTCGTCCACCACGTGGACGCCGCCGGAACAGCTGTCCAGAACGAGGTTGTAGCCGTTGAGCTTGTATTGATGTACCATGGGGCTCCTCCTATATATTCAAGGAAAAGCGCCGCCCGTGGGGCGGCGCTTCGGAGTGTTTACTTCTGCTCGCACTTCTGGTTGGCGACGCCGCAGGAGGTCTTGCAGGCGGACT
>VSMY01000237.1 GCA_009773995.1 Oscillibacter sp. | reverse complement strand
GGCGGAGATCAAGGGGGAGCGGGTGGCCGTGCTGGAGGCCCGCCGCCACTACTGCTGGTATCTCAAGGGCGTGCCCTACGCCAATTATTATAAGGAGCAGATCGTCCAGATGAACACATTAGAAGATGTGTACCGGGTGACCCGCGGCATCAAGCGGGACCTGCGGGACGGACAGGGGGGACGCCTATGACGGACTTGCGGGAACAAACGTGGATCGCCGCCGCCCGGGAGGGGGATCAGGGGGCCTTCGAGGAGCTGGTGCGGCTCTATGAGAAACGGGTCCTGGCCCTGACCCGGCGGATGTGCCGGAATCCGGAGGACGCCGCCGAGGCCGCCCAGGAGGCGTTTTTCGCGGCCTGGCAGGGATTGAGGAGCTTCCGGGGGGACAGCAGCTTTTCCACCTGGATCTACCGGCTGGCCTCCAACGCCTGTGTGGACCTGCTCCGGCGGGAGGGAAAACGGCAGGCGGACGCGTCTTTGGACGACGAGGACTTGAATCTGGATATCCCGGCGTCTATCCCGACCCCGCAGGAGGAGGCGGAGCGCCGGGAGCTGCGGGAGCAGATCGAGGAGGGACTCCGGGCGCTGCCGCCGGAATACCGGGCGGCGCTGGTGCTGCGGGAGATCCAGCAGCTGCGCTATGACGAGATTGGAGAGGCCCTGGGGCTGGACATCGGGACGGTGAAGTCCCGGATCAGCCGGGGACGGAAGAGGCTGCGCAATTTTTTGCTGGAGCGGGGGAACTTTTCTCCGCCGCCTCCGTCTAAAGAGACAGGAAAGGGGGGCCGTTCATGAAATACTGTGAGGAATACGCGGCCCTGTTGGACCTGTTCGTGGACGGGGAACTGGCGCCGGAGGAAATGAAGCGGGTGGGGGACCACCTGGCGGAGTGCCCCGGCTGCCGGGCCTATGTGGACGACGCGCTGGCCCTCCGGGCGGGCTTCCCGGATGTGGAGGAGACGGTTGTGCCGGAGGGCTTCGCCGGGGGCGTGATGGAGCGCGTCCGGGCGGCGTCCGGCAGGGAGCGGAAGGTCGTGGGGCTGAAGCGGCGGGGAGTCCGGCGCTGGGTGGGTACGGCGGCGGCCCTGGCGGCCTGCTGCGCCCTGGTGATCCTGATGCGGACCGGACCCGGCGGCAGCGCCGCGCCTGCCGGGGGAAACGGCGCCGCCTATGACACGGCCGCCGTTATCGGAGGGGATGAGACTGGGATTGCTCCTCAGGCGGCTCCGGAATCAACGGAGGATCCGGGAGAGGAGGCGGTCCAAGCAGCGCCGGCGGCGCGGTCGAAAGCGGCGGAGCTTTATAACGACAAAGAAGTGTTGAAGGCGGCGCCGACGGTGGGAGCGGATATGGCTCCGGCGGCTCCGGCGGAAGCGGGCCCGGAGGCGGCGATGGACGACGGGCAATTTCCCGCCTGCCCCCCTGCCCCGGAAAAGGCGCTGTACCTGACCCAGGAAGAGGCGGGAGATCTGCTGGACGAATTTACCCCCATATGGGAAAACGCGGTGGAATGGCGTTTTGAGCTGAACGCGGAAGAGTATCGGGCGCTGCTGGAGGCCCTGGGCCGCCAGGAGGAGCTGCCGGAGGCAGAGGAGGGGCCCTTCCTGGTAGTGGTGTCGGGGCCCATGGAATAAGAACGAGCGCCTACAGGCCGGTTTCTTTCGGGAAACCGGCCTGCCGCTTTGGGCGGAAGCGGGCGGTATTGTATGAACTGCACAGAGGTCATACCGGGTTATAAGCGTTTCGCTGGTATTTTACAAAAAGGGAGAAAAAAGGCAAAAAACCGCTTGACAAACTCCGGAGGCCGTGGTAATCTAACAAAGCTGTCTGAGCTGTCTGACACGGCGGCTAGGGGCGCAAGGGATTGCGAAGGAAACTGAAAAGATTCCGAAAGAAAACTCTTGACAAGTCCGGAGCGACGTGGTAAAATAGCAAAGCTACATTCTAAAGCGCGAAACCTGGCGCGGGTGCGAAACGAGATGAAAAAATCTTGAAAAAAGCCCTTGACAAGCGAGCGAGGACGTGCTAGAATAGCAAACGTTCCGCCGGAGAGGCGTGTACCTTGTAAATTAAACAACGTAACGAAAAGAAAG
>VSMY01000236.1 GCA_009773995.1 Oscillibacter sp. | reverse complement strand
GGCCGTGGGGCGGCACCGGGGGGCGGTCCGCTATACCCTGGGCCAGCGGAAGGGGCTGGGCCTCTCTATGGGCGAGCCCGTCTATGTCTGCGGAAAGGATATGTCCGCCAACACCGTCACCGTAGGGCCGGAAAGCGCCCTCTACGCCCGGGAGGTCCTGGTGGAGGACCTGAACTGGATTGCCATAGAGGGCTTGGGGGCTTCCCTGCGCGCGGGAGCCAAAACCCGATCCCGTCAAGCGGAACAGGCGGCGGAAATTTTCCCGGAGTCCGGAGGGCGGGTCCGCATCGTGTTTGACCGGCCCCAAAGAGCGGTAACGCCGGGCCAGGCGGCGGTATTCTACAGCGGGGACGCCGTCGTAGGCGGCGGAACCATTGTAGAAGTCGGAATGGAAAAGGAGAACGGCCATGAGCTGTGAACACTGTGGAGGCTGTCAGAGCGGCTGCGGCCTGCTGCTGACGGAGGCGGAGCTGGCGCTGCTGCGGCGCTTGGGGGAAACGCCCTTCCTCCCGGCCGCGGCGGCCTTCGACATGAAAACGCCGGTATACCTGGAGGACCTGGAGGCCTCTCAGGAGCAATCCGCCGCCGCCATCCTGGGCCTGGCGGCAAAAGGGCTGCTCCGCCTGGACTACGACATTCCCCTGGAAAACTTTGACTACGCCGCTTACCGGGACTATCCCCTCCACGGAAGCATCGCCCTGACCGGGCGGGGGCAGGATGTCCTGGAGCAAATCGAGATTCAGGGAATCGAGGAGTGACGCCATGCTGGACCAGTTTTCAAGAACGGAGCTGCTGCTGGGCCGGGAGGGCATGGAACGCCTGGCACGGGCTCATGTGGCGGTGTTCGGCCTGGGAGGCGTGGGGGGCTACGCCGCGGAGGTCTTGGTCCGCAGCGGCGTGGGAGCCCTGGACCTGATTGACAGCGACCGGGTGAGCCTGACGAATCTGAACCGCCAGATCCTGGCCACCCACCGGACCCTGGGCCAATACAAGGCCGACGCCGCCCGGCAGCGGGCGCTGGAGATCAACCCGGAGGCCAGGGTAAACGCCCGCAGGGTCTTCTATGGCCCCGACACCGCCGGGGACTTCGATTTCTCCCAATATGACTACGTGATAGACGCCATTGATACCGTCACCGGCAAGCTGGCTCTGATTCAACAGGCCCTGGAGGCCGGAACGCCCGTTATCAGCTGCATGGGAGCCGGGAACAAGCTGGATCCCACCGCCTTCCGGGTGGCGGACATTTACGAGACCTCCGTCTGTCCTCTGGCCCGGGTGATGCGGAAGGAGCTGAAGCGCCGGGGCGTCCGGCGCTTGAAGGTGGTCTACTCCCAGGAACCCCCCCGGAACCCGGAGGGAGCCCTCTACCAGGAATCCCTGGAGGGAGAAGTCCGGCGGCAGGTGCCTGGAAGCGCGGCCTTCGTGCCCGCGGCGGCGGGACTGATCCTGGCGGGAGAGGCCGTCAAGGACCTGGCCCTGGGCAAAAGCCGATAAACACACTGAGGGGAAAGCGCGGAGCGCTTTCCCCTTTTTCGCCCGGCGGGAGACGTTCTTATCTTTCCCGCCTGTGTGCCGATATGGTATATATGGGAATCCACGCTGAAAGCACGTTCAAGAAAGGAGGCGTCTGCATGGGCGAGCTGACCATCCGCAGAGAGCGCGGTGTGTCCGGGCCCCGGTATCAGGCGGCGGAGAAAACGGAGAGGGCGGCCGCCGCCGGACAGAGCCGCCCCCTGGCCAAAACGCCGGGGGCCACCGTCTCGGAGACTCTCCAATCCCTCATGAGCAAGATCGGCCAGGCGGAAAGCCACACCCGGGAGAGCCATCGGACTCTCCAAGTGGGGGAAGCCGTGCTGGCGGAGGTTCAGGACGCCCTGGACCGCATAGCCAAACTGGCCGAAAAAGCCGCCGGAGGAGGAGGCGCGGACCGGGCCGCCCTCCAAGCGGAGCTGGCGCGTCTGGCGGAGGAAATCGACCGCATGACCGGCGGAGCCTTTGCCGGGGACGCGCGGCTGTTTTTGGAGGGGGACGAGGAGATTGAAGACGGGGCGGAGCCCCCGCCGGACGCCGCCCTGGGGGACGACAACCCGGAGACC
>VSMY01000235.1 GCA_009773995.1 Oscillibacter sp. | reverse complement strand
AAATGGAACGGGGAAAGGAAAACCGGGCCTTTTGCGCCGCGTATCTGCGGACCATGGACCCGGAACAGGCGGCGGAGGCGGCGGGCCGGGAGGACGGCTTCGCCACGCTGGCCTTGAAGAGCATCCGGCGGCGGCTGGAGAAAATGCGGAGCGCCGCGGCGGGGGAGCTCCGGCGGGAGGACGCCCTCCGGCGGCTGGCCCAGCTGGCCTTCGGACGGGCCAACGACGCGGCCCGGCTGGCCCTCAATCCCAGGGACGTGGATCCGGGGGCTTTGGACCTCTCCGCCGTGGCGGAGCTGAAGGTGACGGACAAGGGGGGCGTGGAGGTGAAGCTGGTGGACCGGGTGCGGGCCCTGGAGACTCTGTGCGGCCTTTTGGAAGAGCGCGGCGGCGGCGGGGCCGAGGAGCTGTACCGGGCCCTGGAGGACGCCGCCGGGCAGATCGGAGACGAGGACGGCTATGGCGGGTAAGGGACTGAAATTTTCGGCCAAGCAGCTGCGGGTTCTGACCTGGTGGCAGGACCCCCGGTGGGAGGCCCTGATCTGCGACGGGGCCGTGCGGAGCGGGAAGACCTTCGCCATGGGGCTGAGCTTCTTTCTGTGGGCCCAGGCGGGCTTTGACGGGAGGCGGTTCGGCATCTGCGGGAAAACCATCGCCTCGGTGCGGCGGAACCTGGTGGCGGAACTGGCCCCGACCCTCCGGCGGGTGGGCATGGAGATCCGGGAGCGCAGGGGGGAGAACGCGCTGATCGTGCGGTTCCGGGGGCACGAGAACACCTTTTTGCTGTTTGGAGGACGGGACGAATCCAGCGCGGCGCTGATCCAGGGGAGCACCCTGGCGGGGGTGCTGCTGGACGAGGCGGCGCTGATGCCCCGGTCCTTCGTGGAGCAGGCCGCGGCCCGGTGCAGCGTGGCGGGAAGCCGGCTGTGGTTCAACTGCAACCCGGAGGGGCCCCAGCACTGGTTTTACCAGGAGTGGATTTTAAAGGCGGAGGAACGGCGGGCCCTGCGGCTTCACTTCACCATGGAGGACAATCCGGTCTTATCGGAGCGGATCCGGGAGCGCTACCGGCGGAATTACTCCGGGGCCTTTTACCGGCGCTTCGTCCTGGGGGAGTGGACGGCGGCGGAGGGGTTAATTTACGACTTCTTCGACCCGGATCAGGACGCGGCCAAGACTCCGGAGGGCGGATTTTCCGCCTGGCGGATCTCGGCGGACTACGGGACGGCGAATCCCGCCTCCTTCGGGCTGTGGGGCCTCCGGGAGGGGGTCTGGTACAGGGCCGACGAATTTTACTACGACTCCAGAAAGGCGGGACGGCAGAGGACCGACGCGGAGTACGCAGAGGATTTGGAGCGGCTGGCGGGGGGACGGGAAATCCAGCGGGTCATCGTGGACCCGTCGGCGGCCAGCTTCATCGAAGCCCTGCGGCGGCGGGGCTTCCGGGTGGTGAAGGCGGACAACGACGTGTCCGACGGCCTCCGGGTGACGGCGGATCTGCTCCGCCAGGGGCGGATCGTGATCTGCCGGGGCTGCAAGGACTGCCTGCGGGAGATTGCCCAGTACTGCTGGGAGCAGCGGGGCGAGCGGGACGCGCCCCGGAAGCGGGACGACCACGCCATGGACGACATGCGGTACTTTGCCATGGATCTGGCGGGGGACCGGGAGGAGGACGGCTTCCTGGCCCTGGCGGTGGAACGGGAGGATGTGTTTTGAGAGGAGATGGGGCCTTGAAACGGTGGAAAAAGCGGGCGGCGGTCCCCGCGGCCGAAATCCGGCCGGCGGCGGCGCAGCTGCGGAACTGGGAAAAGCATCCCTTCGGCATGCTGGGGGAGTACGCGCCTTTGCGCAACGGGGAAGCCCGGCTCTACCGGGCGGTGCGGGAGGCCGTGCCGGTGGTGGACGCGGCCATTTACAAGCTCATCCGCATGGCGGGGGGCGCGGCGGTAAGCTGTGACAGCCGGGAGGCGGAACGGGAGCTGGGGGAGTTTCTGCGGACCGTGCCCGCGGGGCGGGGGCAGTTCGGGCTGAACGCCTTTCTGGACTGCTACCTGGATACGCTGCTGACCTGCGGGCGGGCGGTGGGGGAGATCGTCCCCGCCC
>VSMY01000234.1 GCA_009773995.1 Oscillibacter sp. | reverse complement strand
TTCAGGGCGGTCCGCGCCTCGGGACGGCGGATGGCGGCACTGCCGAGGCTGTCTTTCTTTTCATAACGAACGGTCTGATACATGGCTTACGTTCCTCCTTCATTTTTTCGGGGCGGGCCCCCGTTTTGTCCGGCAATTATTATAGCAAATCCTGTGCCAATTCCGCAAGCCGCAGTTTCTGCCGCCCCGGCCAGTTTCCTGTTCAGATTGCCAAAAAATCGAAGGGTTTTTTCTACGTTTGAGAGAGGACTGTCCCCGGAATTTGGAAGTGTTATTCAAAAATGAATAGATTTTTCAAGCAGGGAACGCAGAAAAGACGCCGGGGACTTTGTGAAAATCGCAGGGACGGGGACGGGCTTTCTGTGAAAACCGCGCAAACGGCGGCGGGTTTGCGGCGTTTTATTCACAGATGATTAGAACCTATTCATCATTGAATAGGTTTGGGCGGGGGCGGCGTGTTTTCCGCCGGGATGTGAAAAAAATTTTTTCGATCCTTTTGAAGAATTCGGGAGCCGGCCATCGTATGATCGGTGTCGGACGACAGAGGGCCCGCCGGGAGGTGTTCCGGCGGCCTTGGGAGGGGGTGCGGCGTGCCTGCGATCACAAAGGAGCGGTTCACGGAGCTGGTCCTGCAATACGAGCGGCTGGTATACACCGTCTGCTTCCAGCTGGTCCGGGACGCCGCCGCCGCGGAGGACCTGACCCAGGAGACCTTTCTCTCCGCCTACCTCCACCGGGAGAGCATGCCGGAGGGCTATGAGCGGCAGTGGCTCAGCCGCATCGCCGCCAACAAGGCCAAGGACCATCTGCAAAGCGCCTGGAACCGCCGGACGGTGCTCCCCGGAGAGGAGGAGCTGGCCCGGGGCCTGGCCCCGCCCGCCGAGGAGGCGGTGCTCCGGAGGAGCGGGGAGGCGGAAATTCTAAGGACCATCCAAGGGCTGAAGGAGCCCTACCGGCAGGTGTGCCGATTGTGCCTGCTGGAGGAGCGGAGCCCGGAGGAGGCGGCCCTGGCGCTGGGCAGGCCGGTGAAAACCGTTTATACACAGCTTACCCGAGGAAAAAAGCTCCTGCGGGAGGCATTGGAAAGGAGTGGAAGGCATGGTATTCCGTGAGGACGGACATTTGAGCGGCGAGGCCCTGGAGGCCCTGGCCCGGAACGAGGACCGCTTCGGCGAGCTGGAACGGCTGGAAATCGCGGAGCACCTGGCGTTCTGCGACGATTGTCTGGAGCGGTACACGATGGCCCTGGAGGACGGGGCCCTGCTGGTCCCGGAGCGGTCCTGCCAAAAGGCCCTTTGGGCCCGGATACGGGGCCGGGCCCTCCGGCTGGTCACCAGCCGGTACGCCACGGCGGCCGCCGCCGTCACCCTGGCGCTGACGGTGCTGTGGGGCGGGGAGCGGGTGGAGTTCGCCCGGCCCGTCCTGCCGGAGGACCGGCCCAGCGTCTCCCGGCAGCTGACGGACTGGACGGGGGACGTCGGCGACACCCTGCGGGGGGCCGTGGGCGGACTGTCGGATTTCTTTGACGGGCTCGGCGCCCGCCGTATGATAGAAGGAGGAAACAAGGCATGAAAGCCATTCGGAAATTTTTGTGGGGCTGCTGGTATCTGATCTGGTCCTGCGTCCCCGGCTGCGGGCAGATGTGCCTGGGCTACATGAAGCGGGGCATCTCCCAGACCATCATCTTCTGCGCCGTGCTGTTCATCGCGGTGTTTTTGGAGATGGGGGCCCTGGCGGTCCTCATCCTGCCCCTGTGGGCCTATTCGTTCTTCGACAGCTTTAACCTCCGCCGCCAGCTCCGGGACGGCGGGGCCCCGGAGGATACGTTCATGTTCGGCCTTTCCGAGATGGACGCCCGGAAGCTCAGCCAGATCCTCGCCCGCCGGGGGAGCCTCATCGGCTGGCTGCTGGTGGCAGTGGGGGCGTACAGCCTCTATATGACCGTGGCCCGGAACCTGCTGGCCCCCTGGCGGGGCAACTGGCTCACCGACTGGCTGTACGACACGCTGGTCTGGGATATGCCCCGCATCCTGGGCACGGTGCTGATCATTGCCCTGGGCATCTGGTTCATCAAGGGCCCCAAGGCCCCCAAGGACGGCGGCTTTGACGATGGCCCGGCCTACACGCCCCCCAAGAACCCGCCCAAG
>VSMY01000233.1 GCA_009773995.1 Oscillibacter sp. | reverse complement strand
CGGCTCGGGGGCGCGGAGATGAGCATACGAGACAGGGGATGCTCAAGGGGGAGCCCGCTCCCCCTTGAAGAAGTGGAGCAAGGGAGCGGGCGCAGTTCTCGCCAAACGCCGAAGGCGCTTGGCGGGAACGGAGCATAGCGGACTTTGCGACACTTCCGGGGGTGTAAGGGTTTCGACGGGGGTATGGAGGCGGGACCAGCGGGCGGCGGTGCCTGACCGCCATAAAACGGGCAAATTATAAATCAAATAACAACAACACTGTTGCTGTTGCTGCCTAATTAAAGGCAGCCGTCCGACCCGAAAGGACCGCGAGCCGGGAAGGGCGTCGTTTAGCGGTAAATGTGCGTACAGTAAGCTTTGCCTGTGCCACACATTATGAAGCTCACCTGAATTGACGGCGTGACGATGTGCCGTCTCCGAGGGGAACAGGAGGGATAAGGCCCTCCGCAATCACCGTCTGCGCCCGGAGAAAGTCCCGTTAAAGTGCTTTCGGACGCGGGTTCAACTCCCGCCACCTCCACCAGCTCAGAAATTCCCGCCGCCGCTCCGTTTCCGGCTTCGCCGAAAACTGCGCTCTGGTGGGAATTTCTTCGCTTTCGGCCGGGAATCGCTTCGCTGGATTCCCGGCCGAGGGGGACGGCGAACATATATCCAGATTGCCTGGGCGTTCCGCCGCGACTCGCTCCGCTGGACTCGCGGCGGAAGGGCACGGGAAATGCGGATTTGGACTGCCTACAGTTCTATCGACAAGCCGAGGGCTCCCGCCGGTAAAACCGGCGGGAGCCCTTTCTCTATCTGTTCGGAATAATGGCCCCGCTCAGTCGCCCAGTCGGACGACCAGCATGGAAGCGCCCGAGGCGCCGCTGGCCAGCTGGACATTGCCCACGCCGGGGAGACCGCCCACGCCGGGGATGCTGGGGGTCGTGGTGTAAGCCTGAAGCTCGATCGTGGTGCGCTCCAGCAAGGGCAGTGTGACCGTGCATTCAAACTGCTGGGCGCCCATCGTGGGGGCGATGACGCCCTCATAGTCGTCGGCGCTGGAGATCAACAGCCGGGTCCCCACCGGCTGGACGGAGGGGATGCTGAGGGTCACACGGTAGGAGATCTGATAGGTGCCCGCCTCCTTCACGTAGAACAGCGACTTTTCCCCGAGCATCGAGCTTGATTCGCCCAGGGGGATCTCCGGGCAGAGGACCGCCTCATCCGGAAAGACGATGAAATCATCGTCGCCGAGGCCGACGCTGTTGCCCCGGGTGTTGGAGGCGTAGGAGGCGATGGCCGTGGGGTTGGGTCCCGGGGCCCCGGTAGGGCCGGTGGGACCGGCGGGCCCTTCCGCTCCGTCGGGGCCGTCGGGGCCGTCGGGGCCGGCCTCGCCCTCGGCGGGGCCCTCGGGACCCTCGGGGCCCTCAGCGCCCATGGGGCCCTCAGGGCCGGGGAGGGTGGGGGCCTTCAGCACCGCGCCCAGCTTGGAGGTCAGCGCCATCTGCTGCTCCATGATGCCGGACAGGGTGTCCTTCACGCTTTTGTTGACCTGCATCACTTCGTCCAGGGAGGCCGCCTCGTCCAGACCGGGCATGGTGCCCAGGACGTATTGCAGCTTCTCACCCTCGACGTTGAGGAGGTGGCTCAGGCTCAGCTCCTCGGCGGCGATGGAGGAAATGATCTCGTTGAGGCTGCCCTCTCGGGTCAGCGGGGGATCATTTTTGGGGAATGTGGGCATTGACATAAGGCACCCCTCCTCAGCTCAGACGGACCATGGACAGGGAAGCCCCGGTGGAGTTGGGCAGCAGGGTCACCAGGCCCGCGAAGCCGTACACCTGCAGGGAGACCTTGGCCCCCGCCGGCAGATCCGCCAGGATGTCGTTGGCGAGGCGGCTCAGAGGCGTCGTCTGGGGCATGACATTGGAGCCCGCGATTTCCGCGCCGTCGGCCATCAGCCGGGCGCCGAGGGTCAGGGGCGTGACGGAGTTGATGTTATAGGAGATCCGATACCGTCCGGCCTCCGTCACGGTGAAGGTGTCGTTGTCCCCGTTGACGGTGATGTCGGGGGACAGCGTCTGGGCGTCGGGCAGGGCCACGTTGGTGCCGGACCTGAGGACCGTGAACGCCGCGCCCTTGGTGCTGGCGGCATAGGCGTTGGTGGCGGTG
>VSMY01000232.1 GCA_009773995.1 Oscillibacter sp. | reverse complement strand
GGACGGGGGAGGGGAACGGGGACTTGCGTGGGGTTTGGCTCTTTGAGTGGTTGGCCGGTGGAATCGCTAGATTAGTATAGCACAGTTTCCAATTGGCGTGTGTTACGGTTTTGTGACATTTGGGAGAGAGGCCCTTGAGGGGGCCCCCACTATTTTGCTCAGGTCTTGACGAACTTCACTAAGAGCTGGGAGGGCGTGAGCTTGGCCAGGAGACGGTAGAATTTATACAGAAGCTTGGGAGTGTAGATCGTGCGGCCCGCTTTGGCGGCCCGGAGGGCGTCTCCGGCTACTCTTACCTGGTCACAGTAGGGCAGGAACTCGAAGGTGCTGGAGCGGCCTGTGATGCCCGCCAGGGGCAGGAACTCCGTGTCCATGGGGCCGGGGCAGACGGCCGTGACGCTGACCTTGCGGCGGCGGAGCTCCTCGTTCAGGCCCACGGTGAAATGGGAGACGTAGGCCTTGGTGGAGGAATAGACCGTCATCCGGGGGTTGGGGCAGAAGGAAGCAATGGAGGACACATTTAGAATGTGACTCCCCTCGGGCATATAAGGGAGAACCAGGTTGGTCACGGCGGTCAGAGCCCGGACATTCAGGTCCACCATCCGGGTCTGGGAGGCGGTGTCCATCTCCCCCACCCGGCCAAGATACCCGCAGCCCGCGCAGTTCACCAGCAGGGAGATCTCCGGCTGCTCCTCCGCCAGCTGGTCCTTCAGGGCCACGAAGCTCATGGGGTCGCAGAGGTCCAGGGCCAGGCATTTTGTATGCCGCCCCGGCAGGCTGATGGCCAGGTCCTCCAGCCGGCTCTCCCGGCGGGCGATGAGCCAATAGCACTCAATGGCGGGGAACACGTCCTCGATTTGGCGGGCCAGCTCCCGGCCCAGGCCGGAGGACGCTCCGGTGATGATGGCGGTCTTCATGGCTTCCTCCTTTTCGCTCCGTTTTGGTTTCAGCAGGTCTCGGGCTCGGGATACTCTACGCCCTGGGTGTCCACCCGGATGGACTGGATCACCACCGGGGTCTTGGGCTTGTCGTCCCGCATGCTCCGGGGAACCCGGGAAATGGCGACGGCGTCGTCCACGCCCTCGATGACCTGGCCGAAGGCGGCGTAGTCCCCGTCCAGGTGCTCCGCCGGGGCCACCATGACAAAAAACTGGCTTCCCGCGGAGTCCGGGACCATGGTCCGGGCCATGGACAGAACGCCGGCGGCGTGCTTCAAATCGTTTTGGGCAAAGCCGTTGGAGGCAAACTCCCCCTTGATCTCATAGCCCGGCCCCCCCATGCCGGTGCCGTCGGGGCAGCCGCCCTGGATCATAAAGCCGGGGATGACCCGATGGAAGGTCAGTCCGTCGTAAAAGCCCTTGTTGGCCAGGGAGATGAAGTTGTTCACCGTGTTGGGGGCCTTTTCGGGATAGAGTTCGGCGGTCATTTTTTTGCCGTCCGCCATTAAAATGGTGGCGATGGGATTCGCAGACATATCGGTCCGCTCCTTTCTATACTTTCATAAACTATTTTAGTAACTTAATGAACCTTCATAGCGCGGTCGATTTCCCGTTTGGTATCCCTCTGTGCCATAGCCGCTCGCTTGTCGTAGTTCTTTTTGCCCTTGCACAGGCCCACCTCCACCTTGACCCGGGAGTCCTTGAAGTACACGGACAGGGGGACCAGGGTGTAGCCGTCCTGCTTCACCAGGGCGTGGAGCTTCCGAATCTCCCGCTTGTGCATCAGCAGGCGGCGGGGCCGGACGGGGTCCTTGTTGAAGATGTTTCCCTTCTCATAGGGGGAGATGTGCATCCCGTGGACAAAGAGCTCCCCGTCCTTCACGGAGCAGTAGGAGTCCTTCAGATTCAGCGTTCCGGCCCGAACGGACTTGACCTCCGTGCCCGCCAGCTCGATGCCCGCCTCGTATTTGTCCTCCACGTAGTAATCGTGGTGGGCCTTCCGGTTCTGGGCGGCGATTTTCACGCCCTTCTTTTCCATCGCGGTCACCTCCTGGAAATCATGCCCGGTTTTGCCGATGCTTAGTATACCACGGTTTCCCCGTTCAGGCAAGGGGAGAATCTGGGGAACGGAAGCGGCCCTTGTAGGAGTACAATACATATAGGACAGTAGAAGAAGAAAGAAGTAGAAGGATGAGGCCGCATCGGTTAAAGTTGAGT
>VSMY01000231.1 GCA_009773995.1 Oscillibacter sp. | reverse complement strand
GTCCCCTCGGAAGCGGGCACGGCGCCGGAGCCGATGTTGGTGCAGATTTGGTCAAAGGAGCCCATGACCAGGAGCGGCCGGTTGGAAAAGCCGAACCAGTCGGCTTTCTCCCGAGAGAGCCGCCCTAGAAGCGTCCCGGCCTTCACCGGCGTGTCGAGCTGGCCGGGGGAAATACCGGCGAACTCGACAAGCGGCGGGGACCACTGGTTTCGTGTGATGTCGAAGAGCATGGTTTTCCCGGCGATGGCGTAGTCGCAGTAGGGCGGAAAGCCGAAGAGAATGCAGCAGAGCCCCTGCCAGCTTGAAAAGCAGGACGAGGCCCGCACTTCTCCGGGCAGATGGGCGGACAGCCAGCGCAGCTTGGGCGCCGTGAATTTGGCGTTGACCAGCTGGCCCGTGATCTCCTTGATCGAGCGGGCCCCAAAGGCCCGCTCGAATTCCTGGGCCTCGCCGGTTCCCCGCAGGTCCTGGGTCAGGAGGCACCGGTACCAGGGGGTCAGATCGGCGGAGAGGGGCGTAAAGGCCTCGGCCATGCAGGAGACGGCGATGGCGTCGACGTGGGAGGACACCCTGGCGCAGTCGCGGATCACGGCTGTAATATCATCCAAGATTTGAACGGGGTCCAGCTCCGCCGTGTCGGGGCCCGTGTGAATCAGAGCGTGATTCCGGGAAGCGGAGGCGGCGAGAGAGCCGTCGTCCCTGAAAATACCGGCCTTGACGGCGGTGTTTCCGATATCAATTCCAAGGAACTGCATCGTATCCCCCCATTTCGCGCTCAGGCCTTCGTCTGGGTCAGCGTGGCGGCGGGGCCAATGAATTTGCTTAGGATAGAAACCTGACAGGTGAACTCGGAGGTTTCCAGGCAATTCATGGCGGCGGCCAGGCTGCTTCCCACGGTGATGGACCCATGGTTGGCGATCAGGACGCAGTCATGGCCGGCGATTTCCCGGCACACGGCGTCGGCCAGCTCCTTGGTGTGGGGGATCGCGTAGGGGACGACCGGCAGCTCGCCGGCCAGGTTGACAAATTCGGGGAGAATCCGGTCGGTGACGGCCACGTTCGCGACGGCAAAGGCGGTCATGTAGGGGGCGTGGGTGTGGATGATGGCGTTTACGTCGGGACGCGCCGCGAAGATGCCGAGGTGGAACTGCCACTCGGAGGAAGGGGCGTTGTGCCCGCTGAGAATCTTCCCGTGCTCATCCAGCTTCATGATGTCTTCTTCCGTCATTTTCGCCAGGTCGAAGCCGCTGGGGGAGATTAAATAGGTGCGGCTGTCCAGACGGACGCTGATGTTTCCCGCGGTGGCGTGGTTCAGGTGGCAGACGAGCAGGCGCCGCCCGGCGGCGCACATTTCCGCTCTGATCTCCTGTTCAGTCATAAGAAACCTCCAAAGTCATGATCGAGAGATTTCAAAGGAGCGGTTTGAGAATGCAAGTTTACTATATAACATTTAATTTTGTTTGTCAAGAATTTGATAAAATAAAATTTCATACTTTCCGTGGAAAAATTTTGAAGGTAAAATTTTTGGGGAAATAAGTAATATTATTATATCTTGGCCGGACGGACTTGATTTCTTGGGAAAAAGTGCGAACAATAAGAGGTGATTCGGCCGCTCCGAAGGACGGAGGGGAGAAGAAGAGGAGGGTTCTTGATGGAGGAGCGAGAATTTGTCTACGAGGCGCCGCCGGACGGCGCCCTGAAAAGGGCGGCCATGTGGGCGCCGTTTTCCCTGTACGCCCTGTTCTACCTGGTTCTGCTGTACATGATTTACAAGCTCTATCCCCAGGTAAACGCCAGGAATCAATGGTGCCTTCTGGCCCTGGCAGGGGTTTACGCGCTGTTCCTCGCGCGCTGCGGAAGCCGCGTGTTTCAAGGGATTCCCCAGGTAACGGTGCGGGCCGTCTTCGACGGGCGGACGCTCGTCTGCCGGGACGGCTGGGCGGAACGGAGGATACGCCTGGAGGAGGTCCGCTTCACCGTGCTGTGCATCGGCGCGTCGTTCAGCGCCCTGGTGCTGGTCTCCGATCGGGACTACCTGGTGCTGAACCGCTGCAACGGCTTCGGCTGGCTGAGGGGCGGCGGGGAGAGCGGGGAGCGGTTCCGTGAGCTGACCGGCCTGCTGCAGGCCGGGTGCGGGCGCAACGAGGCGGCGTTTTGC
>VSMY01000230.1 GCA_009773995.1 Oscillibacter sp. | reverse complement strand
CGGCCCCCACGACGAGCCCGCCGCCGCCCCGGCCCCTGCTCCGGCGGCCAAGGCCGCCCCGGCGGACCCCAACGCCGTGCGGGAGCTGTTTGTGGAGTTCAAAGGATAATCCGATTTGACGAAAAGAGGACGGTATCTTTCGATACCGTCCTCTTTTTACCACTCCTCGCTGAACTCATAATTATCGGCGCTCAGCTCCAGGGTCTCCAGGGCCTCCCCGCTCTCATCGTACAGCGTCACCCTCACCGGGAGGTCCATATGGATGCTGCTGTAGCCGTCCTCTCCCTTGCTGTAGAAGCGATACCACTGGCTTGCCAGGGAGGTCAGGCTGGTGTAATCATGCCAGGAGTCCCCCTCCTCCCGGTAGCGGAAGGAAAACACCTTGTCATTTACCTTCTCCCCCTGGTAGGCGTAGGTCCTCTGCTCCCCGAAGGTGGTCTCACACTCCTCCGTCTCCGGGTCGTGGACCTGAGTGGTCCGCTCCAGCGTGACCTCCGCCGTGGCGGAGGCCGCTTCCTCGAAGGAGCCCGCCACGTACAAGGTCCCGTCAATCGCCGTGCAGAGGCTCCCCCGGCCCATTTTCAGATACCGGTACCGCTCCGGCCAGACCCCCCAAAGGTGGCGGCTGGAGCTTGTGCAGACGTAGGTATCCCCGGTGCGGGCCAGCAGGTAGGTGGTGTGCCAGGGGAAAAAATCGCTGCTGTAGCGCCGGGACTTCCGCTCCACCACCAGGGGCTCCAGGTCGGAGAGGAAGTACTGCCGCTCCACCCGGTCCAGCATCCCTCGGACGGTGTAAGGCGGAAAGCCCAGCAGGGCGTACAGCAAAGTCCCCAGCAGGGCGCACAGAATCAAATTCCGGGCCGTCTTCTGCCCGCGGTTCAGCTTCATGGCTCCGCCTCCCATTCCACCCGCAGGGTCCAGTCCTGGCCGGAGAGGGGATAGGAGATCTCCGCCCAACGGGGCGGGCCGTCCAGCTTCAGTTCCACCGTCTGGCGGAAGCGGGTCCAGCCGGAGGACATCCCCTTGCCGACGAGATTCCAGCAGCGGCTCTCCGGCCAGGTCCGGGCGATCTCGTCATATCGGAAGCGGGACAGCTCCCCCCGGTCGTCCCGCCAGGTAAACTGCCAGGGCCACACGCCGCCCAGCGCCGCCAGCGGGTCCCGCATTTTCATCCACAGGCGGACCTCCGCCATGGTATAGCCGTCTTCCTCCGCCACGTCCCCCGGCGCGGCATAGAGGGTCCCGTGCTCCAGCTCCACGCGCACGGCGGAGGCCGGGGGCTCCTCCCAGTTCCACTCGGCCTGGGTCCGGTAAAGCAGGTTCTTCCCTCCGCTGTTCTGCAGCGCCGCCGCCAGGGTCAGCAGCGCCAGGGCCAGAAGCAGCGTCCGGCTGGCCTTCCACAGCCAGCCCAGCCAGGGCTTATGTACCTTGTCCAGGGCCCGGCCCACCTCCTGAGCGTCCCCCATGGCGGCCAGGGCCCGCTCCTCCGCCAGCTCCTGGGACCGGCCCAGGCGGAGGAGGTCCTTCACGTGGTCCTCGTAGTGGGTACGCAGCTCCTCCTCGATGGCCTTGTGGTCCGGGCGGAAGCGGACCTGCCCGCAGACGGCGTCCACCCAGATTTGAAACTTGTCCCGCACAGTGTCCCCTCCCTTCCTCAGTAACCCAGCTCCCAGGGGTCCACCTCTGTCTGGAAGCTCTCCAAAACCTCCCCCGACTGGCCGTACAGCGTCACGGTACAGGCGACCATGCGCCCCTCCCTGGGTGCATACCACTTCCCCAGCTTCTCCTGGAGAGGAGAGCCATAGGTCAGGGAGGCGTCGAAAAATACAAAGACCTGCTCCGCCAGCCGCTCCCCCTCGAAGAGGAACTCCTGAAACCGGAGCTCCCCGTTGGGCTCCGGCTCCCGCTTCTCCAGCCGGACGACGGCGGAGGCGGAAACCGCCTCCTCAAAAGGGCCCGCCAGGTAGATATGGTCATACAGGGCCCCGCAGACCCGGCCCCGCCCAATGATGGGCTCGACCCGCCCGGCCTCCCTGACCGTCGTGTAGTAGCGGTTATAGCCGAAGAAGGCGTACAGGTCCCCGCTCCGGGCCAGAATAAAGGTCTCGCCTCCGGCCAGGGACGGCCTTTTGTAGACCCGCTCCACGTAGAGCGGCTCCAGGTCCTCCAGG
>VSMY01000023.1 GCA_009773995.1 Oscillibacter sp. | reverse complement strand
GTGATCTGGGCCCGCATCTTCTCGGAAATGGCCAGGCCGGCGGCGTCGTCACCGGCGCGGTTGATCTTGTAGCCGGAGCTCAGCTTTTCCAGGTTCTTCGCCAGGGCGGAGGTGTTGGTGTTGTAGTTCCTGTAGGCGTTCATCGCCATAATATTGTGTTGAATGCGCATAATAAATCTCCTTATCAAAATGCCGGACGCGATCCTTGCGTCCGTCCGCAAGACGGAGGCGGTTTCAGGTTCGGGCAACCGGCCGGACTGCCCGGGCCCTCTTCCGCCGGTACGGTATTTCAACCGGCCGCGCGGACCGGGTGAAATCTCTGAGACTCAGCCGTCGCCAAGTCCGTTCACTAGCTTTATCGGCATGATTCCGGACAAATTAAGGGGGTAGTGAAAAATTTTTGAAACGGGGCGGCGGCCAGCCGGCAGGCCGCCCGGAAGCCCGGTTTTTTCCGCTTCATTCGAGCGGCGGGCCGCGGGCGGAAAACGCGCCGGACCCATGGCGGCGCATTTCCAGACATCACCAAGCCTTCCTCCGGCATAAGCCGGGAAAAACAGCGGATACTAGCTTTTGCCAGAGTGACATACAACCATCACTTTATCAAAGGAGTTTTTCGATATGAAGGCAACTGGAATTGTGCGCCGGATTGACGACCTTGGCCGGGTGGTCATTCCCAAGGAAATTCGCCGCACCATGCGTATCCGGGAGGGCGACCCGTCACAGATAACGTTGGAGCCGTGGGAGCGGTTCTGCGCCGGGATGATGGGGCTGGAGAGGAGAATGGGGTGGGGTACATAAGCGGTTTGTCTTGTTGACGCAGGCAGGAGATGGTATAATAGAAAAGAGAGCGTTTCACACAGGCTGAAAGGATACGTGTATGGACGAATTGACAAAACGGGAAAATCTGCCGGACAGCCCTCAGTCTGAGGATGCCTACCGTTCCATCCGGGGCTATGTCATTGAGGCCCAGGGGCAGGTCTATGCGGCGGTGAACGCCGCCATGGTGACGGCCTATTGGAAGATCGGCAAGTCGATTTTTGAAGCCTGCGGGGAGAACGACCGAGCGGCCTATGGCAAGCAGGTGCTGAAATACATTTCGGAACGGTTGACCGAGGAATTTGGGAAAGGGTTCAACCTCCGCAATCTGCGATACATGCGGCAGTTTTATCTGACTTTCCCAAATGTGAACGCACTGCGTTCCGAATTGAGCTGGACCCATTACCGGTCTTTGATGAAGGTGACTGATGAGAAGGCAAGAACCTTCTACATGGAGGAATGTGCAAAGGCCGGGTGGAGCTCCCGCCAATTGGAGCGGCAAATTAACACCATGTTCTACCAGCGGCTTCTGGCCAGCCGGGACAAGGAGAGCGTGGCGGCGGAAATCCAGACCACGGAGCCCAAGCCCGAGTACGAGCAGATCATCAAGGACCCCTATGTCTTGGAGTTCCTGGACCTTCCGGCCAACGAGCACTTCTATGAATCCAATGTGGAACAGGCCCTAATTGACCATTTGCAGAAATTCCTCCTGGAGCTGGGACGCGGCTTCTCTTTCGTAGCGCGGCAGAAACATTTCAATGTGGATGGACAACATTTTTACATTGATCTGGTATTTTACAACTATATTTTAAAGTGCTTTGTGCTGATAGACTTAAAGACGGGCCTCCTCACCCACCAGGACATCGGGCAGATGCAGATGTACGTAAACTACTACACCCGCTACCAAATGAACGAGGGAGACAACCCGCCGGTGGGCCTGCTCCTGTGCGCGCAGAAGAGCGACACCCTGGTCCGGCTGACCCTGCCGGAGGACAACCGGCAGATCTACGCCGCGAAATATATGCCCTATCTGCCCACAGAGGAGGAGCTGAAACGGGAGCTGAATCTGGAGGACTTTGAAAAGCTGGAGAATCTGTAGACAGAGACGCCAAAAATCGACAGGTTTCGTTGACAGGAGCGGCTTTCGTTGCTATACTGACACTATCGGCCCTAAATTTGGAAAAGGAGCGATCAGTATGGGAAAGTTCGCAGTCAAGACGGTAAAGACCGGCATCAAGTTCAACCTGAAAGCCGGGAACGGCGAGATCATTGCCACCTCCGAGGTCTACACCTCCCGTTCCGCCTGCCTGAAAGGCGTGGAGAGCGTGCGGAAAAACGCCCCTATCGCCAAGCTGGAGGACCAGACCGAAGAAGGCTTCGAGACGGTCACCAACCCCAAGTTCGAGGTCTATAAAGATAAGGCCGGAGAGTTCCGCTTCCGCCTGAAGGCCCGCAATGGGGAAATCATCGCCGTGTCCGAGGGCTACAAGGCAAAAGCGTCCTGTATGAACGGCATTGAGAGCGTGCGGAAAAACGCGCCGGAAGCCGAGACGGTGGATGAGAAAGAGTAAATATCTGAGAGAATCAAAAGGGGACGGTGGTGTGAACCATCGTCCCTTTTGTATCGTCTGCTTGCCAGCCTGCGGAGGCGGGGGTATAATGTGATGGAAGTCAGAAATCGACAGAACAGAATGGGAGGACACTGATAAGGTACAATAAAATGCGCAAAAAAAGACAAGGTTTACAGTCTCTGGTAGAATGAAGTCGTGACACACCATTCTGAAAGGAGAAAGCAAACCATGTCTGAGAAGATTGTACAGCTAAACGAGGAAGTAATCAAGGGGCAGCTGAAGGAACTGGTACGTGGCAGCGTGGAAGAAACGCTGAACGAGCTGCTGGAGCAGGAGGCGGAGCAGCTGACCCAGGCGGCCCGGTACGAGCGTAGCGAGGCCCGACAGGGATACCGCAGCGGTCACTATGACCGAAACCTTACCACAGCCTCTGGGGACGTCACGCTGCACGTGCCCCGGCTGAAAGGGGTGTCGTTTGAGACAGCCATCATAGAGCGGTACCGGCGGCGGGAGAGCAGCGTGGAGGAGGCACTGATCGAAATGTACCTGGCAGGCGTGTCTGTACGCCGGGTGGAGGACATCACCGAAGCTCTGTGGGGCAGCAAGGTATCCCCGGCGACGATCAGTGAGCTGAATAAGAAAGCCTATGTCCATATCGAGGACTGGCGGAATCGTCCTTTGCAGGGTGGACGGTATCCCTACGTCTATGTGGACGGAATCTACCTGCGGCGCAACTGGGGCGGAGAGTACGAAAATGTGGCGATTTTGGTTGCGATTGCGGTAAATGAAGACGGATACCGCGAGGTTTTAGGCGCCGCCGAGGGAATGAAAGAGGACAAGACCAGTTGGGTGAATTTCTTCCAGTGGCTGAAAGGCCGGGGCCTGGACGGCGTGCGGCTCATCGTTGGCGACAAGTGCCTGGGTATGCTGGAAACTGTGGGAGAAGTATTCCCCGACGCCAAGTACCAGCGCTGCACCGTCCATTTTTACCGCAATGTGTTTTCCGTTGTTCCTCGTTCCAAGGTGAAGCTGGTGGCCAAGATGCTCAAGGCGATCCATGCCCAGGAGAGCAAGTGAGCCGCCCGTGAAAAGGCCAAGGCTGTGATGGCCCAGCTGAGAAAGATGAAGCTGAAGGAGGCTGCTAAGAAAACTGTGACTTCCCCAGCGAACACTGGACCCGCATCCGCACTAACAACGTCATTGAGCGGCTCAACCGGGAAATCCGCCGCCGCACTCGTGTGGTGGGTGCTTTCCCTGACGGCAATTCTGCCCTTATGCTGGTCTGCGCTCGGCTGCGCCATGTGGCTGGTACCCAGTGGGGCAGCAAGAAATACATGAACATGAAGCACCTGGAGGCGGTTTTGGAGGATGCCTCTATTGCCGGTTGATCTCATTCACCCAGGGCCTGCATAACTTTTTTGCGCATAATTCTTGACAGTACCAGGACACTTTTATGGAACCTGTATTTTATACCGTTCAGAATATCAACGGAGACTATGCCTACATGGTCAGCGACACGGGAGTGGACAACCAGGTGGCCATGTTCCTGCTGCCGGAGGGCACGGACGTGGGCAGCCGGTTGAAGTGGGAGAATTTTGAGTGGGAGCTGTTGGGATGATCGGGGGGGGGGACTCATGATGAGGATCGAGACAAAGCGACTGTATATCCGTCAGATGACGGATGATGATTTTGACTTGATGTCCCTGATCTGGATAGACCAATGTCCTTCACTGTTTGACGGTAGCAAAGAAATCCGGGAAAAGATCCTGCGAGACATGTGGGAAACCACACAGGACCCAACTGTTCTGACCTTCCTGATTTTTCTGCGGGACAGCGACCAGTTTTGCGGTCGCGTGAACATGCAGAAAACAGACGAGGCAGTCCCAGAATTGGGAATTGATCTCCTGGGGGAATACCAGAACCAGGGATATGGCCCAGAGGCAATCACCGCCTTTGCAAACTGGTATGGGGAGAGCCACCATGTGTCGGAAATCAAAGTTCGTATCATGGCCGTAAACACCCGCAGCGCCCACGTGTTTCAAAAGCTGGGAGCGGAATATCTACAGGAGGACCCGTCCTTTTCGGCTACTATAAAGAGTCTGGCGGAGACCCTGCCGGAAAGGCGGGAAACCACCATGCGGGACCTGAGCGTGCGGGAATATATCCTGAAGCTGCCAATTACCAGCGTTTCAGATACCGCCCCGTAATGCTGTTCGGCTTGATTATACGAGCCGTTTATTAGGGACTATGTAGATATATATTCCATAGTAGATTGTACTAAGTTATAAAATGGTATATAATAACATAGAAATTGCTCAAACAAGGGGGAAGCCGTATGACAGAACTCGAAAAAATTGAACGGGCAAAAATGTACATAGACAAGCTGGCGAACGGCGTCAATCCACTTGACGACTCCTTGATTCCGGAGGGGGACGTCATCAACCAAGTCCGCCTGTCACGGTGCCTTTTCTTCGTTTCCGACATTTTGCGGCAGGTAATTGAGAATGACGGCATCCCAGCGAAAAAGGCGAAGAAGGCGAAAAAGATTCCTTTCGATCTTCCCATAGAAAAGCGGGCTTTCTTCGACTTTTCCGAACAGCCTATCCCTATCAGTGAGATAGCGCGCAGGATCAATGTGCTACGCGATAGTGAAAACATGCAAACATTTTCTTATAAGGGCATTATGGACTGGCTTTCTGAAATCGGTCTGTTGGATTGGGCCGCCGCCCCCGACGGAAAGCGCACGAAACGCCCCACTCCCCAAGGGGTAGAAGCTGGAATATCCGTTGAAGATCGTGAGAGCTCCAAAGGCCCGTATCAAGTCGTGGTTTATAACCTGGAAGCGCAGCACTTCATCTTGGATAACCTTGACGCAGTGATCCAGGCGGAAAATGTGTATGGCGAGATGGCCTCCAAGCCATGGACGGCGGCGCATGAAGAGTGTCTGGTGGATTTATATAAAAAAGGCGTTCCTGTGAACGAAATCGCAGTTACATTAAAGCGCGGTACAAACTCAATTCGGTCAAGGCTCAAAAAACTTGGCCTGACATAAAACATCCAACTTTTGTGGTTTAACGGGGAGGGAACGTATGGCTTTGATCAAATGTCCCGAATGTGGAAGCTCCATCTCAGACAAAGCGGAGAGCTGCCCGCATTGCGGCCTGCCGGCGGCGTACTTCTCCAAGCCCCAAACAGAGGAGCCCATCCCCGGCGGCGAGGAGATTGATTACCGTAATCTGGGAAATATGCTGCTGTCCTTCGACCGAGATTACACTGTTCTCTTTACCGCCGATCACTACATCTCCCACCGCGATGAGGAACAGCTTCGGAAAATCTACGGCAGATATGAACACGCTTTGAGCAACCAGCTGATTTTCCAATATGTGCGCAACCACGCCTCCGCCTTTCGCGTGGATATGGGGGTATTGAACCGCTTCCTCGGCAAAATGCGCACCTTAGGCAGTGATATCACCGCTCACAATACAAGCTATGTTGACCGAACTCTGGACCGGGAAAAGGACTACTTCGACAACATTTTAAAAGACATCGATCCAAGCATCAAGCTGGACGACGAACAGCGCCGGGCGGTGGTCACCGATGACGACTACTGCCTGCTTGTCGCGGGCGCCGGCGCCGGAAAAACCACTACCATGGCCGCAAAAGTGAAGTATCTGGTTGAGAAAAAAGGAGTTGACCCTGGCGAGATCATAGTGATCTCTTACACCAACAAGGCCATCGGTGAACTCCGGGAACGCATCAACAAAGCCCTTGGCATTCCGGCGAAAATCTGCACCTTTCACGTGTTCGCCTTTGATATCGTAAAGCAGTTCTCCGACGAGCCGCCGGAAGTCAATTTCTCCTCCTACAAAATCATTTTTGAGATGCTGGAAAAGGCCATCTTCCACAACAAGTCGCTCATGCGAAATCTGGTGCTGTTCCTTGGATACTATTTCGATCTTTCAGAGGATGTGTTCCAATTTTCCGACCTGAACCAATACCACCTCTACAAGGCCGCTCAGGACTTTGAAACCCTGAAAAGCGGGCTCGGGGAGTACGTGAAAAAGGTCCAGCAGCAACGTTCCAGAAAGACCCGAACGATTACCGGAGAATATCTGCGTTCTATGCAGGAAGTCCAAATCGCCAATTTTCTCTATCTGAACGGGCTGGATTATGAGTACGAGAGCGTCTATCCCTACGGCTCGCCGTCCAAGCGGAAGAAATACACGCCGGACTTCCGTATCGTACAGGGCGAGCATGTCGCCTGGCTGGAACATTACGCCCTGACCGAAAGCTGGTACAGCAATCTTTTCACACCCCAGCAGCGGGAGCGTTACAAAAAGGCCATTTGGGACAAACGCCGCCTGCATCAGGCACACAAAACCACTCTTTTGGAAACGTGGTCTTTTTATCATGACCGCCGCCCCTTGATCGACCATTTGAGAGAGGTCCTGGAAAAAGAGGGGTTCCTCCTGAAGCCCAGAGACCTGGAAGAGGTCTATAAAAAAATTGTGGAGACCGGCAAAGACAAATACATCTATAAGCTGATCGTCTTCATGATGAATTTCATCGAGCAGTACAAAACCACGGGCTATAACGCCGGTGGCTTCGCCGTCCTGCGGGAAAAGACCAACAATCCTAGGACGCTGCTGTTCTTGGATATTGCGGAGCAGGTTTACCAGCACTATCAATCCGTGCTGAAACAGCGAAATCAAATCGACTTCGCGGATATGATCAACGACGCGCATTTCTATCTGCAGGAAATTGAGCGGCAAAACATTGAACTTCCATACAAATATATTATTATCGACAAGTTCCAGGATATCGCCCGGCAGCGCTTTAACCTGACAAAACGCCTCTCGGAAATCACCCAGGCAAAGGTGGTGGCGGTAGGAGACGACTGGCAGTCCATTTATGCCTTTTCCGGCTCCGACATCACCCTGTTCACCCGCTTCCTTGAGCTGATGGGTGCCGGGACCGAGTTGAAGATCACCCATACCTATCGCAATTCCCAGGAGCTCATTGACATTGCCGGCGGGTTTGTTCAGAAAAACTCCGCACAGATCCGCAAGCAGCTTATCTCCCCCAAACATCTGGAAAATCCAATCATTCTGGAGGTATTTGACGACAGTTTCCAAGTGATGAAAGCTCTGGCTCGGACGGTTGAAAAAATCGTCGGGGATATTCTTGCGGAATACGGTGAGGATGGTTCCATCCTGCTGATTGGCCGGTACAACTACGACCGCAACAATTTATGCCGAACGGACTATTTCTCGGAGTTGCCCAGGGAAGGAATCCAGAGCAACCGATATCCCCAGGCCAAGCTCTCCTTTATGACGGCCCACAGCTCGAAGGGGCTGGGATACGACAATGTTATCCTGATTAATATGCTTGAGGGAAAGTTTGGCTTTCCGTGTCAAATTGAGGACGACCCCATTATCCGGCTGGTAACTTATGAGGACACCAGTATGCCTTTTGCGGAGGAACGGCGGCTGTTCTATGTGGCCATGACCCGCACAAAGAACCGGGTCTACATTGCCGCGCCCAAAAACCGGCCCTCCCGTTTTCTTGTGGAGCTCATCCGGGATTTTCACCTTCCCCTTCCGGAGGAAATCAACATGCAGGTCGTCGACCTGTTCAATCTGCGATGCCCGGTGTGTGGCTTTCCGCTGAAGTATGAGTTTAACAAAAACTATGGGCTGAACCTCTGGATCTGCACCAACGAAGCGGAAATATGCGACTTTATGACAAACGACCGGGTACATAAGCATGACATCATCAAATGCCCCCAATGTGCGGACGGCTATTTGATCGTAAAAATGAGCCGGAAGGACGGAACGATATTTTACGGATGCACCAACTATCATAACGAGGATAAACCGTGTACGTATACGGCTCCTCTCCATAGTAATCCTGTGTGAGTTTATTGAATTGCTGCCAGCCGCAAAGCCCTCTTTCATGCATCTAATATCTAAAGAAATAAACAGGAAATTTAGAAAGGTCCTTATGAAAAAAACGTATAACAAACTAGTCCGCGATCGCATCCCCGAAATCATCGAATCCGACGGCAAGACCTGCGTCACGGAAACCCTGTCCGACGCGCGATACCTGGAAATGCTGGACGCCAAGCTGAACGAGGAGCTGGCCGAGTACCAGGAAAGCAAATCCCTGGAGGAGCTGGCGGACCTGTTGGAGGTCCTGCGGGCCGTCGCCCGGGCCAGGGGCTGGACCTGGGAACAGCTGGAGCTGACCCGGCAGGAAAAGGCCGCCAAACGTGGCGGCTTTGAGAAGAAAATTCTTCTAAAAGAAGTCCTGGAGAAATGAGGTGACCGCCATGCCCGCTCCCCGCTCCGCCTCCGGCAGCAGGGCCGAGGACCTGTTCATCGAGCTGTTCAGCGAGGCCTTCGGCGCCGAGAAGGCCGGATACCTCTATTCTCAATACCACTTTTACGACATCTATCAGAACAGCCGCTATGCCGACTTTGTTCTGGAAAACAACGGGCGGCGGATTGCCATTGAAATCGACGACGAGGGCTCCCACCACAAAAGTCTGGTGGCCTCCGGCAAGTTCTACGACGATCTTCTGAAGCAAAACAGCATGATTTACATGGGTTGGGACGTGTACCGCTGGGCGGTGCGGCAGATGCAGCTCCAGCCGGAGCTGGTGAAGGATGAGCTGCGGCTCTTCCTGGGCAGCCGTCCCCGGCTTCGGGAAATTGAAGACTACCTGCCCACTCAGCGGGGCCGGGCGCTGGACGGCGCAAACCTGGAGCTGAAGGAGCACCAGCGGGAGGCGCTGGACGCTCTGGAGGCCATGCGGAGCCGCGGGGAGACTATCGCCCTGCTCTGCCACGCCACAGGAACCGGCAAGACGGTGACGGCGGTGCTGGACACCAAGCGCCTGGGCGGCAGGACGCTGTTCCTGGCCCACACCCAGGAGCTGGTGGAACAGGCGGCGGAGACCTTTCGGGCGCTATGGCTCGAGGCAACTGTAGGCCGCTACCTGGAGGCCGTCAAGGAGCCGGAGGCCCATGTGGTATGCGGCAGCGTACAGAGCGTGGCTCTGCATCTGGACCGCTTCAAGGACGACGAATTTGACTATCTCATCATCGACGAGGCCCACCACGCGGCGGCGGATACCTACCAGAAGGTGCTGGCGTTTTTCAAACCCGCCTTTACTTTGGGTCTGACGGCCACGCCGGAGCGAAACGACGACAGGAGCATTCTGGATATCTTCAAAAACACCGCCCACCGCCTGGACATCCAGACCGCCGTAGAGCTGGGAGAGCTGGTCCCGGTGCGGTGCATCCGCATCCACACCAACATCGATCTGACCAAGGTCCGGTTCAACAGCGTCCGCTACAACATCCGGGATCTGGAAACCAAGATTTACGTACCGGAACGAAACCGCCTCATCGTGGACACTTGGCTTCAATACGCCCAGGGACGGCGGACGGTGGTGTTCTGCGCCTCGGTCTGGCACGCGGATGAGATCGCCAAGCTCTTTCAAGAGGCTGGCGTCCCCGCCGCCGCGGTGTCCGGCGGCATGAAGCATTCGGAACGGGATGAGTTTCAGGACAAATTCGTCCGCCGGGACATTCTGGTGCTCTGCGCCTGCGACCTCCTCAACGAGGGCTGGGACTGCCCGGAAATCGAAGTTCTGTTCATGGCCCGGCCTACGATGTCCCGAGTGCTGTACACCCAGCAGCTGGGCCGGGGAATGCGGCTGTACGAGGGTAAGGAGAGCCTGATGGTCTTCGACTTCGTGGACAACGCCAGCCAGTACAACACGCCCATGTCCCTTCACCGCCTGTTCAAGCTGCGGAATTACCGGGCGGGAGAGCTGGTCCTGTCGCCCTGGGACAAGCGGGCAGCGGAGAACGCCCTCTATGACCGCCGGGAAAAGCCCGCCGCCCTGCTGGACTGGCCCATCGACGCCACGGACTATGAGCTGGTGGACGTGTTCAACTGGCAGGAGGAGGCCGAGGGCATGATCTCCCAGATGGAGTTTGTCCGCCGGGTGGATGTGCAGGCGGAGACCATTGAGCGGTACGTCCGGGAAGGAAAGCTCGTTCCAGATTTGGCGGTGCCTATGAGCGAGCACCGGGTTTTCAAATATTTCAAGGAAGAGACCCTGGAGAAATACGCCAAAACCTATGGCTGGACGCTGATTGACGACTCCAACCGGAAGAGCTTGTTCCTGGACATGGTTCGGAAAATGGATATGAGCTACTCCTACAAGCCGGTCTTAATCAAAGCGGTTCTGCGGTACGCCGACGAGAAGGGCCGGGTGAAGCTGTCGGACATTGCGGACTATTTCCGGTCCTACTATGAGGGACGGCGGGCCGCCGGGCTGACGGTGGAGAAGGCCAACAGCATCTTTGCCAAGGGCGGATACACCAACAGTGAGGCTCAGCGGAATATCCTGGCCAACCCCTTCAAGCGGTTTGAGGATATGCAGATGCTCCGTCACACCCGGACGCTGGGAATCGTCCAGGTAGACGAGGCGGTCTGGAAGCGGCTGAGCAAAGAGGAAAAAGCGGAGATCGAGAACATCTGCGAGGAGAAGCTGGAGGTGTATTATCAGAGATTGGAAAAGCCCCAAAAATAATGGGGTTGATAAATTTTTCCGCAGATGCTGTACTCCACACTACAGCAACATAATTGGAAATTCTTATTTTACTTGGTTCTATTCTAACAGGCTTTCTCGAAAGAGATTGGATTTTAATAACAGGTTTATGCTGTACCCCAGGCACGTTTGTGCCTGGGGTAAAAGTACATGACCGTCCAATCAGATACTTTTCGGGGAAGTTTGCCATGACTTCAGTTTGAACGAGCAAGCCAGGAAAAGCACACGGCACAGCGCCAAGCAAGGTTGCCTGCCAGGAACCGGATTGGGTAGAACGGCAACTCCCCGGCGAACGCTCACAAAATCAAACTGAAAGGAATGGTGATTTGAAAAACACAAAAACCGAATACACAAGCGACCAGCGGACGCCCGTCGTCCTGCCGGAGATGGAACAACTGCTCCCGCCTCTCAGCGCGGAGCAGTTTTCTTTGTTGGAGCGGGACATCCAGGAAAGCGGCTGCTACGCACCCGTTATCGTCAATGAGAAACTGGTCATCGTCGACGGACACAACCGCTTCCGAATCTGCGAAAAGCACGGCCTGCCGTTCAGAATGCTGGTGTTTTCCTTTGCCGACTTGCTGGAGGCAAAACAATGGGCATTGGAGACCCAGCGGGGACGGCGGAATCTCTCCCTTTGGGAGCTGGGGCAAATCGCACTAAAGCTGAAACCAGAGCTGGAGACGGCAGCCAAAGCCCGCCAGGGCCGCCGGACAGACCTTTCGGTGAATTCACCGAAAAGTCACACGCCGTTCGATACGCGAAAGGAAATGGCCCAGGCCGTCGGCATCGGGGAACAGGCCATGGGCCGAATCGCGCGGCTGTCGGAGGATGCCCCTCAGGCACTAAAGGACGCTTTGGAACGGAAGGAAGTGTCTGTCAATCGGGGCTGGAAGATTCTAAAGGCCCTCCAGCAGCTGCCGGAGGAGGAGCGCGAAAACGCTGTAACCGAAATGATTGCGGCCGTGCGGGAGATCGACCGAATTGACGCCGAGGCTGACCGAAGGGAAAAAATCGCGTCCCTGTTCTGTAAGGCGTATGAAAGGGCTGTCCTGCTGACGCCCACCTCAGATAACATCCGCTGCTGGGTAAAAGGCACCCGCATGAGGCCGGAGGAAATCGAAGATACCATAAAGGAGTCCTACGAACTGGCGCAGGTGTTCCATACCATCGGGACATCCTAAACCTGGAGTTCTTGCCTCCTCAATAAGGAAAAACCAGAAGTGTTAGGTGTCATGTATTGACACCTTGTCTGTTTTTTGAGGGCATCATAAACGAGGGCTAGGTGTCAATACATTGCACCTAGCCCTCGGTCTTACCCTATTCATCCTATCATGGTAAAAACCAAACAGATAAGCTGCTGATGGACCGAGGAACAGCCCCTGCCGCCCCCGGCGGCAGGACCGGGACCGCAAGCATAGCGCAAATGTACATTTTGCGCGCTTGCAGGGGAACATCCCCTGACCCCTATGCCGCCTACGGGCGGAAGCTGAATCCGGAGATACTGCCCAAGCTGGCAAGTCTGCCCCCTGCCCACCCCCGTGAGGCCCCGTGTGGGCCTTGCCGTCACGCAGACCCCATACAAGGAACCAAGCGCCCCAGCGGGCGTATATACAGGAATTTCAAACATTCTTACTGGTGAAATCTAATCGGCCAAACTGTCACGAAAGGAGGCTTCGGCCATAGACAAGCTGATTCACCCGCCCTTTTTCTGAACATTTCCGCGCATAAGAAACGCGGAAAGCGAGGAAAATACTTCCAAATATTCACAGAGAAAGGACGGGAACCCCCATTTGGAAATCAATCCACATCAAGAAAGCAAGCTGGTGGAGGTCTGGCTCTCACGAGAAGACCAGGCCAGCCAGAAAGTACAAGAGCGTCTGCGGGAAGTATATCGCAGGTACGCAGAAGAAAAATATACCGTGGCGGTGTTCTGTTCCGGCCAGCAGGACCTGGCGGAGGAGACCAGCGCCCTGCTGCTCTATAACCGCCGCCGCTCCGCCGAGCGGGCCGTCCAGCAGAGGAAAGCCCGGAAGCGGCAGGCGTCCCGGTGAGGAACGCCGGGCGGTCCAAAACTGTTCGGCAATTCCGGTTGCGTTTTACGGTTGGCTGTGATACAATATTATCTGCTAATATGCAATAGAAATTGATACCATTTGACAAAGGAGCGTGAGGCCGTGCTCGAACACTTTGACATCGCCGGATACTGCCGCATCTCCGTGGACGAGGAGCTGGACCGGGAGAATACCTCCATCGAAAACCAAAAGGCCATCCTCTCGGACTTCGTCAAGCAGAAGTTCCCCGGCTCCACCCTCACCTTCTACGAGGACCGGGACCGCTCCGGCTACACCTTCGACCAGCGGCCCGGCTACCAGGCTATGCGGCGGGAGCTGATGGGGCACCAAAAGGACATCCTCATCGTCAAGGACTTCTCCCGGTTCTCCCGCCGGAACTCCCGCGGGCTGGTGGAGCTGGAGGACCTGCGGGACGCGGGGGTCCGCATCCTCTCCATCGGGGACGGCATCGACTTTCCCAACGATGACGATTGGCTGAAAATCCAATTCCAATTTTTAATCAATGAAATGCCCGTGACGGACACCAGCAAAAAGGTCAAGTCTGTCATCAAGCGCCGCCAGCAGGACGGCCGATGGATTTGTGCCGCCCCCTACGGGTACATCGTCAACAAGCGCCAGGAGTTCGAGATCGTCCCCACGGAGGCGGAGATTATCCGCCGCATTTTCCAACTCTACATCGACGGCTGGGGCTACAAGAAAATCGCCAACCAGCTCACCGACGAGGGCGTCCCCACCCCCCGTATGGCAGAGCGGGACCGGAAGGAGGCCGCCGGAGAGGAGTACAAACGCACCGTCAAGCCCGCCTGGGCCATCGTGACGGTCCAGGGGATTCTGGACAACGATTTCTACATCGGCACCCTCCGGCAGGGGAAGTATACCCGGAAGAAAATCAACGGCAAAGACGTGCGCCGGGACGAGCTGGACCACATCGTCCTGGAGCGGCACCACCAGGCCATCATCGACTACCGGACTTTTGCCACGGCAAAGGCTCTCCGGGAGGCTCGCTCCACCGCCCACTACCGGGGGCAGAAGAAATACGACAACGTCTACTCCGGCTTCCTGGAGTGCGGCGACTGCGGCTCTCCCATGTTCGCCATGAGCCGCCGGGACATTAAGGACGCCTACCGCTGCGGGGAGTACCACAAGCGGGGCCTGAAAGCCTGCACCAGCCACCACATCCGGGTGGACAAGCTGGACGAGCTGCTAAAAATCTACGTCCGAAAGGTCAAGGACAACTCCGCCGCCATGCTGGACCGCCTCAACGCGGACCTGGCCCGTGAAGCGGAGGACGTGGCCGAGACGGAAAAGTCGGCGGAAAACCTGGAGGCTGTGCTGACGGACCTCCAGGAAGAGCTCAAGGCCACGAAACGCCAGCGTATCCGGGACATTATGAAGCACCCGGACCAGGAGGAGACCTTAGAGGAAACCTATGACGAGCTGGAGACTGACCTCCTCCGCCGGATAGAGGGGATACAGAACCAGATTGCCATGACGGTAGACAAGCGGAACACCATCATCCAGGTAAACCGGACAGCCAAAACGGCGCTGGAGGTCTTCGACGACATTCTGGCCAAGCCCAAGCTGGACCGGAACGACCTTCAGCTCGTCATTCAGAAAATCAGGGTGTTTGAAGACCGCATCGAGGTCCTGCTGAAATCCGACATCGACAGCCTTTTGCGAAGCGACGCAGGGGACCCTGTAGGGGCGGACCTATGTGTCCGCCCGGCCTCAATGTCTACCGCACCTGTTGAGACGTCGGACACCGTCATTGCAGCCCTGGCCCCTGCCTCCATACCCCTGGAGGTTCCGGGGGAACGGGCGGGCACAGAGGCCCGCCCCTACGGGTCCGCCGGGGGAGGCGCACCCTATGAGATCCAGATCACCCAGGAGAGCGACCGCCGCCGGGGCAAAATCTTCACTGTCAAAGTTATCAGCAACGGCGACCCCCTGGAGATTTACACCAGCCGGGACGGCGAGGTGATTTTTAAGAAGTATTCTCTGCTTGGCGGCGTGGAGGACTTCGCCGGGCAGCTCTGCGAGACCATGAGCCGCTCCACCGGCTGCATCTGCGCCGTGACGGACCGGGACACGGTCATCTCCGTGGCCGGAGGCGGCAAGCGGGAGCTGCTGGGCAAGCGCATCACCTCCGAGCTGGAGCAGATCATGGAGAGCCGCCGCATTTACCAGTACGACGGCGAAGGAAACCCCATCCCCGTCTGCGACGGCACCGACAAGCTGGTCACCAACGTGGCCGCTCCCATCCTCTCTGAGGGAGACCTGCTGGGCATGGTGCTCTTCGTGGGCTCCACCCCCGGCGTGGCCACCGGCGACGCGGAGTACAAGCTGGCCCAGACCATCGCCGCCTTCCTGGGACGGCACATGGAGGCTTAAACCCCCCTGCTTTCCGGCGGAAATGGCCCGGTTAGGAAACCGGGCCATTTCTCATCCTTCCGGACGGGCATCTCACACCGGCTTTGTCCTCGAGAAAAAGACATCATACAACTATGATAGAAATACGACCTCATATTGCCCGGTATTTTGTCACATCCTCCATTGACAGCGGGGCCGTTCCAGGTGTAAACTTCAACACAACAAAGCGATAAGGCAAACAGCGTTGATGGAGAAAAGTACCGGAGGGCGTTCCGCCCCAGTGAGCGGGGGACAGTGAGAACCCCGCGCAAAGAGCCTCCGGGAAGAACACTCCGTAGCTCCAAGCTGAACTTGGGGAATCTCTCCCTTCCCCGGCAGTAGGCGCGGCGGGTTGTGACCGTTACCTCACACGGGCTTGTTGGAGCCTTGAAGGTGACCGACCCCGGCATGGCCGGGCGGTAAGTTAGGTGGCACCGCGGATAGCAGCTATTCGTCCTAAGTTTTTAGGAGATAGCTGCGTTTTTATTTTCATTCGGAGGTGCTTACTATGTGTTCCATCATGGGTTTTGAAAAGAAGGAAATTTCAAAAGAAGAGCTCATGCCCTTCTTCGACCGGACCGTCTCCCGAGGGCCCGATATGTCCCGCATTGTAGAGACCCCCACCGGCTGGCTCTGCTTCCACCGGCTGGCCATCATGGGCCTGACGCCGGAGGGCATGCAGCCCTTCCAGCTGGGAGAAGACTACCTGGTCTGCAACGGCGAAATTTACGGCTTCCGGCCCCTGAAGCGCCGGCTTCAGGAAAAGGGCTACGCCTTCCAAAGCGGCAGCGACTGCGAAATTCTTCTCCCTCTCTACCGGGAGCATGGCCTGGAGATGTTCTCCCGGCTGGACGCGGAGTTCGCCCTGGTCCTCTACGACGGGAAGACGGGCTCCCTCATCGCCGCACGGGACCCCATCGGCATCCGTCCCCTGTTCTACGGCTACGACCGGGCGGGCGGCATTGTCTTCGCCAGCGAGGCTAAAAACCTGGTGGGCCTGTGCAAGGAAATCCGCCCCTTCCCGCCGGGGCACTACTACGCCGGAGGCCGGTTCGTCCGCTACGCCGATTTGACCACCGTGGACGCGTACTGCCGGGACGACCTGGAGACCGCCTGTAAGAACATCCGCGACAAGCTCATCGCCGGGGTCGACAAGCGCCTGGACGCGGACGCGCCCCTGGGCTTCCTCCTCTCCGGCGGGCTGGACTCCAGTTTGGTCTGCGCCATTTCCTCCATTGTGCTGGGGAAAAAGATTCGGACCTTTGCCATCGGCATGGACAAGGACGCCATCGACCTGAAATACGCCAGGGAGGCGGCGGACTACATCGGGGCGGACCACACCGAGGTTTACATGACCCGGGAGGAGGTCCTGGACACCCTGGACGGCCTCATCGCCCTTCTTGGTACCTGGGATATCACCACCATCCGGGCCAGCATGGGGATGTACCTCTGCTGTAAGGCCATCCATGAACGAATGGACGTCCGGGTGCTGCTCACCGGGGAGATCTCCGACGAGCTCTTCGGCTACAAATACACGGACTTCGCCCCCAGCGGCGAGGAGTTCCAGAAGGAGGCCAAGAAGCGGGTCGACGAGCTGTACATGTACGACGTGCTGCGGGCGGACCGCTGCATCTCCGTCAACTCCCTGGAGGCGCGGGTGCCCTTCGGCGACCTGGACTTCGTGCGGTATGTCATGTCCCTGGACCCGGAGCTGAAACGAAATGCCTACGGCATGGGGAAATACCTGCTCCGCCACGCCTTTGAGAAAGACCGCCTCCTGCCGGAGGGCATCCTCTGGCGGCAGAAGGCCGCCTTCTCCGACGCGGTAGGCCACTCCATGGTGGATGATTTGAAGGCCTTCGCCCAGGAGAAGTACACGGACGGGGCGTTCGAGGCCCTGCGGCATAAGTACGATTACCACTGTCCGCCCTTCACCAAGGAGAGTCTGCTGTACCGGGAGATTTTTGAAAAGCACTACCCCGGCCAGGCGGCCATGATTCAGGATTTCTGGATGCCCAACAAGTCCTGGGAGGGCTGCGACGTGGACGACCCCTCCGCCCGGGCCCTGAGCAACTACGGCGCCAGCGGACAATGAACCGTCTCCAAACGGCTTGAACTTTAGAAGTATTACCAATTGTGTTTGCACCGTTTTATGTTACCATATAGTCAGAAATTGAGGAGGAAACGATTATGAGTACCACCTTACAGCTCCCTGAGCTCTTCGGAAGCCGGGTCTTCAACGAGGAGACCATGAAGGACCGTCTCTCCCCCGCCTCCTACGGCGCGTGGAAAAAGTGCGTCACCGAGGGCACGGCCCTGGACATCTCCACCGCCAACGAAATTGCCGAGGCCATGAAGCAGTGGGCCGTGGAGCGGGGCGCCACCCACTTCACCCACTGGTTCCAGCCCATGACCGGCGTCACCGCCGAAAAGCACGACAGCTTCATCAGCCCCGTCGGCGGCGGCCGGATCATGATGGAGTTTTCCGGCAAGGAGCTGGTCCGGGGCGAGCCGGACGCCTCCTCCTTCCCCTCCGGCGGCCTCCGGGCCACCTTCGAGGCCCGGGGCTACACCGCCTGGGACCCCACCTCCTTCGCCTTTTTAAAGGAGGGCTCTCTCTGCATCCCCACCATCTTCTGCTCCTACTCCGGCCAGGCCCTGGACAAGAAAATGCCCCTCCTCCGCTCCATTGAGGAGGTCAGCCGCCAGGCCATCCGCATCCTCCGCCTCTTCGGCGACACGGAAACCCGAAAGGTGATGGCCCAGGTGGGCCCCGAGCAGGAGTACTTCCTGGTGGACAAGGCGCTCTATAACAAGCGCAAGGACCTGCGCATGACGGGCCGGACGCTCTTCGGGGCCAAGCCTCCCAGGGGCCAGGAGCTGGACGATCACTACTTCGGCGCCATCAAGCCCCGGGTGGCCGCCTACATGAAGGACCTGGACGAGACCCTTTGGGCCCTGGGCATTCCCTCCAAGACCAAGCACAACGAAGTGGCCCCCTCCCAGCACGAGATGGCCCCCATCTATACCGACGCCAACACCGCCTGCGACCAGAACCAGCTGGTGATGGAGGTCATGAAAAAGGTGGCGGACCGCCACGGCCTGGTGTGCCTCCTCCATGAAAAGCCCTTCGCCGGGGTGAATGGCTCCGGCAAGCACGACAACTGGTCCCTCTCCACCGACACGGGGAAGAACCTTTTCAAGCCCGGCTCCACCCCCAGCCAAAACGCCCGCTTCCTCCTCTTCCTGGCGGCCTTTGTCAAGGGCGTGGACGAGTACCAGGACTTTCTCCGCACCACCGTGGCCACCGCCGGCAACGACCACCGCCTGGGGGCCCAGGAGGCTCCCCCCGCCGTCCTCTCCATCTTCCTGGGAGACGAGCTGAACGCCGTGGTGGAATCCATCATCCAGGGCACCGAGTACACGGACGCCAGCAAGAAGACCCTGGAAATCGGCGTGGACGTGCTCCCCGCCATCCGCCAGGACACCACGGACCGGAACCGGACCTCCCCCATGGCCTTCACCGGCAACAAGTTCGAGTTCCGGATGCTGGGCTCCTCCCAGTCCATCTCCGGGCCCAACATCGCCCTGAACACCATCATGGCCGAGGAGCTCAAGCAGTTCGCCGACCAGCTGGAGTCCTCCGCCGACTTCCAGGCCGACCTCCAGGAGCTGATCCGCCGGGTCTTCACGGAGCACCAGCGCATCATCTTCAACGGGAACGGCTACGACGGCAACTGGATTGCCGAGGCGGAGCGCCGGGGGCTCGCCAATCTCAAATCCACCGCCGACGCCCTGCCCGCCTATATCCAGCCCAAAAACATCGACCTCTTCGTCAAGCACGGCGTCTACACCGAGGAGGAGGTCCGGGCCCGGTATGAAATCCACGTGGAGAACTACCGGACGGTCCTCTCCATTGAGGCCGGCACTATGATTGACATGATCCGCCACGAGATCCTCCCCGCCGTCTCCGGCTGCGCCGCGGAATTGTGCGAGCGGGCCTTCAAGAAGCAGGAGACCGGCTCCAGCTGCCGCTATGAGACCTCCACGTCCCAAAAGCTCTCCGCCCTGACGGACACGCTGATGGACGGCTGCGCCAAGCTGGAGGCGGACCTGGCCGCCATTCCCTCCGGGGCGGAGGCCGCCATGCGGTACTGCCACGACGTGCTCATCCCCGACATGACCGCCGCCCGGGAGATCGCCGACCAGCTGGAGTCCCTCACCGACGGCAGGGCGTGGCCCTTCCCGGTGTACTCGGAGCTGCTGTTCTCCGTCTAATCTATAACACATCCAAAAGCGCTCAGCGGTTTTCCCGCTGAGCGCTTCTCTTTCCCATATTTAAGTCTTGGGCGCGTCTCCGCCCTTGCCGCCCCGGCGGCCGCCCCGGTAGGGGGGGCGGCGGCGCTTGTTCTCCCCGGCGGACTTGTCCTGGTCCCTTTGCCCCTCCGGACGGACCTGCTGCTTGGGGGGACGGGAACCTCCCTGCTTCTTGGGGGGCTGCTGCTGCGCCTGCATTTCCGGACGGGGACCGCCCCTCCGGCGGCCGCCCCGGTGGCGGTGGCGGGGCTTTCCGTCCCCCTCCATGCCCATCTTCTCCCGGCGGGGGGCCTCCGCCAGGTGGTCGTCGGTATAGTAGGAGGTGGAGAACACAGGCTGAATCAGCTCCTCTTCCTCCTTCTCCTCCACAAAGCGGGCGGTGCGCTCGGGAATCTCGATGCCCTCCCGGCTGCCCTTGCCGTTGCGCAGGACCTTAATTTCACAGGCCCGGTAGGTCTTCAAATTCTCCGGCGCGCTGTCCAGGCTGACCTTCACCCGCTCCCGCAGCAGCTCCACGCCCTTCACGTTGCCCGGCCCGTCGGGGGTCTGGACGAAGGACTCCACCTTGGGCATCCGCTTAGCGGCGTCCTCATAGGCGTTCTGCTCGTACTTCAAACAGCACATCAGCCGCCCGCAGGTGCCGGAGATCTTGGTGGGGTTCAGGCTCAGATTCTGGGTCTTGGCCATCTTGATGGAAACGGGCATGAACCCGTCCAAAAACTGGGAGCAGCAGAAGGGCCGCCCGCAGATGCCAAGGCCCCCGATCATCTTCGCCTCGTCCCGGACGCCGATCTGCCGCAGCTCAATCCGCGCCCGGAAGACGGAGGCCAGGTCCCGGACCAGCTCCCGGAAGTCCACCCGCCCGTCGGCGGTGAAGTAAAACACAATCTTGTTGCTGTCGAAGCCCACGGAGACACTGACCAGCTTCATCTCCAGGCCGTGGTCCGCGATTTTGCCCTCGCAGATACGGAACGCCTCCCGCTCCCGCTTCCGGTTGTACTCCACCACCCGGAAGTCATTGTCCGTGGCCTTGCGGACAATGGCGCTGAGGGGCTTGACGATGGCCTCATCCGCCACCTCGTGGTTCCCCTGGGTGCAGACGGCGAACTCCAGCCCCTGGGCGGTCTGGACGATGACGTTCTCCCCCACCCGGACCTGGAGGCCCTTGGGGTCGAAGAAATAGGTCTTGCTGCCGCCCCGAAAGCGGACGCTGATGACTTCAGTCAAAAAATCTCCTCCAATTCAGCGGCCAGGGCCCCCAGCACATGGCCGGGGCCCACGTTATAGCCGCACTCTCGACGGTACTTTTTCAATAGCTCTATTGTGCGCACAATCTGCCCCTTTGTCAAGCGCCGCCCCAGGTCCGCCGCCAAGGCGCAGTCCCCGGCCTCCGCGTTCCCGCCGTAGAGGAGCACCAGCGCCTGGGAGAGCAGGGCCTCGCTCCGCTCCAGTAAAGCGCTCAGGGCCTCCCGGCTGAGCTTCTTTTTCTCCAGCCGGACCGCCAGCTCGGCGGCGCTCCCCCGCTTTCCCTTCAAAAGGCACCGGCAGAGGGCCTCTCCGTCCCCGGCCTCCTCCTCCGCGGGAGGGGGGACGGCGGGCTGGAGCTTCAGCTCCACGCAGCGGGACCGCAGGGTCTGGAGCACCACCGCCGGGTTCTCGGCGCAGAAGAGGAAGGCGGCGTAGGGCGGCCCCTCCTCCACCAGCTTCAGAAGGACGTTCTGGTCCTGCTCCGTCAGCAGGGCGCAGTCCGGGAAAACATAGACCTTCCTCTCCCCCTCGTTGGGGCGGATGTAGGCGTCCCGCCGGACCTCCCGGACCACGTCCACAGCGATAAATTTATGCTCCTCGTCCCGGACGGTGATCACATCCGGGTGGATGTCCTCCCGGACCTTCCGGCAGGCGGGGCACCCGCCGCAGGGGCGGTCCCCCTCCGGTCCCACGCACTGAAAGGCGGAGGCGGCAAACCGGGCCGCGGCCAAACGGTCCCCCGGCCCGGTGAACAGCAGGGCATGGGACAGCGCCCCCCGGACCGCGGCGGCGCGGATGCGGGAGAGGACGGGGTCGGGACTTGCTGGGGCCATGGCGGGACTCCTTTCTCCCCCGGCGGGGCCTGTACCTTTCTATCACATAGAGATTGTACCACAGGATGTCCAAAAAGGAAAGCGGGGATTTTTGCGTCTCCAGGAAGCCCCTCATTCCACCGGCCAGAGGATATCCCGGGCCACCGGGGTGTAGAAGAGCCGCTCCACCTCCCGCCGCTCCCGGGTCTGGCCCAGGATCCACATGAGCTTGGCCGCCACGGCCTCGGTGGTCATGTCGTAGGCCTCCAAAACCCCCAGCTTGTTTTTTAGCGCGTGGCCCACATGGTAGACCCCCACGTCGCTGCCCTCGTTCTCCACCTGGGTGGTGATGACCACGGTCTTCCCCGCCGCCAGAGCCTCGTCCACGCAGTGGTAGAAGCCCCCGGACTCCGGAAGGCCCCCCACGCCGAAGCTCTCGATGATGAGCCCGTCGTTCCGCTCCAGGAGAAAGTCCGCCGCCCCCCGGTCCATGCCGGGCAGGAGCTTCAAGAGGGCCACACGGGTATTCAGCGTATCGTAGAACATGGGATAGGCCCCGCAGTCCTGGCGGATATAGCGCAGCAGCACCCCGTCCCGGAGGATGCCGAGATAGGGATAGTTGATGCTGGAAAACGCCTGAAAACTTTTGGACCGGGTCTTCTTGGCACGGGTGCCGGGAATGACCTTGCCGTCGAAGACGATGGAAACCCCCGGCAGGTCCTCCGACGCGCAGCGGACCGCGTCCATCAGGTTGGTCTTGGAGTCCGTGGAGTCAAAGCCGATGGGCCGCTGGGCCCCGGTGAGGACGATGGGCTTGGGGCTCCCCTGGATGAGGTAGCTCAGCGCCGCCGCCGTGTAGGCCATGGTGTCCGTGCCGTGGGTGAGGACAAAGCCGTCGTAGCGGCCGTAGTGCTCCCGGAGGCACCGGGCCATTTGGAGCCAGTGGCCGGGGCCGATGTTGGTGCTGTCCAGGTTCAGAAGCTGAAGGCAGTCCACGGCGCAGACGTTCGAGATGCCGGGGACGTGGCGGAGGAGCTGCTCCGTGGTCAGCTCCGGGGCCAGGCCCCCCTCCGTCACCTCCGAGGCGATGGTGCCTCCGGTGCCGATGAGGAGGACGCGCCGTTTGTCTTTCGTGTGGGGCATGGAGGGGACCTCCTTGGAAATAGATGGTTTTCATTATAAGTGCTGGAGGACACCCTGTCAACACTCCCCGCCACGGAAAAGGAGAGGGCCCTCTCCGGCCCTCCCCCTTCTCCTTTTTACTTTGTCAGAATCAGCTTGAAGTCCGGCCCCTGAAGCTCCGCCGTCACTTGGTAGCCCAGGGATTGGGCGCAGCGGGTGACGTTCTCCACCGCCACCTGGGCGTCCACCAGAACCTCCAGCCGGGCGGGCTTTTCCTTTTCCAGAGCCTTCCGGGTCATCACCACCGGAATGGGACAGGACTGCCCTCTCGCGTCGACCATCACGCTTCCTCCTTTCCCGGAAGATGGAGCAGGCTCACCGCCAGCAGCACCGCAAAGCCGATGACGACGGCGATCCTGCCCGCCGCTCCGATACCGCCCACTTTGTACACGCCTTCCACAACGCTGTCGGCGTTCCCTGCCAGGCCGAAGTTGTGGGCAATGGCCGCCCCCACGACCATACCCAGCACCGTCACGGCGGCGTCGCCGTTGCCCTCTCCCGCCAGGATGAGCTGCCGCAGGGGGCAGCCGCCCAGGAGGATGGAGCCCCAGCCCGCCAGGGCCATGCCCAGGAAGGACCAGAGGTGCTGGCTGTGGGCCACGGGCTGGGAGAGCATGGAGAGATTATAACTGCCCATGATGAGATTCCCCACGGTGACCGTGGCCCAGATGGCCAGGAAGCCCGCCAGCAGGGTGAAGTCCCGGATCAAAAAGGCGTCCCGGAGGCCCCCCGCCATGCACAGGCGGCTCCGCTGGGCAGCGAAGCCCACCGCCACCCCGGCGGCCAGGGAGACGAGCCAAAACGCCCGCATGGACCCCGGCCCCTCCTCGGAGAACTTCAGCAGCCCTGGAGCCAGCAGGAGCAGGGCCAACAGCCCCGCCATCACGGCGGGCAGGGCAAAGCCCTCTCCCCGCTTCACCGGATAGGCCCGGCCCAGGGAAAAGCCCTTTTTCAAAAAAACCACGCCCACCAGAATTCCCGCCAGGAAGCCCAGCAGGCCCGCCACCGCGGTCAGGTCCCCGCCGCCCAAGCGGATGACCATCCGCAGGGGGCAGCCCAGGAAGGCCAGCGCGCCGATCATCACAAACAGCCCCAGCACAAAGCGGCTGGCGGGGCAGGAGCCCGCCCGGGCCTTAAATTCCCGGAAGGCCAGGGCCGAGATCATGGCTCCCAGGACGATGCCTGGGATCTCCGGCCGGAGGTACTGGACCTTCCCCGCGCCGTGGAGGCCCAGGGCCCCGGCGATGTCCCGCTCGAAACAGGCGATGCAAAAGCCCATGTTCTTGGGGTTCCCGGCGGCGGTCAGGAGCAGCGCCGCCGCGCCCACCACGACCCCGGCCAGGACAATCAGGCCGTAGCGGCGGACAAAGGTGTTTTCTTTCATACGGTTCCTCCTCGATCTGCTATTCTTTCTTTCGAATAACGCTTGGCAAAAAACGCCGTCAGAGGGTCAGCTCATGGAAGCCCGCGGCCTCAACGCCCGCCTCCCGGAAGCGGCGCTCCAGCGTCTCCCGCAGCTCCGGCGGGGCGGACCAGGCCAGCCCACAGTCGGAGGTGACGCTTCGGGGCACGGAAATCAGCTTTCCCTCCAGCCCCTCCCGGCGGCAGAGGCGCTCCGCCGCCATGGCTCCGGCGGTGGTGTGGAAGGACACCACGCAGCGTGGAATCCGCGGTCGCATCAAGGTCCCTCCTCTTCGTTATTCTTTTACAAGAATAGCACATTTTTTCTCCGGCGGCAAGCCCCTTCCGCAGAAAGGTCAACCTCTTTTTTGCTTTTTCACACTTTCGCCAAACGCATCTCTCTTTTTCGGTCGGAATCACCAAGTATTTTGTGCGTCTCTCCGCCCGCGCCGCATAATCTCCAGTCCTTTGGGAATCCTTTTCCAGGTGAGGCGCGCCAATGGTTTCCGTCAATTTGGAAAAGAGATGCTTTATTATCAAAAATTCACAATGGCCCCGGTCAATTGTTGTTTGAAATGATGATTGCCAAAAACTTCACGTTGTGATACCATTACCTTTGGAAAAGACCCAAACCAATCGTTTACGCAATCGTTTATATGGCATTCCGGTACAATTTGTACCCAAAAATCGAAAGGAGTTCCTGTATTATGAAAGCGAAAATCGGCATCAATGGTTTTGGCCGCATCGGCCGCATCGTGTTCCGCGCCGCCCTGAAGCGCGACGACGTCGAGGTCGTCGGCCTGAACGACCCCTTTATGAACCCCGAGTATATGGCCTACATGCTGAAATATGACAGCGTGCACGGCAAGTTCCCCGGCGAGGTCTCCTACACCGCCGACGCCCTGGTGGTGGACGGCAAGGAGTTCAAGGTCTTCACCGCCAAGGAAGTCGGCGACATCCCCTGGAGCACCGTTGGCGCCGAGTATATCTGCGAGTGCACCGGCCAGCACCTGGAAAAGAGCAAGTGCGAGGGCCACATCAAAGCCGGAGCCAAGCATGTCATCATGGGCGCCCCCTCCAAGGACGACACCCCGATGTTCGTCATGGGCGTGAACAACTCCAAATACACCTCCGACATGACCTATGTCTCCAACGCCTCCTGCACCACCAACTGCCTGGCCCCCATCGCCAAGGTCCTGAATGAGAAATTCGGCATCGTCGAGGGCCTGATGACCACCGTGCACTCCGTCACTCCCACTCAGAAGCTGCTGGACGGCGCTTCCATGAAGGACTGGCGGGGCGGCCGCGCGGCCACCGGCAACATCATCCCCTCCTCCACCGGCGCCGCCAAGGCCGTGGGCAAGGTCATCCCCGCCCTGAACGGCAAGCT
>VSMY01000229.1 GCA_009773995.1 Oscillibacter sp. | reverse complement strand
GGCCCAATATTGATACCGGCATGGGGCTGGAGCGCATCGCCGCGGTCTGCCAGGGCAAGCGTTCCAACTTTGATTGTGATCTCTTCCAGGAAATTATTCAGTATGCGGCCGGGCTGGCTGGCGTGACCTACAGCTTCAGCGCGCCGGACGCCAATGATGTGGATACGGCCCTGCGCGTCATTGCCGACCACAGCCGCGCCGCCGCCTTTCTCATCGCCGAGGGCGTGCTGCCCTCCAACGAGAACCGGGGCTATGTGCTGCGCCGCCTGATCCGCCGGGCGCTGCGTTTCGCCACGCTCATGGGCGTGCATGAACCCTTCATGCACAAGGTGGCCCGCAAGGTCACGGAAATCATGGGCGAGGCCTATCCCGACCTGCCGCAAAACGCGGACTTTATCGACCGCGCGGTATTTGAGGAGGAGCAGCGCTTCTCCCTCACTCTGGAAAAGGGCCTGCATCTGCTGGACGAGGAATTGCGGCGTCTGGAAGCCGCCGGGCAGACGGTCATCCCCGGAGAGTTCTGTTTCAGGCTGTATGACACCTATGGCTTCCCCATCGACCTGACGGTGGAGATGGTGGAGGAGGAGGGCATGAGCGTCGATCAGGACGCCTTCAAGGCCCTCATGGACGAGCAGCGCCGGCGGGCCCGGAAGGCCCGGGAGGCCCTGGGCGACCTGGGCTGGGCCGGCATCGAGTTCGGCAGCGACGTGCCCGCCACGGAGTTTGTGGGCTATGAGAACGACCGCATCGCGGACGCCAAGGTGGTCGCCATCGTGGCGGAAGGAGAGCTGGTGGATGAAATCGTCTCCGGCGTGGAGGCCGCCGTCGTTCTGGACAAATCCCCCTTCTACGCCGAAATGGGCGGCCAGACGGCGGACCACGGCGTACTCCTTGCCGGCAAGATGCGCTTCGAAGTCTCCGACGTGCAGAAGAACAAGGGCGGCAAGTTCCTCCACTCCGGCCGTTTGGCGGAGGGCGTGCTGAAGGTGGGCGACGCCGTCGGCGCCGAAATTGACGCGGAGCGCCGCCGGGCCATCCGCCGGGCCCACAGCGCCACCCACCTGCTGGACGCGGCGCTCAAGAAAGTCCTGGGGGACCATGTGCACCAGGCGGGCTCCCTGGTGGAGCCGGACCGCATCCGCTTCGACTTCACCCACTTCGAGGCCATCACCCCGGAACAGCTCAGCGAAATCGACCGGCTGGTGAACGACGCCATTCTGGAGGGCCTGCCCGTGGTGACGGAGGTCCTGCCCATCGAAGAGGCCAAGCGCAAGGGCGCGGTGGCCATGTTCGGCGAGAAGTACGGAGACGTGGTCCGCGTGGTGGAAATGGGCGATTTCTCCATGGAGTTCTGCGGCGGCACCCACCTGGACAACACCGCCAAAGCCGGGCCCTTCCGCATCAAGTCCGAGGGGTCCGTGGCCTCCGGCGTGCGCCGCATAGAGGCCACCGTGGGCCGCCTGACTCTGGAGACCGTGAACCGGAATCAGCAGATGCTGTTCCACGCCGCCCAGCTTTTGAAGACCACCCCCGGCGAACTGGAGAGCCGCATTGAGCAGCAGACGGCGGAGATGAAAGAGCTGCGCCAGGCCCTGGACAAGTTCAAGGCCGAGGCCTCCCTGGGCGAGGCCCGGAACTTCCTCATGAGCGCCAAGGACGTGAAGGGCCTCAAGGTCCTCACCGCCCAGCGGGACGGCCTGGACGCCAATGCCCTGCGGAAAATGGGCGACTTTCTCCGGGACAAGGAGCCCTGCGTGGTGGGCGTCATGGCCTCCGTCAACGACGGGAAAATCACCTTCCAGGCGGTCTGCGGCAAGGAGGCCGTGGCCCAGGGAATTAAGGCCGGGGACATCATCAAAGCCATCGCCCCCGTCTGCGGGGGGAAAGGCGGCGGCAAGCCGGACAGCGCCATGGGCGGCGGCACGGACGTTTTGAAGCTGGACGACGCCCTGGCCATGGTGGACGACTTCGTGGCCGGGAAGCTGAGCTGAAAGGAGTATTCCCATGCTGATTGATTTTGAAAAGATGGAGCCCAAGGTCATCCCCCACATGCGGGGCGGCGAAAAGGAAGCCCGTATGAGAATGTACGCCGACCCGCTGAACAAAATTATGCGGGGACGGCTCATCCCTGGGGCCACCATCGGGATGCACACCCACGAGACCAGCAGCGAAATCATCTATAT
>VSMY01000228.1 GCA_009773995.1 Oscillibacter sp. | reverse complement strand
GAGTCATAGGACTCCAGCCGCACGGCGAACAGCTCCAGGGACAGCTTCAGCTCCCGGCCCTCTTCGTCCACGTGGGTGTAAACGGCGGTTCCGTCCTCCAGGGTGGATTTGGTGTATTCCATCCCTTCGCTGTTGGCGTAGACATAGCCGTCCTCCGGGGTGATGATGAGGATGGATTCGCTGTTGTCGAAGTCCACCCCGGCCACCTTCCCGGCGTCCAGCATGTCCAGAAATTCGCTGTATTCCAGCTCCACAGAGCTGGCCTGGTGGCCCATGCTGGTCATGTAGGTGGTGGCGTAGCTCACCAGCACGGCCAGCAGCACGGCCCAGCAGATCAGGTGGATAAAGCCCCGCCAGTTGCTGTTTTTGTTCTGGTCCGGCTTTTTCTTGTTGTTGTTTTGGTCCATATATAAAAACTCCTTTCAGGGAAAAGCGCACGGTATCCGTGAAAGCGTGAAACCCGGCGAAATTATATGGCAGTATATCACAGAACCTGGAAACCCACAAGAAGGTTTCATGAAGTTTCTGTAAATTCCCGCTTTATTATCCTCCCTGTCTATGGTATACTAAGAATGTATCGACAAAATTTTCAGGCCGGGCCTCCGGCCGGGAAGGAATCCTCCTATGGAAGACCGCAGAACCCCCGCCCTCGAGGCCGACGGCATCATTGAGGGCCGGAACGCCGTCATCGAGGCCCTCCGGGCCGGGACGGCCATTGATAAAATCTACCTCCAGAAGGGCGAGACGGACAAGACCCTGGGCCACATCGCCTCCAAGGCCCGGGCCGCCGGGGCCGTGGTGGTGGAGGCGGATAAGCGGAAGCTGGACGCCATGAGCCGCACCCACGCCCACCAGGGCGTCATCGCCCTCAGCGCCGTCCGGGAATACGCCAGCGTGGAGGACATCCTCCAGGCCGCGGAGGCCAGGGGGGAAGCCCCCCTGCTGGTGGTCTGCGACGAGCTCTCGGACCCCCACAACCTGGGGGCCGTCATCCGCACGGCGGAGTGCGCCGGGGCCCACGGGATCATCATCCCCAAGCGCCGGAGCGCAGGGCTGACGGCGGTGGTGGCCAAGACCTCCGCCGGGGCGGTGGCCCATATGCCGGTTGCACGGGTGCCCAACCTCCCGGCCCTGCTGGACGATTTGAAAAAGCGGGGAATCTGGGTCTTCGGCACGGCGGCGGACGGGACCACGGCCCTCTACGGCGCGGACCTGAAGGGCCCCGCCGCCATCGTCATCGGCAGCGAGGGCAGCGGCATGGGCCGTTTGGTGGCGGAGCGCTGCGACTTCCTGGTCAGCATCCCCATGCGGGGGAAGCTCAACTCCCTGAACGCCTCCGCCGCGGCCGCGATTTTACTCTATGAGGCCGTGCGCCAGCGGCTGCCTGCCTGAAAAGCAGAAGCGTCCATCTTTCGACTTTATACCGCGGAGGGGATCTTTATGGTGACGGTGCGCGACGCCGCATTGGAAGACGCCGGGCGTATCCTGGAAATCTACGATTACTATGTAAAAAATACCGCGATCACGTTTGAATACGAAACGCCCTCCCTTGACGAGTTCAAGGGCCGGATGGAGAAAACCATGCGGGCCTATCCGTATCTGGTCGTTTTGGAAGACGGCCGGATCGAGGGCTACGCCTACGCGGGCGCCTTTGTGGGCCGGGCCGCCTATGGCTGGTCCTGCGAAACGACGGTTTACCTGGACCCCCGCGCCCGGAAGCGCGGAATGGGCCGGACGATCTACGAGGCGCTGGAACGGGCCCTGCACGATATGGGGATCCTCAACCTGTACGCGTGCATCGGCTATCCGGAACGTGACGACGAATACCTGACGGCAAACAGCGCCGGCTTTCACGGGCACCTGGGCTATGTGAAGGTGGGAGAGTTTCACAAATGCGGGTATAAGTTTGGCCGCTGGTACAACATGATCTGGATGGAGAAGACCATCGGAGAACATAAAGCGGGCCAGTCTCCCATCACCCGCTATCCGGAATTGAGGAACGCCTGACGGCAGCCAAGGCGCCTCTTTGATCTACCCCTTTCCTAAGGAGGGAACCCCCATGACCCCGAAGGACGACAACAACATCCCCGTCTCCGCCCCGGAGGACGATTACTCCCTGGAGGAGATCCTGGCGGAGTACGGCGGCAGCCTGGAGCACCACCTGCTCCGGGAGACGGAGGGAGCCGTGCCCGCCCCGGCGGAAACGCCCCCCGAGGAGCCGGAGGCGCCC
>VSMY01000227.1 GCA_009773995.1 Oscillibacter sp. | reverse complement strand
AGGTGTAATAGGTGTCGCCGTCGATTTCCTGCTCTGTCCGGCTGGCGGTCTTGCCGTCGATATCGATGGTCAGGGGAATGAAGTCCAGGTACACCGGCGCTCCGGCTGTGTTTTCGGCGGTTAGGGAGAATGAGGTCTCTTGGCCCGCTTCCACGGTCGCCGCCGCCGTGTCGAAGCGGAACGTCTTCACAAGGTCCTCGTCCCCGCTGGAGGTCTCCTCCACAGCCGTCCAATTGCCGTTTTCATCCCGGACCAGCTTCACGCGGGGCTTGGAGCTGGAGGGCAGGAGCTCGAAGGAGACGCCGCCGGAGGCCGGGGCCTGGATGTAGGTGTGGCCCAAAATGGGCTCGTCGGTGGACTGGGTATTGGAATTGTTTGTTCCGCCGACGGCCACCTTGGCCGAGCCCGCCGCCGACCGGGCGGCGGTCATGGTTTGATTCGCGCCCATAATCAGGATGCCGCCGTCTCCGGTGAAATCATCCACCGTGAAATCGGCGCTGCCTCCGGCGCCGTACAGGCTGGAAACCGTCAGCTTTGTGCCGGAGGAGATGGAGAGGGACGTGTCCCCGTCCTGCCGGAAGCTGCTGCCCTGGTCCAGGGCCAGATTGCCCGAACGTACCGACAGGCCGGAGATATCGCAGAATACCTTGGTATCCAGATATTGGCCGTCGTACTCCACAAGGGTTTTCGTCGCGCCCGCGCCGTCCACGTCGGGGATTTTCGCGCCGGTGATGGTGACGGTCCCGTCTACGGTGTAGCTGTCGGAATCTGGAAGCGTTCTTTTTTGTCCTTCCACATTCGGTGTGTTCTTCTGCTGCGCGCCTCCGGCGTAGATTTGGCCCAGGGGGAGGACGCCGCCGCCGGGATTCGCGCAGCCTTCTATGCGGATGACGGGATTCCCGGAAAAGGCGTTTGCCACGCCGTCCAGATCGCCGGTTTCCGGTTTCATGCCGCCCATGCAGAGACTGCCGGCGTAAATATTCCCGTCGCCTACGACATGCGCGGAGGAGCCTTGAAGGTTGGTGCTTCCCCGAATGGTGACGGTGTTGGCTGTGCCGGGGGAGGGAACCTGGAATTCTTCATAAGAATTTGGCAGCAGGGTGCCGCCGAAAACGTTAAAGGGATAGCCCGCGGCCGTTACGCCGTCCAAGGTCAAGGCGTATCCGTTGGCGATGACCGCGTTGCGGGTGCTGCTGGTAAATTCCAGCCGCACGTTTTCAAACGTCACATTTTCGCCCAGCAAAATTCCGCCGGCACGGAGGACAATCGTGCGGCCCTGCCCGTCTATGGTGACGTCTTTGAGAATGGTCCACGGAGTTTCGTCCTTAGCGAGATTGATTATGGCGTCCTTGGTCAGCGTGACCGTGCCGCCGCTGGGCGCGGCGTTAATAGCGGCGGACAGATCAAAGTAGTCTTCAACTTCCGCCGCCAGCCCCACAGGGGGGAACAGGGAGGCGGCAACGCAGAAGGCCAGCAAAACCGCGGCCAGCCGGAAGGGGGTTTTCCTCATGAAAAAATCTCCTTTTCGCTTTGTGCGGAGGACGTTTCGCCCACGCGTCCCGCGCCGGTTGAGGGCCGGGATTTCCTCCGCGTGTTTTGTGGTCAACAGTATATCAGAAAAGAGCCTGGTTTACAAGATTTGCCTGGAAGAAATCCGGGGGAATATCTGGAAATCCGTACATTTTTCTGGAAAAACGTTTCCCCTCGGCAGGGGCATGGGCCGTTTCGCGGAGACGGGTTTTCCAGTTGGAGGGGGAACGCTGGCGAAAACAGGGGCCATCCCTTGTGCCTGTAACAAAGATGTAACATACAAATTGTGGTTTGGGCTTGCAAGGGCGGGAAAAATATCTTACAATAGGGCTTGGGCCTTTTGGGTCCAGACTCTGAAATGAAACGAGGTGCGCGCATATGAAAAAGACGCTGGCCGCTTTTCTCCTGGCCCTGACCCTGCTGACAGGCGGCGCCGCCGCCTTCTCCGACGTGGACGAGGGGCTGTACTATGCCGCGCCCATCGCCTGGGCCGTGGAGCGGGGCATCACCACCGGGACCTCCCAGGACACCTTCTCCCCCGACGCCCTGTGCACCCAGGGGCAGATTCTCACCTTCCTCTGGCGGGCCGCCGGGTCCCCCCAGGCGGAGATCGAGGTCCTGGAGACCGCCTCCCTCAACGCTGATTTTGCCCAGGCCATCGGCTGGGCCACCCAGCGGGGCATTCTGGACAGCGGGCATTGCCCCCCCCC
>VSMY01000226.1 GCA_009773995.1 Oscillibacter sp. | reverse complement strand
CTTGCGGAGCTCCGCGTCGTCGGAGATCTGTTCGGCGACGCTGTCGGCGGCCCCCGCCAGGGCGTCCTCCGCCGTCTCCACGCCCTTCGCCGGGTCCACGTACCTCGCCGCCTCCTCCAGCGGGTCCGGGCAGTCCGGCCCCTGGGCGAAGAGGAGCTCCGCCAGGGGCTCCAGTCCCTTTTCCTTTGCCATGGTGGCCCGGGTGCGGCGCTTCTGCTTATAGGGGCGGTACAGGTCCTCCACCTCCGCCAGGGTCTGCGCGGCGTCGATGGCGGCGGAGAGCTCCTCCGTCAGCTTGCCCTGTTCGGCAATGGCGGACTTCACCGCCTCCCGCCGCTCCCGGAGGCCCCGGAGGTACTGGAGCCGCTCCTCCAGCGTCCGGAGGGAGGTGGCGTCCATGGCGCCGTGGAGCTCCTTGCGGTACCGGGCGATGAAGGGGATGGTGTTGCCCTCGTCCAGGAGGCGTACCACGTTCTCCACGTGTTCCGGGCGCTTGTCCAGCTCCTGGGCGATTTGTAAAATGATTGGGTCCATAAAATCGTTCCTCTATCCGTTTTCAAATTTCCGTGCCACCGCTTTCAGCCACTCCCGGATGGGCAGGTGCTGGGGGCACATCTCCTCACAGCTTCCGCAGCTAACGCACGCACTGGCCTTTCCAAACTGCCCGGACAGATGTCCGTACAGCATGAGCTGGGCCGTCCAGGGCTTGTCCTCCAACTCCCGCATCTCCGCGTTGTAGAGGGAGAAGTACTGGGGAATCGCGATGTTCATGGGGCAGCCGTTGGTGCAGTAGGAGCAGCCGGTGCAGGGGATCGTGACACTGTCGTTGATGATGCCGGTGACCTCCTGAACGACGGAATGCTCCTGCTGGGACAGCGGGGAGAAATTTTCCATATAGGAGGTGTTATCCTCCACCTGCTGCAGAGTGCTCATGCCGCTCAGAACCATCATGACGTTCTCCAGGCTGGCGGCAAAGCGGATTGCCCAGGACGCCGCCGACATCTCCGGACGGCAGGCGTGAAAACGCTCCCCGGCTTTTTCCGGGATGTTGGCCAGCGTGCCCCCCTTGACGGGTTCCATGACGATGACCGGCTTTCCGTGGCGCTGTGCCGTCTCGTAGCATCTGCGGGATTGAATGGACCGGCTCTCCCAGTCCAGATAGTTCAGCTGAAGCTGGACAAAATCCACCTCCGGATGCTCGGTCAGGAGCGTGTCCAGCACGTCCGCCGTGTCGTGAAAGGAAAAGCCGATTTTTCGCACCAGGCCCTCCGCTTTTTTCCGCCGCAGGAACGCGAAGGCGCGGGTCCTCTCCGCGGTCTCCAGCCGGTCCTTTCCCATATCGTGGAGCAGGTATAAGTCAAAATAATCCACGCCGCAGCGGGTGAGCTGTGTCTGAAAGTATTCCTCCAGCTCCCGCTCCTCACGGATCAAAACCAGGGGCATCTTATCCGCCAGAAGGAACGCGGAGCGGGGATAACGGGAGACGAGGCAGTCCCGGATGGCGGCCTCCGACTGTCCGTTGTGGTAAAACCAAGCGGTGTCAAAATACCGGAATCCCTTTTTGAGGAAGTGGTCGACCATTGCGCACAGGGTTTTCTGGTCGATCTGCTCAAAGTTCCCGTTCACAAGGGGCAGGCGCATAAACCCGAACCCCAGTTTTTTGATGCCGGACTGTTCAAGTGCCGTCATGGGTGAAATCCTCCTGTCAAGGGTGTTTCGGATGTCTCACTTGTGGTACAGCTTCTTCGTCTCGTACTTGGGCTCAAAGCTGACGTTGATCCCCAGCTGCCGCAGAAGCTTCTCGTCCTCGTCGCTGAGGATCACGGAGAAGTGGGCGTCGCAGCCCCGGAGCTTTGGCATCTGCCGCTGGGCCAGGTCCGCCAGGGGGTTGGTCAGGGCGGAGATGGTCAGGGCCAGCAGCACCTCGTCGGTGTGGAGACGGGGATTCTTGTGGCCCAGATACCCGGTTTTCAGCCGGCACACCGGCTCCAGGACCTGGGCGGAGATCAGCTCCAGCTGGTGGTCGATGCCGCCCAGGGCCTTCAAGGCGTTGAGCAGCAGGGCGGAGGCGGCCCCCAGGGTCTCGGAGGTCTTGCCCGTCACCACCCGGCCGTCCGGCAGGACCATGGCTCCCGCCGGGGCCCCGGTGGCCTCGGCCTTCAAGAGGGCGGCGGACACGGCGGGGCAGATCTCCGGCGTGACGCCGGCCTGGTTCATCACCAGCTCCAGCTTCCGCACCGGCTCGTCCCCGGCCTTGCCCTGGATCTTCTCCCCGCAGG
>VSMY01000225.1 GCA_009773995.1 Oscillibacter sp. | reverse complement strand
AGCCGGTAGGGCTTGGCGGCGGGCTCCCGCTCCACCCGGAGGGCGGGAAACAGGGATAAGAGGCGGTCCACCACGAAGGCGGGGCGCAGCTCCGCGCCGGAGACGTCGGCGACGGGCCAGCTCACCGTCAGGCCCTGGGTGGGCTGGGCCAGGGCGGCGTAGAGATTCTGGAGCTCAATCCCCATCTGGTCCATGCCGGTGGGGGCCAGCTCGACGCCCCGCCGCGCCAGCTCCGCCCGGTCGTCCTCCCCCAGGATGCCGCCCCCCTGGCCGGGGGTGGGGAGCACATGGTCGTTCGCCCCCAGGAGAAAGAGGTATTTGGCGGTGTGGCGGTCGTTCCGGGCCACGCCGGAGACCTGGACCTGGTCCAACGAGACGGGAATGGTGCCCACGCTGTACTCCGTCAGCACCTGGCGGAAGAGGCGGGTGAACTCCTCCAGCTCCATGGGCTCCTCCCCCACGATTTCCACAAACTGGTCCAGCACGCCGCAGAGAATCTCCCACAGCTGGGCGGTCTCCTCCGCCTCCTGGAGGCGGCCCGCCCGGGCCTGGGCCTTCATCTGGGTTTCCAGGGCGTCCTGGAGGCGGAGCTCCTCCATGAAACCGTAGAGGGCCCCCACCTTGGCGGCGGCGGTCTCGCCGGCCTTCAGCCCCTCCGCCAGGCGGGCCAGGGGGATTTGGACCCGGCGGCGCAGGGCGTTGACCTGAGCCAGCCGGGCCTCCCGGGCCGGGGTCCAGGGGGCCCCGTAGCCGTCCGGGTTCTCCGCCCAGTCCACGTCCCGCAGCCACATGCCGCCGTGGACCTCCCACTTGAGGACATAGTTCTCCAGCTCGTCGCACTCCTCCGGCGCGAGGCCCGCCAGGCCCGTCTTCAGCCAGCGGAACATGTCGTCGTACTCATACCCCCCGCCCACGGCGGCCAGAACTCCGGTGAGGAGGCTCAGGACCGGCTTTTCCAGAATGTCGCTGCGGCGGCTTAAGTAGGCGGGAATCTGCCAGCGCTCAAAAACCGTCTCGATGACGGATTCGTAAGCCTCCATGTTCCGGGCGGCCACCGTAATCTCCCGGCAGCGGCATTTCCCCTCCAGGAGCAGGCGGCGGATGGCGGCGGCGGCCTGCTCCACCTCGGAGAGGACCGTGTCCGCCTGGAGGAGGCGGATTTGGGAGGAATCCCCCTCATAGGGAAGGGTCTCGCCGAAGAAGCGGCGCTCCAGGTGCCCCAGGGCGGAGGGGTCCCAGGCGGTGAGGTTCTCGATTTGGACGGGCTTTCCCTCCCGCTCCGCCAGGCGGCGGAGACGGTCCAGGGTGCGGAGGGACGCCTCGAACATTTCCTCCCGGCTGCCGGGCTCCCCCAGGAGGGTGACGGTGAGGCTGCGGGCCTGGCGGAGGAGGATGGAAATGCAGCGGCGCTCCTGGGCGGTGAAGTAGGTGAAGCCGTCGATGTAGACGTCCTTGCCCTGGGCGTAGCCGGATTCCTCCAGGCTGTCGCAGAGCTTGGTCATATAGTCCCGGGCGTCCAGGCCGGGGCGGAGGAGGCGGGACTCGTAGGCGGCGTAGAGGAGGCTCAGATCCCGGAGCTTGTCATGGGTGGCCCCGGCGATGGCCTGGGACTGCTCGTAGAGCGTCTCCGGGGAGACCTCGTAACAGCGGAGCTCGTCAAAGAGGTCCAGCAGCCGGCGGAGAAAGGCCGACTTCCGGGAGGGGCGGCGGTAAACCGTCAGCTCCGGCAGGACCTCTAAGAGGGCCTTTTCCAGGGTCAGCAGCTTGCCCCCGGCGTCCAGGGTCACCTGGGCCGCGCCGCCGGTGATGGAGAGAACCCGGTCCGAGAGGCGGCGGAAGCTCAGCACCTCGGCAAAGCGGCTGGCGGAATCGCCGCAGGTCCGGCACAGGTCCACCTCCGCCTGATGGGAGGCGTGCTCGGGCACCAGGAGAATCTGGTCCCGCCCTTCCGGATGGGCGGCGATGCGGTTCAGCACGGCGGTGGATTTGCCGGTTCTGGCCCGGCCGGTCAAGAGCGTCAGCATGGGTGCGCGCCTCCTTGGACATGGTTTCACGTGGAACAGTATAGCACAGGCTGTCGAAAACGTGTTTTCGCCAGCCTGTGCAAGTTTTCAGAACTTTTAAAGTTCTGAAAACTTTGGATTTGAATGACGCAGGAAACCCTTCCTGGGTTTCCCGCGCACACCCTTCCTTCCCGTTGAATCGGTTTTCCGCGTTTTTCGACAAACTGAGTATAGCACATTTTTTCTCGCGGCGGGGAAAAATTTTTTGGGGGCGTGTACGGGGT
>VSMY01000224.1 GCA_009773995.1 Oscillibacter sp. | reverse complement strand
CCCGCCGGTCCGGATGGGCCGCGGCCCAGATAAAGTCCCCGTGCTGGCGCCGGGTTTGCTCCGGGCCCGCGTAGACGGGGATCTTCCGGTCGCTGTAGTCGATGGTCTCTCCGGTGGTGACGCCGGGGGTGTAAACCTCGCTGGGCTGGATGCCGGGCCCGGCGGGCTGTTCCGGCGTCACCGGGGCGCTGGGGTCCGCGGGGGAGGGTACTACCACAATGCCCCAGTCGAAGTCGTCCCCGGAGCCGGGGGTTCCGGGCTCCTCCGGCGCGGGAGGCGGCGTCACCGGGTCCACCGGGGTGACGGGGGCTTCCATGGGAGTGTTGGTAATTTGCGGTGTAATGGAGCTGAAATTCCGAATTTCCCCGGTGACGGTCACGTTGTCCAGGGTGACGGCCCCAGTGACGCCGGGGGCGATGATCAGGTCCCCGGAGACGGTCATGTTGGACAGGGATGCGCCCTCCGCGGCGTTGATGAGAAGGCTCCCCTCTACATTATTTGAATAGCTTCCGCCGGTTTGGATCAGGACCTGAATCATGTTGTTCAGCAGGTTCACCAGCTCCGCACGGGTCAGGGGCTCCGTGGGGCGGAAGCTGTTATCCACCGCGTCGGTGATCCAGCCCCGGCCGGTGAGCTCCGCGATGTAGGGCCGGGCATAACCCGCGATCTGCGCCTCGTCGTGGTAGGACAGGGCGTTGTCCGTCCCGCCCAGCTGGAAGGCCCGTGCCACCATGGTCATGGCCTGCTGGCGGGTGATGCTGTCCCCCGGCAGGGCCCTGCCCTCGCTGCCCAGGTACACCCCGGCGGCGTTGAGCTTCAGGATGGAGTCCTCCCAGCGGTTCCCCTTGGTGTCGGAGAAGGTCCCGGCGGGGGCGGCGGCCTGGAATTGGAGGAAGCGGTCCAAAATCCCGGCAAAGGCTCCCCGGGTGATGGAGGCGTCCGGTTTAAAGGACCCGTCGTCATAGCCCTGGAGCACGCCGTACTCCTGGCTCCATTTGTTGACGGCGGATTCAGCCCAATGGCCGGACGTGTCGGTAAAGGCCATGGCGGGCGTGAGGAGCAGGGCCCCGGCCAGGAGGCCGGAGAGAATACGTTTGGGCAGTCGAATTAGGCGCATAGCAGGTTCCTTTCGTCGGTTCTTGTCGAGACGGTATGTAAAAAAGTCCGCCGCCCGTCGGGGCCGCGGCAGGGGGTCCACGCTGACAATTGCTTATTATATAGGAAATCCGCCTTCCAGTCAATATTCTGGGGCGGATTTCCAGAAATAACATGCGCTTGCGTTTTCTCAAAAATCTGGTAGACTATCTATGGAAAGGGAGGGTGCGTATGGCCTTTGATTTCAAGAAGGAGTTCAAGGAGTTCTATCTGCCCAAGGGCAGGCCGGAGATTGTGACCGTTCCCCGGATGAACTATATCTCCGTGAAGGGCAGGGGGGACCCCAACCAGGAGGGCGGGGCCTACCAGCGGGCCATGGGCGTTTTGTACGCCGTGGCCTACACGCTGAAAATGAGCTATAAGAGCGATTACCGCATCGAGGGCTTCTTTGAGTACGTGGTCCCGCCCCTGGAGGGCTTCTGGCGGCAGGAGGGGGGAGGCGGTATGGATTACGGAAACAAGGACGGCTTCCTCTGGACCTCCGCCATCCGTCTGCCGGACTTTGTGACCCCGGAAAACTTTGCCTGGGCGGTGGAGACCGCCTCCCGGAAGAAGGGGCTGGACTGCTCCGACGCCGAGTTCCTGACGGTGGACGAGGGCCTCTGCGTCCAGATCATGCACCTGGGCTCCTTTGATTCCGAGCCGGAGTCGGTGGCGAAGATGGACGCGTTTTTACAGGAGCAGGGCTATGTGGCCGATCTGAGCGAGGCCCGGCAGCACCATGAGATCTACCTCTCCGACGCCCGGAGGGTCCCGCCGGAGAAGTGGAAGACGGTGATTCGCCACCCAATTAAAAAGGTATAAAAGACGCCTCCCCGCCGTGTAACGGGGAGGCGCTTTTTCATTGATACTCGAATTTTACCCGCAGACGCTTTCGGGGCTGGAGCGGCCCGGCGGGCTCCTCCCGTGCAGCAGAGTCCCCCCGGAACACCGACAGAGCCAGGCCGATGAGGGCCATGTCCGCCGCCGTCTGGAAGTTCCCTACTATCAGGGGCAGACTGGCGGAGAACAGCACAAAGCCAAAATTCAGCGCCGCGCTGAACAGGGTCTGAAACCCCAGGGTCAAGGTCACCGCCAGCACCACCAGACGGCCCGGCAGGTAGCTCTGCCGCAGGCCCTTCACCAGCAGCCAGAGGAACAGGATCCCCAGCGCCGCCAGCAG
>VSMY01000223.1 GCA_009773995.1 Oscillibacter sp. | reverse complement strand
GATGACCAGCGCCGCCGCCCCGTTGGCGGGGGTCCAGAGATAGCCCCCCGGCCCGTAGACCGGCAGGTCCCGGACCTCCCCCCGGGTCACCACCCCCGCTTTCCGCCCGCTGATGGTGGTGACGCCCAGGTCCGCGTCCGCCGTGGCGCTTACCGGCTTCATCTGTTTTGAAATCCACATGCCGCTTCCTCCTTATGTCTTCAGGGGCTTCAGCGTCAGCGTGACCAGAGCCCCGTTTCCGCCGTCGAAGCGGTTTTCCGCCTCCGCCACCCGGAAGGTGCCGGAAAGGCCCATCCGCTCCAGGGACAGGGATACCCGGTCCCCCGGAAAGGCCAGAAAGCTCCCCGGCAGCGTGACCTCCGCCGTCCAGGCGTCCTCTCCGGACCGCTGAATTTGGTACTCCCCCGTGTACCGCATGGCGGCCCAGGTGCTCTGCCCCGGCGTGTAAAGCACCCGGCGGCACTGGCCCCCCTTGTCCATCATCTCCTGGTTTTTCACGGAGAATTCCTGATTCTGGGTCTTGTCGATGACCAGGGCCTCCGTCAGCACGCCGTAGCGATCCTCCCGCAGGGTGCAGGAGAGCACCGGATCCCCCTCGCCGATGGAGAGGGTCCGGCCCTCCTGTTCCGGCGACGCCAGCAGTTCCCCCTCCCGGCTGAACCGGGGGACGAAGCCGCCGCAGGCCCGGCAGAAGTTCTCCACCGCCTTCCACTGGCTGGACCCCGCCGCCACGGTGTAGGGCGACGCCGCCCGGACCTCCGCGATTTCCCGGCAGGTGATGCCGTAGGGCTCCGCGTGGTTTTGCAGGATCTCCGCCAAGGTGGCCTGCTGGTAGGTAACGGGCCGGGACTCGTTGTCCAGGAGCCTGGCGGCGTAGCCCCGGCCGGAGACCGTGGCCGTCAGGCCGGTTCCGTCCAGGTCCACCGTGTACTCGTCCACAACGGCCCGGAGCATGACCTCCCCGTCCGCCTCCGCCGCGAAGCCCGCCGCCATCGAAAGCACCGGGGCCATTTCCTTTTGGTAGACGAAGGTGACGGAGAAGCTGTCGCAGGGCACGGTTCCCGTGTGGGTGACCCGCCAGCTCAAAAGCGGCGGCAGTTCAAACATGCGGTGGTCCGCCGTGTAAAGCGTTCCCGTCACGGCACCCTCACCGCCTCTCCGGGGTAAATCAAATTTGGATTTTTAATTTGCGGATTGGCCCGGATCAGCGCCGCCAGCTCCACGCCGTACTGCCTGGCCACGGCCCAGAGGGTATCCCCCTTCCGCACGGTGTGGACCCGCTGGTGTTCGGCGGCGTTTCCGCCCGCCGGAGGGTCTCCGGGGCTCCCTCCGCCGTTCCCCGTCTCCAGGGCCTTGAGCCCGCCGTCATAGCCGCCTCCGTCCTCCCAGAACTCGAAGCGGTAGCGCACAAAGTCCGGCCTGGGCTCCTCCACGGCCTCCAGCGCCGCGAAGTAGGCCTTTTCCGCCGGCCAAACCGGATGGACCAGCAGCCCCGGCCCCTCCTGCTGAAAGACCCCGGCCAGCTCTTTGAAACGCCCATAGGCGTCCTCTCCCACAAACACGCCCTCCCCCTTCAGCACCCGGTAGGAGCCCCCCAGCTCCTGCATTACGCAGGGCCCGAAGGGAACCGGATGGACGGCAATCCGCCGCCGGTGTTCCACCGTGTACACCTCCGGGTTGTGGGGCCAGGTGAACTCCTTGAACCGCATGGGCGTCAAGCGCATATGGCATCCCCCTCTCCCCGGCTTTGCCGGAGGGGCCCCCTCCGGCAGACCGGTATCTGTCAATAAAACGGAAACCCGCCGTCATACCGCCGGGCGTCCCGCTGCACCGCCCGGGACAGGGATCGGGCCCCCTCCTCCGCCCGGAGGGCGGCGCTCTCCCAGCCGCCGCCCCAGGGGAGGGACCGGGCCAGCCGCGCTCCCAGCCCCGGCGCCGCGGTCAAACCGCTCCCGCCAAGACGGGCCGTCCCGGCCCCGTCCCGGCGCAGGAGGGCGGGAACCCCTCCGGCGGTCATCCCGCCGCCGGGCCTCCCTTCGGGAAACGGGTCCGTTCCCCCGGCGGACGCCTCTTCGGCAAAGCGCTCCCCGGCGCGTCTCCCTCCGGCGGCCTTCGCCGCCGTTTCCGCTGCCGCCGTCCGATCCGCCGCCGTCTCCCGCGCCTCGGCGCTCCGACCGCCGGAGGGTCCCCAAGGCTCCGCCCGCGGGCCTGTCCCCTCCCGCGCCGGGCTTTGGGCCCTCCTCCCCGTCTCCCGCCGGGAGGCCCACGGGAGGCCCGTCCCCGCCTACCCAGGGCCTCTGTCGCTTATACACCTCTGACGCTGCCGACGCACG
>VSMY01000222.1 GCA_009773995.1 Oscillibacter sp. | reverse complement strand
ATCAACATCATCGACACCCCGGGCCACGTGGACTTCACCGTGGAGGTGGAGCGCTCCCTGCGCGTGCTGGACGGCTCTGTGACCGTCCTCTGCGCCAAGGGCGGCGTGGAGCCCCAGTCCGAGACCGTGTGGCGTCAGGCCGACACCTACAAGGTCCCCCGGATGATCTACGTCAACAAAATGGACATCATGGGCGCGGACTTCTACAACGTGCTCCACATGGTGGAGGACCGCCTGAAGTGCAACGCGGTGCCCATCCAGCTCCCCATCGGAAGCGAGGAGACCTTCAAGGGGATCATCGACCTGGTGGAGATGGACGCGGATATCTATTATGACGACCTGGGCAAGGACATGCGGGTGGAGGAAATCCCCGCCGACATGGTGGACTTGGCCAATGAGTACCACGAGAAGCTGATGGATGCCGTCTCCATGTTCGACGATGAAATCGCCGAGATGTACCTGGACGGCCAGGAGGTCCCCCAGGCCAAGATCCGGGCGGCCATCCGCAAGGCGACCATCGCCAACGAAATGGTGCCGGTCACCTGCGGCACGTCCTATAAAAACAAGGGCGTGCAGAAAATGCTGGACGCCATTGTGGACTATATGCCTTCCCCGACGGATGTCCCCGCAATTAAGGGCGTCAATCCCAACACCGAGGAAGAGGAGGAGCGTCCGTCCTCCGACGACGAGCCCTTCTCCGCCCTGGCGTTCAAGATCGCGACGGACCCCTACGTGGGCCGCCTGTCCTTCATCCGTGTCTATTCCGGCACGCTGAATACCGGAACCCAGGTGCTGAACTCCACGAAAAAGCAGAAGGAGCGCATTGGCCGCATCCTCCAGATGCACGCCAATCACCGGGAGGATATCGAGACCGTATACTCCGGCGACATCGCCGCGGTTATCGGCCTGAAAAACTCCACCACCGGAGATACCCTCTGCGACGACAAGCACCCCATCATCCTGGAGTCCATGGAGTTCCCCGAGCCCGTCATCCGCGTGGCCATCGAGCCCAAGACCAAGGCGGGCCAGGAGAAAATGACCATCGGCCTCATCAAGCTGGCCGAGGAGGATCCCACCTTCAAGACCTACACCGACGAGGAGACGGGCCAGACCATCATCGCCGGTATGGGCGAGCTGCACCTGGAGATCATCGTAGACCGTCTGCTCCGGGAGTACAAGGTGGAGGCCAACGTGGGCGCGCCCCAGGTGGCCTACAAGGAAACCATCAAGAAGTCCGTGGAGCAGGATACCAAATATGCCCGCCAGTCCGGCGGCAAGGGCCAGTACGGCCATGTCAAGATCCGGGTGGAGCCCAACGAGTCCGGAAAGGGCTACGAGTTTGTCAACTCCATCGTGGGCGGAGCGGTGCCCAAAGAGTATATCCCGGCGGTTGACGCGGGTATCCAGGGCGCCATGAACGCCGGCGTGGTAGCCGGCTTCCCCGTGGTGGACGTGAAGGTCACGTTGTACGACGGTTCTTACCACGAGGTCGACTCCTCTGAGATGGCCTTCAAGATCGCCGGTTCCATGGCCTTCAAGGAGGCCTGCCGCAAGGCGGACGCCACGCTGCTGGAACCCATCATGAAGGTGTCCGTCATCGTCCCCGACGAATATATGGGCGACGTTATCGGCGATCTGAACAGCCGCCGTGGCCAGATCATCCAGCTGGAGGCCCGTCCCGGCGCCCAGCAGATCGACGCCCACGTGCCTCTGGCCGAGATGTTCGGCTACGCCACGGACCTCCGCTCCCGCACCCAGGGCCGGGGCCAGTACACCATGGAGCCCAGCCACTACGTTGAGATTCCGAAGAACATTCGGGAGAAGATTGTGGAGACTCGGGTAAAGCCCAACTGACTTCCTTCCGCCGGAAAAGCCCTGGACCAAAATTGGGAAAAAGGGATTGATTTTCCAGTCGGAATACTGTAGAATAGACATTGCTGATTTACGATTCGCAATGCCACAGCTGCAACTGAAAGATTTATAGGAGGATCATCAAATGGCTAAACAGAAATTTGAGAGAACCAAACCCCATGTCAACATCGGCACCATCGGCCACGTTGACCACGGTAAAACCACCCTGACCGCCGCCATCACCAAGTGGCTGTCCTACCAGGGCAAGGCTGAGTTCGAGGCCTATGACTCCATCGACAAGGCTCCCGAGGAAAAGGCCCGTGGTATCACGATCAACACCGCCCACGTGGAATATGAGACCGAAAAGCGGCACTATGCCCACGTCGACTGCCCGGGCCACGCCGACTATATCAAGAACATGATCACCGGCGCCGCTCAGATGGACGGCGCGATCCTGGTCATCGCCGCCACCGACGGCCCCATTGCCCAGACC
>VSMY01000221.1 GCA_009773995.1 Oscillibacter sp. | reverse complement strand
CTACCCCGGCGGCCTGGAGGGCCAGGGCCTCCTCCCCGCCCCGGCCGAAGACGAAGGGGTCCCCGCCCTTGAGGCGGACCACCGTTTTCCCCTCCCGCGCCTTGGCGATGAGCAGGGCATGGATTTCCTCCTGGGCCATGGAATGCCGCCCCCGCCGCTTGCCCGCGTAAAACTTTTCCGCCCCCTCCGGGGCCGCGTCCAGCAGCTCCGGGTCCAGCAGATCGTCGTAGACCACCGCCCCGCAGCGCTCCAGCAGCCGGAGGCCCCGGACGGTGATGAGGTCCGCCGCCCCGCAGCCCGCGCCCACCAGATAGACCTTTCCGGTTTCCGCCGCCCCCTCCAGCGCCGCCGCCAGCGCGGCCTCCTCCAGGGGAAATCCCTTTTCCATACAATCGGAAAACAGCCGGGCGAACACGGCGGCCCGCTCCGCCTCCGAAACCCGCTCCCGGACCACGGGGCGCAGGGAGGCCAGGTAGTCCAGCAGCTCCCCGAAGTTCTCCGGGATTTGCTCCGCCGCCCGCCGCTTCACCCAGGCGGCGGCGCTGGGGCTGGCCCCGGCGGTGGAGACCCCCAGGGTCAAATCCCCCCGCTTCACCAGGGCGGGAAACAGGAAGGTGCACGCCTCCTTGTCGTCCACAACGTTTACCGGAACGCCCCGCTCCCGGCAGAGGGCGGCGATCTCCCGGTTCACCTCCCGGCTGTCCGCGGCGGCAATCACAAAACGCTTCCCCTCCAGCATGGAGGGCTCGAAGGCTCGCCGGACCAGCGTCAGCCCCGGCAGAGCCTCGATTTCCGGCAGGATCTCCGGCGCGGCCACGGTGAGCCGGGGCCCGTAGGGCAGGAGCTTTTCAATCTTCCGGGCCGCCACGGCCCCGCCGCCCACGACGAGGCCCTCCCAGCCCTCCAGGTCCACAAAAAACGGAAAATACCCCATGGTCAGCCCTCCGCCTCCAGTTTGCAGAAATAGCGCCAGCCCCCCGGTCCGGGAACCCGGTCCAGCCGGACCCCCATGACCCGCTCCAGCACCTTGCTTTGATAGATCTCCTCCGGCCCGCCCAGGGCCAGCAGGCGGCCCTCCCCCAGCACGGCCACATCGTCCGCCGCCGCCAGAGCCAGGCAGAGGTCGTGGAGGGCCAGCGCCGCGCCGCGCCCTTCCTCCGCCAGGCGGCCAACCAGAGCCAGGGTCTCCAGCTGGCGCCGGATGTCCAAATACGTGGTGGGCTCGTCCATGAGGACGGTCTCCGTCTCCTGGGCCAGGGCCATGGCGAGATAGACCTTCTGCCGCTGTCCCCCGGAGAGCTCCGGCAAAGGCCGGTCCGCCAGGTCCAGGGCGTCCGCCGCCGCCAGGGCCCGGTCCACCGCTTCGTAGTCCTCCCGGCCATAGCGCCGGGGATAGGACAGGTAGGGAAACCGCCCGTGGAGGACCAGCCGCCGGGCCGTGATGCTGGGCACGCTTCGGGACTGGGGGAGATAGGCGATTTTTTGCGCCGCCCGCCGGGGCGGGTGGTCCCTCAGGGGTCTCCCATCCAACAGAACCTCCCCGCCCAGGGGCGGCAGAAGGCCGGCCATGGTCCGCAGAAGCGTGCTCTTTCCGCAGCCGTTGGGCCCCAGCAGAACCAGCGCCCGCCCCGGCCGGACGGCCAGGGTTACGCCCTCCAGCACCCGGCGGCCGGAATAGCCCGCCGAGAGGTTTTTCACTTCAAGCACGGCCCATCCCCCTTCCCCGCCTCTGCCGCAGAAGAAGCCACAGGAAAAACGGCCCGCCCAGCAGGGACAATACCACCCCCACCGGCAGCTCGTAGGGGGCGAAGAGAATCCGGGCCAAAACGTCGCACAGCGTCAGCAGCGCCGCGCCCCCCAGGGCGGAGGCACAGAGCAGCCGGGCGGAGCTGTCTTCCCCGATCAAGCGCCGGACCATATGGGGAGCAATGAGACCCACGAAGCCCAAAAGCCCCGCGAAGCTCACCGCCGCCCCCGCCAGCGCCGCCGCCAGGGCCAACAGGACCATCCGCAGCCGCCGGGCGGGAAGCCCCAGGCTCCGGGCGGTCTCCTCCCCCAGGAGGAGCACGTCCATCTCCCCCGCCAGGGAGAGGGCCAGGAGAAGCGCCGTCAAAATCACCCAGAACGCCGGGGCCACCCGGCTCATAGAGAGGTTCGCCACGCCTCCCACCCGGAAGTCCGTGTAGCCGTTCAGCGCGTCGGGGAAAAAGGTCAGCACCGCGTCGATGCCCGCGCTGAACATGCCGGATACCGCCACCCCCGCCAGCACCAGGGTCATTTTCGACGCGCCGGTCCGGGACCCGATGACCAGCACCAGTCCCACGCCCCCCAGGGCCCCCAGAAAAGCGGCGAAGGGGAGCGCCGCCGTCCGGGCGGGCCACAAGGCGGCGCACAGGGCCGTACAC
>VSMY01000220.1 GCA_009773995.1 Oscillibacter sp. | reverse complement strand
GGGCTCTTTCTATGCTGTCCGCATAATCTGGGCCTGTTCCGCTGAAGGGGGCGCTTTTCATGTCAAAAGAGGGGGGAGCGTTACTTCGCGGCGATGGCCTCGATCTCGCAGAGGACGCCCTTGGGCAGGTCCTTCACGGCCACGCAGGAGCGGGCGGGCTTGGAGGTGAAGTACTTGGCGTAGACCTCGTTGAAGGCGGCGAAGTCGCCCATGTCCGCCAGGAAGCAGGTGGTCTTGAAGACCTTGTCGAAGCCGGCTCCGGCGGCCTCCAGGATGGCGCCCACGTTCTTGCAGCTCTGCTCCGCCTGGGCGGCGATGCCGGCGGGCACCTCGCCGGTGGCGGGGTCCACGGGGATCTGGCCGGAGGTGTAGACAAAACCGTTCACTTCAAAACCCTGGGAATAGGGGCCGATGGCGCCGGGGGCGTTCTTGGTTTCCAGAACTTTCATGTTGACAGTCTCCTTTTTTGTATTTGATAGTTCTACTCTAATACAAACCCCGGAGAAAAGCAAGGGGCGGCGTGAGAAAATTTTGGAAAAGTGAAAAACTTTTTTAACGCCGGGGGCGGGCGCTCATTTAAGGACGGTGGTGTTGAATTGGATGTACGTCTGATCCTCTTCCGGGAACTCCGCCAGGGCGGCGGTGAAAGCGCTGAAGTCCGCCTCCGCCTGGGCCTGGAGAATTTCGTCCAGGGGAGTGCGGAAGTCCGTCCGGGCGTCCTTGGTGGCCAGGAAGAGGGACATGACCGCCTTGTTCCGGGTTTGTTGGTCCTGGCCCACGGCGGCCTCCGCCACGGCGTCCATCAGGGGCTGGAACCAGTCGGAGCCGTACATGAACCGGCCCAGCGCGCCCCAGTTGTCGGCGGTGGCCTCGCCCACGCAGCTTAGAAGATCCATGCCGTCCACGTCCTCCGGCCGGAACTCCAGGTCCAGGACCAGCCCCTGGAGCCGCTCGTTCCGCTCCATGTATCCCTGGTCCACCTCCCGGATCTCCTCAAAGCTGCCGTCAAGGGTCTCATGGCCGAAGTAGTCCTCCACAAAGGCCGCCGCCGCTCCGGCGGGGGTCAGCAGCTCCGGGTGTTCCCCGGCGTCGCACTGCTTCTGGAGCTCCGCGTAGTGCTCGGCGGCGGGTTTGCCGCTGTCGGGGAAGTAGAGGGATTGATTGCCGTGCCCATCCAGCCACTGGTCCACGGCCCAGATGCCGCCCTCGCCCTGCCGGGCGGGCTGGCGGAGAAGAAGCTGGTCGTAGACGCGGGTGTCGCCGTCCTTGGCGAAGTAGGGATAATATTTCAGGACGACATGGTCCTCGCCCTCGTCCAGACGGCCCAGAAAGTCCTGGAGGTCGAAGGACTGGAGGTTGTTTCGGGTGAGGAAGTCCTCCCGGACCTGGGGGCCCAGCTCACAGAGCTTCTCCCACACAGGCCAGTCCGGGTGGTCCGGGACGCTTTCGGCATCCGGGCGGTAAAACTGCACGTCGGTGGGGAAGGTGTAGGCGTAGTACCGCTCCCCGTCGGTGGCGAAGACGTCGATGCCGGAGCCGTCGGAGCTGATGTGCTGCTCAAAGGCCGCCTGGTCCATCGCCAAAAAGCCGAAGAGGAAGCCGCCCCCGCCGCCGAAGTCCTCCATGGCGGTCTCATAGGATGTTTTTTCGTAGACGGAGATCAGGGGCTTCCAGCTCTCCGGCGCGTCGGGAAAATCCGTATCCACCAGGAGCTGGTCCAGATACGCATTGGGCAGGGCCACCTCCAGCCCAGCGCAGTCATAGACGGTCATATCCTCTCCGCTGTCCTGGGGCGGGGGATCTTGAACAGGCTTCTGACTGTCCGTCTCCCCGCCGCAGGAGGAGAGAGCCAGCAGACAGGCCAGCGCCAGGGCGAAGATTTCCAATCGGCGCATGGGCAGGGCTCCTTTCCTTGGATCAAATGCTTATAATTAAGAGTATGACAGCTCTTCCTTTGGAAAAAACTACAGAACTGTAACAAATAGTAACAGACTGGAAACGAAAAAACAGGGGCTTCCGCTGTTGTGAATCCGGGCGGAACGTGGTATAATCATCCAGACTGTAATTTTGCCTTTTAAACAGGAGGTCTCCCCTATGAAGCTTATGGCCATCGACGGCAACAGCATCCTCAACCGGGCCTACTACGGCATCCGGCCCCTGACCACCCGGGACGGGCTCTATACCCACGCCGTCTTCGGCTTTCTGACGACGCTGCTGCGCCTGACGGCGGAGGAGGAGCCCGACGCCCTCTGCGTCACCTTCGACCTCCACGCCCCCACCTTCCGCCACAAGGCGGACGCCGCCTACAAGGCCACCCGGAAGCCCATGCCGGAGGAGCTGCGCCAGCAGGTGCCGGTTTTAAAGGAAGTGCTGGACGCCCTGAACATCCCCCGCTATGAGCTGGAGGG
>VSMY01000022.1 GCA_009773995.1 Oscillibacter sp. | reverse complement strand
CTGGCGGTGAACTACCACGCCTACGCCGAACGGGTGGAGGAATATTGGAACGGCACACCGCCGGAGAGTGCCGAGGAGCCTTATGGAATCGCCCTTCTGCAAGGGAAGATCAAGGAACTGGAACGCCAAGGGAAGCAAGATTCCTTTGACTATCGGGAGCTGTCCGCTGCTATACAAAGGCTGGAAGAATTAGGGGAGCCGGAGTTTGCCAACGCCCTGCTGTGGGAGAACCTGTTCAACAACTGGGGGGAGCATATGATGCAGTTTCTGCTGTTTGTGCCGCTGACGTTTGTCATCGCCCCGGTGTTCGCTGTGGAACACTCCAGCGGCATGGACAACCTGATTTTAAGCTCCCGGAACGGCAGGCGGAAGATCGTCACGGCAAAGCTGCTGAGCGTACTTGCCGCCTCCACAGTTGTGGTAGCGCTGTATCTGGCCGCCACGTTTCTGTTCGGCTTTCTGCCCCATGGGAGTTTCCATGGCTGGGATGCCGCTATTCAGTCCATTCCCACCTATGCCCGGTCCATGTTCCCATGGAAGGTCTGGCAGCTTGCCGCAGTCGGGGTCGCATGGCTCATTTTTACCGGTGCGGTTTATAGCTTGATTATCGGTTTTATTTCCTCCCGCATGAAAAGCCAGATGGGAACAGCGGGAGTCAGCCTCGCAATCCTGTTTGTGAATGTGGGGCTGGCGGCAATGGGCGATAGCGTGACCCAGAGGCTTGGGGCGCTTGTGGATTTCGGGCTTGCGAATGTCACGCTGATGAAAGAGGTGTTCGGCGGATATAAGGGTTTCAATGTGTTCGGAATGTATGTCAGCTATCCGATTATGGCGGTTTTCGTTTTGGGTGTCGTTTCCGCCCTCGCCGTCCTGTGTGTTTACCGGGGACAGCGAAGCAGGACCGTACAGTCGATGTGATTTAAGGAGGCGGAGTCGTGTTTGACAGTCTTTTGGCGGCTTACCATGTAGTCGCGCCCATGGCGCTCCTGATGGGCGTCGGCGTGCTGATCCGCCGGGCGGGCGTCATTGACCGGCCCAGTATGCGGGCCCTGGACCGGGTGACCTTTAGCCTCTTTATGCCCGCGCTGATGTTCAAGAACATCTACGGCGTTGCCATGGGAGACGGAATCGCGGGAAAAGAGGCGGCGTTTGTAGCCGTCAGCCTGCTGGCCGTATTTCTCTTCGCGCTCCTGGTCCCGCCCAGGCTCGTGTCCGATCACAACAAGGCGGCGTCCATTGGGCAAATCATCATTCGCTCCAACTACATCCTTTTCGGCGTAATTGATAAATCTTTCGAATCCTCAGAGGTCAAAAGCCAAATAAGGTCTCGAGTATCTCCTCTTCCGTAACCGCACCGAAATAACGCGCCAGCGGGAAGCGACGCAGCACACCCCGGACCTGCCCCCATTCAAACCGGCACTCCCGCAGCTCCTGGAGCACCGGGCCCATGGAATCCACTGCCAAAAAGTCTCCCCAGAAATGGAGGCTCGTGCTCCTGCCCTTTTCCACGGCGGCGGCCTCCAGCAGGCCGCCGCCAGCGCCGTTTTTAGATACGTCCAGAACTACGGCAGCGTCATGTCGCGCGGCAGACAGGGGCGGATATTGCCGATACGGCTCCCGACGGACTTTGTTCCCTTGGACCGAAACTTTTCCGGGGCCACGTTCAGTGCACCGGCCACCATATTGAGGTTGGAATCGAACAGCAGAGTCCCGTGGTGGAGGATGCGTCCCTTCTTCAGCCGCTGGGCTGTCCCGGAAACCTTGCGCCCATCCACCTGGATGTCGTTGTACCCGGAGGACTCCGCCTCCAGCCCCAGTCCCTTCAGCGCCCGCACCACCGGTTCGGTAAAGCGCTTGATGGTGATCTGCTCCGCGTTTTCCTCGTCCGTAATAAAGGAGTAATTCAGATTTCCAAGGTCATGATAGACCGCGCCGCCGCCGATGGAGCGCCGGACGACATGGATCTTGTGGGCCTCTACCTCCTTGATAAAGCCCCGCCCCGGCGGCTGTCTATCTTCCATACATCCCCAAAAAAGTTCGTATATTTTTATAGGTAGTCATTTTCCCAGCTGTATTTTCGCCCCCATGTGAGGCGCATGTCCTGATCCTCCCGATGTATAACCAAAGTGAATAACACTTGCTTGCTCTTTTTTATTGGATTTTTCCGCCGAATTACGTTACTCTGAATCTGTGGAAAAAGCGAACTCGCGAACGATTTTCCAGGTCCTGTTCACATAGGCCAAATACGCAGGTTTGCCGGAAAAAGCGCGCTTGGCCGGCACGGACAGGCCCCAGCAAACAGCGCCGCCGGTCTTGACGCCGACGGCGCGGAAGGAGGATCATATTTATGGATACACAAAAACATGTCGTCATTGTCGGCGGGGGTCCAGGCGGATACGTGGCCGCCATCCGGGCCGCTCAGCTGGGCGCGAAGGTCACGCTGATCGAACAGGAGCACCTGGGCGGCACCTGCCTGAACGTGGGCTGCATCCCCACCAAGTGCCTGCTCCACAGCGCCGAGCTTCTGGAGAATATTCGAAACCAGAGCGCGGAAATCGGCGTAAAGGTCTCCGGCGCGGAGGTGGACTTCCCCCAGGTCATCGCCCACAAGAACAAGGTCTCCAAGCAGCTTTCCATGGGCGTCGCCGGGCTCCTGAAAATGAACGGGGTGGAGACCGTCTCCGGAACCGCCTCCTTCACCGGCCCCAAGGCGCTGAAGGTCACCCTGACCGACGGGACCGTGCAGCCGGTGGAGGCCGATGCCGTGATCCTCTCCACCGGGTCGGTCAATGCGGTTCCCCCCATCCCCGGCATCCGGGAAAATCCCAGCTGCGTGGATTCCACCGGCGCCCTGAGCTTGGAAACCCTTCCCAAGTCCATGGTCGTCATTGGCGGCGGCGTCATCGGCCTGGAGCTGGCCTGCGCCTACGCGGGCTTCGGCACGAAGGTGACCGTAGTGGAGGCGGCGGATCATATGCTCCCCATGCTGGACGGCGACCTGACCAAGATTGGCGTGAAGCACATGAAAAAAATGGGCGTGAAATTTTATCTGGAGTGTCCCGTACAGTCTGTGGAGGCGTCCCCCACGGGCGCCAGGGCCGTCTGCCGGACCAAGGACGGAGAGACCGTCAGCTTCGAGGCGGAAAAGATCCTGGTGGCCATCGGCCGGAAGGCCAACACCGCCTCCCTGAATCTGGAGGCCGGAGGGGTGGCCAACGACCATGGCCGCATCCTGGTCAACAGCAAAATGGAAACCAGCGTCTCCGGCGTATACGCCATCGGCGACTGCGTGGCAGGCTATGCCCAACTGGCCCACACCGCTTCCGCCATGGGCGAGACAGCGGCTGAGAACATCTGCGGCCGCGAGGCCCGCTACTCGGAGAAAACCAATCCCACCTGTGTGTATATCTTCCCGGAAGCCGCCTCTGTGGGCCTCACCGAGGAGCAGTGCAGGGCCCAGGGACTGGACTGCAAAACGGGCCGATTCCCAATGATGGCCAACGGCAAGGCTATGATTCTCAACGGCGGAGAGGGGCTGGTAAAAATCATCACTGCCGTGGAGGACGAAAAAATCCTGGGCGTGCACATCATCGGGCCACGGGCCACGGACCTGATCAGCGAGGGCGCCCTGGCCCTTCAGATGGGCGCCGGAGCGCCGGACCTGATTGCGGCCATCCACTCCCATCCCACCGTCACGGAGGCCGTGCGGGAAGCCGCTCTCCACGTGGAGCGCCGGGCGATCCACACCCGGAACTGAGAAGCTGTATCAGGAGAGGGTCTCCTCAGCCGATGTAGGTGATGGGCTCTTGGAAGGAGGTGCGGAAGCCTCCGCCGGAGATCTGCCGCATGACGTAGGACGTAAAACAGTTGGTGCTGCGAAACACCACGGCGTTTCGTTTCGTGATCAATTCCAGGGAGTGCTCCATAGCGGGATGGTCCAGCTGAACGACGCAGACGCCCGGAAAGAGGAAGCGGTCAAACAGGGACCTGGGCTGGATGGCGATGCCGTAATCCTGCTGCACCAGCTGCACAATGAAGTCCCAGCGGGAGGAGATCAGCGCTACGTTGGGTTCGAAGCCCACCTCGCAGCATGCGGCCCTTATGGTGTGGGAAACCGCGTATTCCTCGCCGGAGAGGATAAACGCCTCCTGCTTCAGCTCCTCCAGGCGGACGGAGGTCCGGCCCGCCAACGGGTGCCGGGTGCTGACCACTAGGCAGTACGGGTCCCGGACAAAGCGGACATGGTCAAACAGGCTGTCTGACACCGGGGCGCTGACGCAGCCCACGTCCAGCAGTCCGGCGGAGACGTCCGCCCGGATACGCTCCGTCCCCTCCTCGGAAATGCGGAGCTTGATGCCCGGATACTCCTGGGAAAAGCCGGCCAGGAACTCGCTGAAATAGCAGGTCCCCGCGATGGGGGGGATGCCCAGATAGACCTGCCCCTGGTAGATCATCTTGTCCATCTCGTTGGATTCCACGATGCCGTCATATTCGTTGATGACCCGGGCAACCTTTTTCAGCAGCAGCTCCCCCACGTCCGTCAGGCGCTGGCGGCGCTGGAACATGTGGAAGAGCGGCGCCCCTACTTCGTCCTCCATTTTCTTGATGACCTTGCTCAGGGCGGGCTGGGAGATGTCCAGCTTGCTGGCCGCCACGGAAAAGTTTCCGTCCTGGGCCACCCGGGCGAAATAGCGCATTTCCCGTATATCCATCAGGCTTCCCCCTCGGTCCGGCCCATGAACCGGACGGCGTAGTCGATCAGCAGGTCCACCCGGCGGGAGTGGTAGCTGTCCCTGCCCGTGATCAAAAACAGGTCCTCCGCCACCGAAAACCCCTCCACATCCAAAACAGAAACGCCGGGGATGCGGTAGTGCTGGAGGAGCGAGTCAGGCAGGAACGTAACCCCTTGGTCCAGCCGCACCATTTGAATGATATAGTCCCATTGGGCCAGCGTCTGCGCCACATTGGGCTCGAACCCCTCCAGGCGGCAGGCGTCCCTCAGGCTGTTGAAGATCACGTAGTCCGACCCCAGCAGGAAAAAGGGCTCCCCCTCCAGGTCCTTCAGGCGGACGGACCGCTTTCCCGCCAAGCGGTGCCGGGAGCTGACAACAAGCCGGGAGACGTCCCGGGCAAAAAACGTACTGTCGTACTTCCCCTCCGGGACCGGCTCTAGGGCGCAGCCAACATCCAGCATTCCCGCGTCGATGTCCGCCATGATTTGATAAGAGCTCTCCTCTTTGATGGAGATCCGGATTTCCGGATACCGGCGGGTAAAGCCGGCGATCAACTCGCAGAAGTAGGCGCTTCCCCCCGCTGGTGGAAAGCCCAGATAAATTTGCCCCTCCAGGCCGATCTGCTGTTCGGAGGCGGTCTTTGCCAGATTCCCGATCTCTTCAAATTCCCGTATGACCCGAAGGGATTTTCTGTACAGCTCCCGGCCCTCCGGAGTCAGCTTCTGCAGCCTCCGGTCCGTGTAAAACAGGTCATAGCCCAGCTCCGACTCCAGCTTTTGCACCACCTTGCTCAGCGCCGGCTGAGAGATATAAAGCTGTTCCGCCGCCAGGGAGTAATTTCCCAGATCCGCCACCTGAACGAAGTACTGCAGCTCTCGGATATCCAATGCCTCCACACCCCTTTCCTGCTCACTGTCCGCCGATGCGTTGGGGAAGCACTGATTAAGAACCTGTATTTACAGCCGATGCACGCCGTTTGGGTGGTCTCTTCCCGCCATTTTGCGTGCATCGGCTGTAAATACAGGTTTGTAATCAACGGTGCGGGGATCTATTCAGTGCTTTCTTGAATTTTATTATATCATATTTCACAGCATTGTCTATAAAAAGATTGTCAAGGAAGTACTAACGTGCGGGCGAAGCCGCTCCCGGCCGCCATGCCGACGCGGCGTCTCATACTGAAATGCCATTGACGCTCCTTTTCCACAGGATTCCCTCAGGCTTAACAGAACGCCCCGACGCCCCCTTTTGGGGACCCCGGGGCGGGAAGTGGGGAAGTCCTCCGCTTGCTGCTATTCGTAGCAGCTCCTCAATTCCCGGACCTGGTCCATGTCGTGGCCGTAGATGATTTTCGCGCCATGCTCCGCGGCATAGCCCCGCAGATACTCGATTGTGGCGAAATACCCCGCCTCGTCCCGCATCGCCCCGGAGGGCCGCGCCGGGGGCCCAAAGTGGGCGGCGGAATAGACGGCGTCCGACACCAGCAAGAGGTTCCCATCCTCCAGCTCCGCCAGCATCCCCAGCATCCCATAGGAGTGACCGGGCCCCAGGTCCAGCACCGTCACGCCAGGACAGAGAACCGTCTCCCGGGCCTCCACCGTCTGCCAGCGGAGACCGGCCCAGTGCTCCGCGTCGCAGGCAAGGTGGAACATATCCAGCGTCCCCTCTTTAAAGTCCTTCAGGACCTGTTCCAACTCCGTTTTTTCCGCCAGGACCGTGGCGTTCGGGAACAAGTGGGCCCCTCCGGCGTGATCCAGGTGCAGATGAGAGAGGACGACATAGTCTACATCCTCCGGCCGGACGCCCAGCCGGGCCAGGCGGTCCAGGAGACCTCCGCCCGGCTCCTCCACGTATGGGTTGACGCACATCTCCTCGGGCCACACGCCGTCCATGCACCCCGGCGCGCATCCTGTGTCAAACAAGATCTTTCCAATGGGCGTGTCCAGTAAAAAGGCAAGCACGGGAAGGGCAGGAGGTTCTCCGCCCTTCCCGCCGCCCTTGGTCACCGGGTTGTCCCCCACCATGACGATCTTCCCTAGGTTCAGAGCATAGAGCTTCATAAAATATCCCTTTCTTAGAGCCTATATCCGCGGCCCCGTGCCGCTGCCTAAGCGGCAGCCTCCGCTCACGCTAAGCGTTCAGCAGCCCGGCGCGCGCGGCGGGCTGCTGAACATATCTCGCCGTCTCTGGAGCGGACAGGTTCAGTCCAGCAGGCCCTCCGGCGCTTCCAGCAGCTTTTTCATGTCGTTGATAAAGGCGGCCAGGGGGTCTCCGTCCAGAATGCGGTGGTCTCCGCCAATGACCAGCTTCATCATCATGCGGACGGCGATCACGTCCTCTCCGTCCTTCTCAATGACCACGGGCATTTTTTTCGCCGTGCAGGCGGCCATGATGGCCGGCTGAGGGGGCTGGGGCAGCGGCACCGAATCAAAGGAGTTCAGCTTGCCCAGGTTGGTGACGCCAAAGGTTCCGCCGGAATAATCATCCGGCATCAGCTTTCCGGCATTGGCCTTCTCGATCAGCCGCTTCATTTCGGCGGAGATCTGGAAAACGTCCTTTTTCTCCGTCTCCTTTACCACCGGGGCCACCAAGCCCCGGTCCGAGGCGGTCATCACACTGATATTATAATTGCTGTAGACTTGGATCTGCGTCATGTCTTCATTGAAGCCGGAATTCATGATGGGGGTCCGCTGCAATGCGATGCTGACCGCCTTGACAAGGAAGTCGTTCAACGTCAGCGCCGCGCCCCGCTCCGCGTTCACCTTCTTGCGGAAGGCCAGCAGATCCGTCACGTCCACATACATGCCCTGATAGGTCATGGGATAGGATCCGCTGATCTCCATCCGCTTGCCAATCATTTTCCGAACGCCTTTATAAGGGATCGTCTCACGCACTTCGATCATGAGTTCCTCCCTGTCAGATCAGGCCGGAGATGTCCTCGCCCGGCGCACCGATTACCGCGATGGGCGTGCCGCAGGCGATATCCTCGCCGCACTCCGCCATGATTTTCAGCACGGTCCCGTCCTCGGGGCAGGGGAACTCCATGGTGGTCTTGTCCGTCTCCAGCTCGAAGAGGGGCTGGTTCTTCTCCACCTTGTCGCCCTCTTTGCACAGCCAGGAAGTTACCTGACCCTCTTCCATCGCCTCGCCCATCTTGGGCATCACAATTACTCTTGCCATAATACATACTCCTTTCAAATAATGGGCCATATGGCGTCTGTTCCCATATGGCCGTGTTTCAACGTTTTCTGTGTTTCGCTCACGCGATGCACGCCTTGACCTTCGCCGCGATTTTCTCTGGGGACAGCATGACCCAGTCCTCCATAACGGGCCCCGCCGGGATGATCGTGTCCGGCAGCGTCAGCCGCTCGATGGGCTGTTTTAAGAAGGCATAGGCCGCGTGCCCCACCTGGAAGGCAATTTCACCGGTAATGCCGAAGGTCTCTGTGTAATCGTCCACAATCAGGAGACGGCCCGTTTTCTTCACGGACTCGATCACCGGATCGATGTCCAGGGGCCGCAGGGACCGCAAGTCGATCAGATCAATGCCGATCCCCTCCGCCCGCAGGGACTCGGCGGCCCGGGACGCCTTGAGGATGGCGGTCCCGATGCCCGCCACGGTGATGTCGCCGCCCTCGCAGACCTTTCTGCTCTTGCCCAGGGGCACCAGAAAATCCGGGTCCAGGGGGACCTCCCCCTTCATACGGTAGGCGGCGCTCTCCTCACAGAAGAACACGGGGTCGTCGTCCCGAATGGCGGCCTTCAGCAATCCCTTGGCATCCTCCGGTGTGGAGGCGCAGACCACCTTCAGCCCCGGGAAGGCGGCGAAGAGATGGTAGATGGACTGGCTGTGATGCGGGCCGCTGCGGGTGCCCCCGCCGATGGCCGTGCGGACCACGCAGGGCATCTTCTCCACCTGCCCGCCGGACATATAGCGGTATTTCGCCATGTGATTGCAGATCGGGTCGATACACACCATGCTGAAATCCATTTTCATGATCTCAACAATGGGACGCCACCCGTACATGGCTGCACCAATGCCCAGTCCTACGATGGCGTTTTCCGCCAGGGGGGAATCGATGACGCGGTCCGGGCCGTATTTGTGGTATAAGTCGCCAGTGACGCCGTAGGCGCCGCCCAGGACGCCTATGTCCTGACCGGCCAGGAACACCTTCTCGTCCCTGGCCATCTCCTCGTCCATGGCCAGGCGCAGGGCCTGCATGTAAGTCATCTTTTTCGTTTCCATTCCATAACCTCCTCAGCAGCCGGCATAGATATGCTGCATGGCGACCTCCGGCTGGGCGTAGGGAGCCGCCTCGGCAAAGGCCCAGGCCGCATCCAGCTGTTCGTCCACTTTCGCCTCCAGGGCTTTCAGCTCCTCGTCCGCGGCGGCGTACTCCTCTTTCAGCTTGGCGGTCAGCAGCTTCAGCGGGTCCCGCTTCATCCACATCGCCTGCTCGGCGGGGTCCTTGTATTTCACACCGGACTCGTTCGGCCCGTGGCCCATCTGCCGCCAGGTCATGATCTCCAGGATCATAGGTCCCTTGCCGCTGCGGACGTATTCGGCGGCCTCCAGCGCCGCCTTATAGACCGCCTCCACATCGTTCCCATTCTCTATCGTGACTCCGGGGATCTCAAAGCCCGCCGCCCGGGTGCTTAAGCGCTGAAGGCCGGTCATCTTGCGAAAGTCCTCGGAGATGGCAAAGAAATTGTTCTGGATAATGGTCAGAACCGGCAGATTGAATGCCTTGGCCATGTTCAGCCCCTCAAAGAAAGGGCCCTCGTTGGTACAGCCGTCGCCGCTGTAGGCCACCACGATATTGCCTATCCCCTCGTGTTTGAGATGGTAGGCAAAGCCCAGAGGCACGGTGTAGCAGGGGCCCAGAGTTCCCCCCAGCACATAGAGATTCTGGGACAGGTCCATAAAATGAGCCTCACCCGCCTTGCCCTTGCATACGCCTGTCTCCTTCAGCAGCGTCTCGGACAGCATGCTGTTGAGATTGCAGCCCCGCGCCAGCAGATGGGCGTGGGAGCGGTGATGGGGGCAAACAATATCGTCGGGGCCAAATGCCTTCATGGTGCCCACGCCCACCGCCTCCTCACCGATGCCCAAGTGTGTCATGCCCAGCGGCTTTCCGCTGGTATACGCATCCCAAAGGCGTTCGTCGAAGCGGCGGCTTTTGTACATAGTCTCGTAAAATTCCAGTAACAAAGAACGGTCTGCCATTGAAAATATCCTCCTGTTCCGAATGCTCAGGACCGGCCGCGCCGGTTTCCTTTTAATTTCATCATATAAGTTTTTCGGCACTTTTTCCAATACACAGATTTCATAGAGGGTTATTCCCAACAAGTATAGAACTCCGCTGGGGCCCAGTCATAACCAGCAGGAATAACCCTCGGTGAAAGACAGCTATTATACTTCGGCGCGTTCTCGGAGTATACTGAAATTAAATGAATTTCCGCGTCAGATGCGGAGAAAGGGTGAGAGCATGAAAAAGGCAAAAGCGGAAGTGGTGTTCCAGGTGGGCATGGTGGTCCGGGACGCCGAGGCGAAGGTGGCGGCCCTGGTCCGGTGTTTCGACATCGACGAAAGCACCATTGTCCGCAAAAACACCAAGGACATGGCGGAAGCCGGCAGCTTTTCCGACTGCAGATACCTGGGCCGGCCGGCGGAGTTCTACATCAAAACGATCCGCCTCAGCTTTGGCGGCATCGACTTTGAATACGTGGAGCCGCTGAACAAGGATGGCGGAGATCCCTTCTCCGACTGGCTGCTTGAGCACGGCGAGGGTATCCACCACATCAATGTCAAATTTGCCGACAACGGCGTCCTCCGGGAAAACCTGGCCGAGCTGGGCATCCCCGAGCTCCACAGCGCCAAGATGCGGGACAAGGGCTACGCCTTTTACGACCTGCGGGAACCCTTTGGCTTTCTGGCAGAGGTGGGAGAAATGGTGGTGGGCCCCATGGCGGAAGCCTACTACGCCGGCAAAGAGCATCCCTGACGAGCCCCCATTAAGGAACCACCGAATCATTCAACGCTTCCGCAAAAAGAAAGGAAACTGTACTATGGATCGTTTAAACGGAAAAACCGCCGTCATCGCCGGCGGCAGCAAAGGCATCGGCTATGCCGTCTCCGTCACCTTCGCCCGGGAGGGCGCGGCAGTTGCCGTGGTGGGCAGCAGCGCGGAGGCCGCGGAGCGCACTGCCGGAGAGATCACGGCCTCGGGCGGAAGGGCCATCGCCATTGCCGCCGACCTGACGGAGGAGGCCGGCAGGGCCCTTGTGTGGGAGAAGGCCCTGAGCGCCTTCGGGCGGATCGACATTTTAGTGAACAACGCCGGGTGGGGCTGCAAGAAACCCCTCATTGAAACCGACTTGGAGTCTTTCGACCGCTCCATCAACCTGAACCTGAAGGCCAGCTACTTTATGACCCAGCTGGCCGCCCGGCAGATGATCCTCCAGGGCCAGGGCGGCAGCATCATCAACATCTCCTCCACCGCCGCCCTTCAGGGGGAACGGAACTCCAGCATCTACGCCGCCACCAAGGCCGGGATCATCGCCTTCTCCAAGGCCGCCGCCCTGGAGCTGGGCGGGGCGGGCATCACGGTGAACTGCGTCCTCCCCGGCTTCACCCGGACCAACAACAACGGCCACGTCCCCCCCTCTGCGGACGAGAATTTCAAACGGATCACCCCCACCGGCCGCGTCACCGTGGCGCAGGACATCGCCAACGCCTGTCTCTTTCTCTGTACCGAGGAGGCCCGGCAGATCACGGCCCAGGTCCTGCCGGTGGACGGCGGCTACAGCGGCACCCGGGCCATGGACTTTGTGGGCGACGCGTCCATGCAGCGAAAATAAGAGGAGGTATTCATACGATGCAAGGAAAGATCGCCTATTTCAGCAAGGATGGAAAAATCGGCTTTACACGGCGGGAGCTCCCGGAGCCGGAGCCCGGCGCTCTGCTGGTCCGCGTGCTGAGGAGCAACATCTGCGGCTCGGACGTAAAGAATTGGAAGAGCGGCGTCTCCCTGGGAGCGGGCGGGGATAAGACCTGCCAGGGCCACGAGTTCGTGGGCCGCATTCTCCGCCTGGGGGAGGGCGTCGCCGCCGACTCCGCCGGACGGCCCGTCCAGGTGGGAGACCGCATCGTCGCCGCCTATTATATTACCTGCGGAGAGTGCCGCGCCTGCCAAAAGGGCCGCTATGACCAGTGTGAGAACGCGTACATCCACCTGGGCCAGTCCCCGGAGGACAATCCCCATTTCTCCGGAACCTTCGCCACACACTACTACATCTACCCCAGGCAGCGGTTCTACAAGGTCCCGGACTCCCTGTCCGACTCCCTGGCCGCCGGGGCCAACTGCCGCTTCTCCCAGATCTATTACGGCCTGGAGCGCCTGGATATTCAGACCGGGGAAACGCTGCTGATCCAGGGCGCGGGACCCATGGGCCTCTACGCCGTCGCCCTAGCCCGGGAGAAGGGTGTGCGGACCATTGTGGTGGACGGCATCCCTCAGCGGCTGGAGCTGGCCAGGCGCTTTGGGGCGGACCATATCGTCAGCATGCAGGAATACACCACCGTGGAAGCTCGGGTACAGGCCGTCAAGGACCTGACCGGAGGACGGGGCCCGGACGCGGCTGTGGAGGTCACAGGCTTCGCCGGAGCCTTTGAGGAGGGCATCCAATACCTGGCGCCCCTTGGGCGCTACGTCATCATCGGCATCAACGTGGTCAGCGCCTCCGCCGCCGTCTCCCCGGGCTATATCACCCGAAAGGCCCTGACCGTCTCCGGCGTGGCCCGTTACCTGCCGGAATACCTGAATAAATCCCTGGAATTCCTGGATAAATTCCAGGACAAGTACCCCTTCCAGGAGTTCACCGAGCAGTCCTTCGGCCTGGAGGAGCTGGAGGACGCGCTGCGGATCACCGCCGACCGCAAGGTCGAGCAGGCGTTCATCGTCCCCGAAGAAGACTGACACATCAGACCCTCCCGCGAAAATAACCGGCGAACAGCGGCGGCGGGCCGCACTCCATTCGAAGCTGTCTGCCGGGTCCGGAACCCGCATAGCAGCAGCGGAGGCAGGCATGGCCTGATTCACGAAGCATTGTATCACGAGTATCTCTTGTCTGCTGATCATGGAGCGAACTAAGCGGATACACTTACAGCATCATCTGCAAATCTTACTATACGAGGAGAACAGGGCATGTCCAAATACAAATTCGGCGTCTGCGAGTTCAGCTTCCCCTGCTGGGGCCCTCTGGCGCTGCAGATGGCCCACGAGGCCGGATTCACCGGGATGCAGCTGGCGGACGCCGGCGGCTCCACCAACTCCTATCCCCTGAACAACAAGCGGGTTCAGGACAGCTATCTGGATGCCTCCGCCAAATACGGTATAGAGCTCCAGTCCATCCACCTCTTTACGCTGGTGCGCCAGAATTTCATCCGCTTCAGCCAAAGCTCCCCGGAGGGACAGGAGTGTATGGAAAGCATCAAAAAGGGGATCATCGCCGCTAGTGAAATGCGCATCCCAACCGTCATGATCGAGGGGATGCGCATGTACGGCGCGGCCCAGTACAAACATGTTTTCCAGATGTACCAATACGCCGTAAAGACAGCGGAGGACTACGGCGTCCAGATCGCTATGGAGACCGATATCCGCCTGGAGGACCACTTCCAGTTCCTGGACCGCTTTAACGGAAAGCTGAAGCTGTGCTTTGACACCCACAACCCCGTCATGTACGGAACGGGATATCCCCCGGACATGATCCGGGCCCTGGGAAAGGATCGCATCGACCACTTCCACATGAAAGAGTCCCGGGCCGACGCGGAGGGGTTCGTCACCAAGGAGACCGCCCCCATCGTGCTTCTGGGAGAGGGCACTACCCATTTCCGGGAATCCGTCCAGGCCATCAAGGACATCGGCTATGAAGGCTGGATCATCTCCGAGACCTTTTATAACCGCCGCAACCTGAACAAGGGAGGAGAGGATTACGTCTCCTCCGCCAAAAAAGACGTCGAAACCTTAAAAGCCGCCTTCGGCGAAGACTGACCGCGAAAAGGCCCCGGCTCGGGAGAGCCGGGGCCTTCTCTACAAGGCAAGCCCCCATACAAAGTCCGGCCGGGTCGTTTCGCTACCGCCGGAGGTCTCGTGGCCGATTGTTATACGTTACACGATGGAATACCCCAGCAGGGCGGGCAGCCATTCACACATCTGCGGGAACGCCACCAGCAGAGCCAGACCCACAAAGTCGGCAGCCAGGAAGGGCACCACGCCCTTGAACACGTCTGCCAGGCGGTCTTTGGAAAGGCCCTTCAGGAAGAAGGCTGTCATGCCCATGGGCGGAGTCAAGCCGCCGATGTCGCCCATGCGGACCAGGATCACGCCGAACCAAATAGCGGAGAAGCCGCAGCTCTGAACCACCGGCAGGAAAATGCCCACCGTCAGCAGCACCATGGACATGCAGTCCACGAACATACCCAGGATGATGTAGACAATCAGAATCACGATGATCAGAACGATGTTGGGCAGATGCAGGCTCAGCACCGCCTCCGACATGGCAAAGGGCAGTCCGGACTGGGCAATCATCTGCTTCATCAGCATGGCGCAGGAGATGACCATGTAGATCATGCCCACCATGCTGCCGGCAGAGAGGAGGATGCGCTTGAATACCTTCAGGCTCATCTTCTTCTGGAAACAGGCGATCAGAAACGCCAGCACAGCGCCCATTGCGCCCGCCTCCGTGGGCGTGCAGATGCCGATGAGGATGCCGCCCATGACGAACACGATCACCACCAGCAGGGCCCACACGTCCTTGAAGGCCAGGAGCTTTTCCTTCATCGTGCTCTGAGGGCCCCGGGGGCCCGCCCCGGGCTTCAGCTTGCACCAGCCGAAGATCACAATGCAGTACAGCCCCGCCATCAGCAGGCCGGGAATGATGCCGGAAATCAGCAACGTGCCGATGGAGGTCCCGGTCATCATGCCGTAGGTGATAAACATGGACGACGGCGGGATCAGGTCCCCCAGCTCGGATCCGGCGGCAATCGCGCCCAGGGACATCTTCTTGTCGTACTTATAGCGGGCCATCTCCGGCAGGGCGATGGCGCCCACCGCCATAATGGAGGCCCAGGGGAACGCCGTCACCGCCGCGAACACGGCGCAGGCGATGATGGTGGCGATACACAGGCCGCCGGGCAGATGCCCCAGCCAGGTCCGGCAGGAGGCGTACAGGGACGTCCCCATGCCGCTTTCCGTGATGATCGTGGCCATGAGTATGAACATGGGCAGGACCGCATAGTCAAAGCTGGAAACCATGGAGAACAGGGCCGTACTGACCACCGCCATGGTGCCCCTCAGGCCGCTGAGCAGCAGAATGCCCACAATGCCGCTGGCAAGCATGCTGTAGCAGATCTTTACGCCCATCAGGGACAGGACGAAGAAGAGGACGATGCATCCTACTCCGATCCAACAGGCTGTTGTCATACCGTTTCCTCCCCATCTCCGCCGTCCGGCTTTCCGGGGTCCCCGGACTCCTCCAGTGCGGCGGCCACGTCTTTTCCGGCGGCGGTCCGGAACCGGTCCACCGTTTCAACGATCACTGCGGCCGTCGTCAGCAGCATCCCCAGGGCGTAAACCCAGCGGAACATATAGGTAGGCAGCTTTGAGGTCGTAGTGCTCTCCAGCACCAGGGTCCGCTGGTAGGCATAGGTCGAGAGGATATACACCGTAAAGGACATGACCACGATCGTGACCAAGCCGGAGACCGCCTCCAGCGCCGCCCGAACCCGGGGGTTGAGATGACTGGTGATGATATCCATGGTGGAATGAGCCGATTTCAGTGTGGCGTAGGGGATGGCGAAGGACGCCACCCCTGCGGCGCACAGGCCGCACAGCTCATAGACAAAGCGGATATTGACGTCCGCCACGGTCCGCGTCACCATGTTCAGGAACATGAAGACCGTGGAAATGCAGAGGAATACGCCGGAGACAACCGCAAACGCGCCGCCCGCTTTGTCCGCTGCCTTTCGCTTTTTCTCGTCATATTTGTTCATAAGAGTGCCCGCCTTTGTATCTCACTTGTATTCCTCGCTGTGTCTCACAATGGCTTCCACCAGTTCCGTGCCGGGCAATCCCTGGGCGTCGAACGCCTCGGCCATGCTGGCCTTGGACTGGTTCAGCACGTCCACGAATTCCTGCTGCGCTTCCTCGGTCAGCTCGATGATGGTCGTACCCCGGTTCTCTACCGCCCAGGCGATGCCCTCGGCCTCGGAGGTGTGGGAGCTCTCCTCCAGGGCGTTTTCGATGAAACCCACCACTTCAGGATCGTCAAAGACGGCCTTGATATCGTCGGGGAAGCTGTTCCAGGTATCCAGATTCATCAGATGGCCGGGAGCGGCCAGGTAGTTCAAATTCACCATGGTACAGTACTTGCACACCTCGGCGAAGTTGACGGACTGAAGGGTCTCCGCCGCGATGAACAGGCCGTCGTACATGTTCTTCTGGAGGGAGGAGTAGACCTCCGACCAGGGAGTGTTGACGGGCGTGGCGCCCAGGGCGGTGAAGTAGTCGTTGAAGTCGGCCTCGCACCAGATCACCAGGCCCTTCATATCGGCCACGGAAGAAACGGGCTTGTTGACGGTCAGGAGCTGGTAAGAGCCACCGTCAAAGGCATGCGCCAGGACCTTCACGCCGGAGACCTCCTCCTGCAGAACGGGGAACTCCTCAAACAGGGTCTTGCCCATCTTGCTCTGGGCGGGAATGGGGGTCCCTAAGGTCAGGCCCTTCCACTTCTCCAGGATGACGAAGCCGTCGGCGGCGTATTTGTGCATGTCCGCAATGTCCGCGATGCCCGCCCTCAGCTGCTCATACTCACCATTGGGGTCCAGCAGGGTGCTGTCATAATAAAAGGTGAACTGGACGCGGCCGCCGGTCCTTTCGGTGACCATATCCGCCCACTGCCGCCAGAGCTGGCTCATGCGGATGGACTCGCTGCCCTCGATGCTGAATTTCAGGTTGTAGGTCTCCTGGGAGTCCCCGCCGCCGCTGTTTCCGGGAGCCGCTTCGCCGCTTCCTCCGCTTCCGCTGTTCCCGCCGCCGCAGGCGGCCAGGGCCAACGCCAGGGCCAGGGCCAGCAGTACAGACCAAACTCTTTTCTTCATCTCAATGCTCCTCCTGAACTTTTTCAAGGCTCTAGAAAACGCAGCCCATCCGAAACCACAGAAAACGCCGGTTTCCTATCCCCTTCTTTTGTTAAAAGTATACCAATTCTTTGCGGTCCTATCAAATACCAAACGGGAATACAGCCGTATAGCCAACTTTCATATCTTCCGCCCGGCGTCATTTCTCGCCGGGGAACGCCCGCCGCATGGTCTCCAGGTCCGCCGCCGCCAAGGCCAGGAAATCCTTCCCGCCGCCGTTCATCGGCGGGAGATAGTAGTAGTTCTCCGTGATGAGCCAGCCCGAAAACTCCAGAGCTCGGATGTGCTCCGCCGTCTCCCAAAAGCCGCCGTCTCCCTGGCCCAGGGGCACACAGCCCCGCTGCCCCCGGCGGAACAGGGCCGCCGCGCTGTCCTTCAGGTGGAAGTGGGCGATCCTCTCCCCACCCAGAAGCCGTATCTCCTCCCGAGGGTCCCCGGTGCCGAAGCGCAGGGAGTTCAGGATGTCCATGCAGACCCGGAACCCCTCTCCCGCCCGGTCCAGCAGCTCCAGGAATCGCCCCAGGGGCAGGCCGGATTCCAGCGCAATCTCTATGCCGCTCTCCTCCGCCAGCTCCCGGGCGAACGCCAGATGTGCCAGAACGTTCTCAAAGGCCGCGTCCGTCTTCGGGTCCACCGTGATCACCACCGTGCCCGCGCCCAGGGCCCGGCAGGCGGCAAAGCCCTTCTCCAGGCTTTTCCGGGCCCATTGCCCCCTGACGCTTCCTGGGGGGTGGTCCATGGTCCCCTCCGCCAGCAGGGCCCCCAGATTCAGGGAATGCAGCTTCAGGCCCCAGCGGTCCGCCTCCTCCCGATAGGCCGTCTGAACACGGGGATGATTCAGAGGGCAGCCGTTTCCGCGGCCCCCCAGCTCCCCCAGCTGGATGCCCTCATAGCCCGCCTCCGCGGCCAGCCGGATGGCCAGGAGCCCCGAGACCGGCAGCGCCCATTCACAGATCCCAAAATGCCGCTCCATGGTTCCCTCAAAGTCCCTGAGAGGGGCCGTTGGGCTCGAAGAGGACCTTGATGGTGTCCGGGTCGTTCCAAACCTTGTCCATTCCCGTGAAGAACTCCTCCAGGGGCAGCACGTCGGTGATGGCAAGCTCCGGGTTCACCTTCCCCTCCGACATGGCTTTCAGAACCTGGGCGAAGCGGTTGTGCTGAAAGGTGGAGCCGATGTAATTCACCTGCCGCGTGGCAAAGAATCGGGGGTCCAGCTCCACCTTTTTGGCGTAGTCCGAGTTGTTTTGGAAGGAGTAGTTGATGAACATGCCGCCCTTTTTCAGCAGGGCGATACTGCGGGTAATGAGCTCCGCGTCCGCCGTGGCGTCGATGATATAGTCAAAGCCATAGGGGAAGCGCTTCCGGAGGACCGCCTCGTGGGCGTCATAATTTTTCCGGTCCACCAGCACCGTATCCACGCCGATTCCCCGGATATTGTCCAGCTTGCTCCGTACGGAGTCGATCACGGTGACGCTTCCGGCGGAGGAATTTTTCGCCAGCTGCGCCAGGATGGCGCCGCTGGCGCCGCAGCCCAGGATCAGCACGTCGGCGGCATAGCGGAAATCACAGCGCTCCATGCAGTTGAAAGCGCAGCCCACCAGCTCGGTCATCGCCGCCGCCCGCATGGACACGTTGTCCGGAATCCGGTAGACCAGGTCCTGCCGCACGGCCACCAACTGGGCGAAGCCGCCGTTTCTGGTCTGCCCGTATGCCTCGGAATGCTCGCAGAACACGAACTCCCCCCGCTCGCAAAAATAGCAGGCGCCGCAGGGGATGTTGGCGTCGGCGGTCACCCGGTCCCCCACTTGACAGCGGGTCACGTCCTCTCCCACGGCCTCCACAACACCGGAATACTCGTGTCCCGGAATCAGCGGATAGCGCCCGAAGACGGAGTAGCCGCCGTCATGAGCCAGGTCCGCCGGGCGGCAGATGCAGGTGGCAAACACCCGAATAAGCACCTCGTCCCGGCCGCACACGGGCTCCGGGACCTCCGTCAGCGCGGCGTTGGCCCGCCCGCCCTTGTGATATAAAACTGCTTTCATTTCACACCTCTCTCTGCCCATAGGCGGTCAGCGCCCGAATATCCTCCTCCGTCATGGCGGCCCGAGGACCCACCACCCTGCTGCCGATCTCGAGCACTATCCCAAGCTCCCGGCGCAGGTCAAAATAGGCGCAGTTCCTGCCCAGGTGGTCCAAATCGAAAAAGGGCGGGATATTCAGCTCATGCTTCAAAAAAGCAATACCCTCCCGGCGGTTCGCCAGGCGGATATTCAAGTGGTGAATACCCGGCCCGTGCTCCCGGAGAAAATCCGTAAAGGGATTGGCCTCCTCCGGGTCCTCCGGCGCGAACAGCTCGATGTCCATCCCGCCCAGAGAAAAATTGTACTGGCGGTAATGGAAGCACTCCACGGTCTCCCCCCGGTAGACGACGTTCCGCAGCCGCCCGGACCGGAATGCCTCATCGGAAGACGAGGCGGTCAGGCTCTCCTCGTCAAAGCCCAGAAGCTCCCGGAAGGCGGCAAGGCTCTCCTCCAGGTCCCATACCGCCACCGCGACCTGGCACACCAGATCCAGCTTCAATTTTGTCATGGGACCCCCTTCACTCCGTGCCGTACACCGCGTGGAGAGACTCCACGTCCCGCCGGGCGGCGGACACACAGTCCAGGCCCTGCTCCAGGATATTGGGCCGGAAGTAGAAGTTCTCCGAGACGATCCAGCCCTCGAACCCGATCTCCTTGACGGCTTGGGCGGACTCCCGGAAGTAGGTGCAACCCTGTCCCATCAGGACGATAGGGGTCTCCACGCTTAGGTATCCGTCCTCATTGGCCTGGGACTCCTTAATATGGAAATGGTCGAAGCGCTCCCTGCCCAGAGTCCGGATCATGTCCGGCGGATAGCCGGTGCCGTACATCACCGGATTGTGGGCGTCAAAGCACAGCTTCAGCTTGCCGTCCAGGGCGTCCAGAAAGCGGATATGGTCCTCCAGGGACATGTCGGTCTCCATGCCGATCTGAACGCCATATTCCTCGCCGGTGCGCACCGCATACTGGGCCACTTGAAACACATGGCGCTTCTTAGCCTCGTCATTCATCCGCATCCCGTCTATGATGACGCTGGGAACGCCCATCTCCGAAGCGGCGATGATTCCCTGCCGGATGCTCTCCAGGCAGAGCTTTCCCTCCAGGCTGTCCAGGCGGCTCCGGTAGTAGCCCTGGTGGCCCAGCGTGTAGAGGTGAATCTGGGGAAAGGCCACGCCATACCTGGCGCCGGCCTCCATGTAATGCTCCTGGACTCGTTTGTCCCGCAGAGGAAAGTTGTGCATGGAGCCGCCGGCGTCCCCCAGCTGTACCCCGTCAAAGCCGGCCTCCCCGGCCATCTTCACCGCCAAGGAGCCCCAGCAGGGAAAGCTCCATTCACACACCGCAAACCTGAATCTGGCCATTCTCAGTTCCTCCCCTCTTTCCCGCTGAACAGCTGCCGCAGAGCTTTCAAGTCCCGCCGCACCATGGTCGGGAAATCCCCGCCGTCCTCCGCCAGGGCGGCGCTGTAATAGGGCGTCTCCGACAGAATCCAGCCGTCAAACCCCGTGTCCAAAACCGCCTCCGCGCAGTCGGAAAGCCCGATGCCCTGCCCCAGCTGCGCCGGGCGCATCGTAGAACTTGCCAAAAGGCCCTCTTCGTCCGCTTGCAGGTCCCGCATCCGGATCTGAGCCAGACGCTCCCGGCCCAGGAGCCGAATCACCTCCGGGGCCCGGCCATAGGCGTACAGCGCCGGATCTAGAACCCCATGGTCCAGCGTCACCTTCCCGTCCAGGCGCTCCAGGACCTCTATCTGCCGCTCCAGCCCCGCGTCCATCGCCGCAGCAATCCGCACGCCGCGGTCCTCACCCAGCCTTGCGGCATAGCGCAGCTTCTCCAAGGCATAAGCGTGCTGTCCCACGCCGAAGAGTCCCCGACAGGGCACGGTCACCAGGGGAATCCGCATCTGCTCCGCCGCCAGGACGGCGTTTTGAATGGTCTCCAGGCACTGATGTCCCTGGGGAGTTCGGTCCGAGAATTTCATAAAGCCCTGGTGGTCCAGTAAATAGAGGTATATCCCCGTCAGCCGGACCCCGGCGGCCTCCGCCGCCTCCAGATAGTCCTCCTGCACCCGCCGGTCCGTCAGGGGAAAAGAGTCCTTCCGCCGCAGGTCCAACCCGAAGCGCTCGTATTCCACAAAGCCGTTGTTCAGGGGATGGGGCTGGAGATATCCGCCGCCGTCGGTGATCTGGATGCCCTGGAAGCCCGCTTCCCCGGCCATCTCAACAGCAAAGCGCCCCCATACGGGAAAGCTTTGCTCCATGGTTCCAAACCGCATATCGAACCTCCCCTCACTTTCCGTCCGACAAGCCGTTGGGCTCAATCAGGACCTTGACCACGCCGCTGTCACTGAGGTTCTTGTCCAGGGCCTCAAAATAATTCTCCAGCGGGTACACATGCGTCACAATATACTCCGGGTCCACCCGTCCTGTGGCCATGGAGCGCAGCACCTGGTCGAAATTGTGGTGCTGGAATGTGCTGCCCATATAGTGGAGCTCCTTCCGAGCGAAGAGAGACATATCCACCGAAACGCTCTTCCGGTCCGTGCTGGCAAAGGAGTAGTTCAGAAAGCGGCCTTTGGCCTTCAGCAGGGGCAGGCTCCGCTCGATCAGCTCCGCGTCCCCGGCGGCGTCGATGACAACATCGAAACCGTGGGGGACGCGCTCCTTCTGCAGGGCCTCCAGCGCGCCGTAATTTCCCCGTTCCACCAGGACCGTCCCCACGCCCTTAGCCGCGATGCGCTCCAGCTTGCCGGGGTCCGAGTCCACCGCCGTCACCGTCCCGGCGGCGGTGCTCTTCGCCAGCATGGCCAGAAGCATCCCGCTGGCGCCGCAGCCCAGGATCAGCACGTCTCCCGCTTGAGGAATCTGGGCGTTGTCGATGCAGTGGTAGGCGCAGCCCACCAGCTCCGACAGGGCGGCGGCCCGGATGGACACGCCCTCCGGCACCGCGTAAACGTGGCTCTCCGGCGCCACGGCCAGCTGGGCGAAGCCGCCGTTAAGACTCTGGCCCATGGCCTTGTAATTCTCGCAGAACGCGAACTCTCCCCGCTGGCAATGATAGCAGACCCCGCAGGGCGCGCCGTTGTCCACCGCCACCCGGTCTCCCGGACGGAAGCGGGTGACGTCCTTCCCGACCTGTTCCACCACCCCAGCGAACTCATGGCCGGGGATTACCGGATATCGGCCCAGCATGGAGGTCCCCCTGTCATGACCGGAGTCTGCGGGCTTACAGATGCCGCAGGCCAGTACCCGGACCAGTACCTGCCCGTCTCCGCAGACCGGCTCCGGCACATCCCGGACGCCGGCGTAGGCTCTTCCGCCCTGTTCATATACGACCGCTCTCATCATTTCACTCCTCTCTTTCCCGCTCCTCCCGCGCCAGCCTGGCGCAGGGTCCGAATGCCCGATCCCAAGGGACGAAGGACATCCCCAGACGGCTGTCCAGCTCATAAAGGGGGGCGGGACCCGCCTCCGTCTCCTCCTCAAAAATGGGGGAAAGACCCTTGGCCTCATACCGCTCCGTCAGTTCGCCGCGGGACCGGACGGAGAGTCCCAAGTGATGAAAGCCCGGGCCGCTCCGCCGCAGGACGGCGGCATAGGGGTCCGCTCCCCCCTTGTCCAGGGGCTCCACCAGGCGAATCTGCACGCCTCCCAGGTCGAAGCGGGCGCAGCGGGAGACCGTCCGCTCCCCCTGCCGTCCGGTCCCGGCGTCCTCGCTCCGGTGGATGGAGCTTTGGTCGAACTCCACCAGCCGTTTCCAGTTTTCCAGGGTCTTCTCCAGGTCCTCCACTACACAGACCACCTGAAAGATTTCCCGTACCCATTCCTCTTTTTTCAACGCGCATTCCTCCTGAAAGCAGACGAAGGGGCGGGACTTCCACCCGCCCCTTCACTTGCGCCCTGCCTGGGCGCCGCGTTACGCTTCAAAAAACCGCTTGGGATTCTCAATAGTCATCCGCCAGAGGAGATCAGGGTCCACGCCCATCTCCGCCAGCTGGGGGAAAATGTGGTTTTTCAGAAACAGGAACCGCTCCGGACACTGCTTCCGCACTTCTTCTTGTACCTCCTCCGGCTGGTTGTCGTACAAGGTGGAGACGCTCATAAAATCGTGGGAGAAGAGCATCCGGTCTCCCATCCCCGCATCCAGCAGGGTCTTGATGAACTTGATCCGCGTCTGTGTCGCCACCGCATAGGAACCGGGCAGCAGCACGATGGGCAGCCGGTCCATGCCCAGCCAGACCCCTTGATCGTAAATCCATTTGACGAAATCCAGGTCGGTGGTCTCCGGAATATGACCCACGGACACGCTGTTCATATCCACGCCCACTTCCCGCAGGGCCGCCAGCTGGAACCGGGGACTCTCCGTGGGGCAGTAGGTGTGCAGCATGATCTTTGCCCCCGTCTCCCGCTGGGCCAGGCCCACGGCATGGTGGACCTTCACCTTCCACTCCGTCGGGCCCTCCCGGTCCATGGCCGCTTTCAGGATTCCGGCTTTGATGTCCGTTCCGTCGCAGCCCTTGATGATGTCGTCCGCGAAGCACCGTGCCCATTGTTCGTCCGTAGTGGGGCCCACATAGGGCGGCTCACAGCCCCACCAGCCGGTGGTGGCCACAATGTTGACGCCCGTCTGCTCGCTGGTCCGCTTCAAGACGCGCACATCCCGTCCCAGGCACACTGGCGTGGCGTCCACCACGGTGGAGATGCCGTTGTCCCGCATTTCCTCCAGGTCCCGAACGATCCTGGCCTCATAGTCCTCCGCGTAGAGCTGGGGATAGTGGGTGGCGACGCCCATGCTGGAGGTGCAGATATGCTCGTGCATCAGTACGGAGCCCAGCGCATCCGTCGAAACGGGGCCTTCCACGGTTTGTACTGTTTTCATATTCTGACCATCCTCCCGATCATTTAGCCCGCGGCATATCCAGCGATGGCCTCCACCATATCGGTGCCCGGCAGGCCCAGCTTATCCAGATCTTCGGCCAGAGACTGCTTCGACAGGGTCAGCTTGTCCAGGAACGCTTCCTTTGCCTCATCGGTGGGATAGATGACTTCCGTACCGTAAGTCTCCTTGGCCCATTCGATGGAGGACGTCTCCAGCGCGACGCCGTCGTCGTAGTTCGCCTGTTCCAGCTCCGACCGGAGAGCCTCGTCGTCAATGATGGCCTTCAGGTCATCCGGCAAGCCCTCATAAGTGTCTTTGTTCATATAGTAACCGGGGCCGCTGAGATACCAGAAATCAATATAGGTCACATATTTGCAGACCTCGGCGAAGTTGCAGGACTTCAAGGTTTCCGCCGCGATCATCAGGCCGTCGTACATATTCTTCTGGAGAGAAGAATACACCTCGGACCAGGGGGTATTCACAGGCGTGGCGCCGCACTCCTCCACAAACTGATTCCAGTCCGGCTCACACCAAATCGTCAGGCCCGCCATTTCATCGGGGGAATGAACGGCCTTCTTGGTCGTCAGCAGCTGATAACCGCCGCCGCCGGTATAGGACTGCGCCAGCACCTTGACGCCGCTGAACTCCTCCAGGACCTGGGGGAACTTTTCGCAAAAATCATAGGACAGGGAAATCTGTCCCTCCGCAGGGATACCGGCCGTCAGCAGCTTCCACTTTTCGCTGATGTTGTAGCCGTCGCTGGCCAGGCGTTTCGCATCCGCAATGTCGGCGATGCCCGCCATGAGCTGCTGCATCTCCGCGTTGGAATCCAGCAGAGTACAGCTATAATAGGGCTTGAAGGTCAGACGGCCGCCTGACTTTTCCGAAACCTTGCCGCACCACTCATCCCAGTTCATGGTCATAAAGTTATCGGCGGCATTTTCCCAGTTTACTTTCAGCTCATAGGTTTTCCCTCCGCCGCTCTCGGTCCCTGCGGCGGCTCCGCCGCCCTCGCTGCCGTCCTTGCCGCCGCTTTCACCGCCGCAGGCCGCCAGGCTGCACACCATTGCCAGTGCCATAACCAGTGCTAAAAACTTTCGCATGCCTTTTCCTCCATCCATCTTTTGTCCGATTTCGCACCCGGTCCCCGCCCGAAAATATCCGCCGTCCAGGCACTTTGACATTATTCAAACAAGGGTCGGCGCGCCCCGCTGAATATCCGTCAAATGGAACAATTTCCATCGGATATTGACAGTAAAAATAGTATCATTTTTCCCTCCATCCGTCAAATAAAGGAAATGAATACGCCTCTATAACCAGCTCTTATATCGCCGTCGTCAGATCTTTCCCATTTGTGTTGACAAGCCGCCCCGGTTTGTGGTAATGCTTTTATGGCAGGGGGAGATGCGTCATGAAGCCCTTCCCCCGCCCGTGAATCAAAGGGAGGGCAGACGATGCGTATTCAGGTTTTCCACTCGGTAAACTCCGCCTTGTATTTCTGGACCGGAACGACCGGCCTTTTGGTGGACGGCATCCACGGCGGGCCGAACGGCTTCTCCCCGATACCGGAGGCCATGACCGCCCAGCTGAAAACCTGCGGGGGCATCTTTGCCCATTTGGACGGCGTGCTCTTCACCCATACCCACAGCGACCACTTCTGCCGCAAGGCGTTCAATGCGGTACTCCGCTGGAAGAATCCTCCGGGCGTCTACGGCCCTGGCGTGCCCGAGTCCAATATTCCCGTTCATCCCCTCCGCCCGGGCATGGTGCAGCTGGAGTTCCCGGGATTGAGGGTCATAGCCCGGGATACCGCCCACGACGGAAAGGACAAGGAGCATCCTCATCAGTCTTACCTGCTGGAGACGGAGGAGGAGACGGTCTTCATTGCCGGAGACGCCCTTCTTTCTCCGGAGGACGCCGACGCCTTCCTCTCCTGCGGCACGCGGGGGATCGACGCCGCGTTTTTCAACCCCTATCAGCTAAATCCCCGCTTCGGCGCGGCCCATATTCGCCGTCTTCGTCCCCGCCGGGTATTCGTGATTCATCTTCCTCTTCCCCAGGACGACATATATTATCACCATCTGCTGGCGGCCCAGCTTCTCAAGCGCTATCCCACGGACCTCCCCTCGCCGGAGATACTGCCCCACATGGCCTGGCTTGACGGCAATGCCCCGCAGTGGTGAAGCGCTTCAAGGGCAATTTGCCGGACGGCGCGCAGGGGCGGCACGATATCCACCGCTGTGAGAGCATTAACATGCCCGGCAGCAGCTACAGCCCCGGACGACACCAGTCCATTCAAAACCAACCTTTTCCTCCGGCATACTCTGTGGCGGAATTTGGCCTAGCCAGCTTATTTGACGCTTATGAAAGGGCGGCAATCGTAACCGATTGCCGCCCTTTCGTCATGCTCTAAACGGTTATTTGGTTGTCGTCCCTGCGCGGGGCCTTTCTTCCATGTGTGTTGACTATAAGCTTAGCTGGGAGGTTCTCTTTGGAAGCTCCCAGCGATTGTTTTTTGGGGAATCATAAACCGCCGGATAGTCCCCCGGAAATGTATGGTACCTCAGCCCTCCTCGGCCAGCCTCTTGTATCTGGCGCAGCGGGCCTTGACGTCTTCCACGGCCTTCTCATACAGCGCGTCGGCCTTGCCGGGGAAGTTGTTCTTCAA
>VSMY01000219.1 GCA_009773995.1 Oscillibacter sp. | reverse complement strand
GGGGCTCGGATTTGTGTATAAGCGACCGCCCGCCTGCCCCTCCGGCGCCCCTGCCGGAGGAGAAGGCGGAGCCGGTCCCTGAGGAGCTCCCCCAGCCGGAGGTCCAGAAGCCGGTGAAGCCCCTGATCCGCAAACGGGAGGTGGAGATTCTCCTGAACGGCAAGCCCGTGGTTTTGCCGCCCAAGGAGAACGGCCAGCCCTATTACGTCATGGACCTGCTGGAGCGCTCCGGCGTGGACTTCGAGAAGCTGGAGGGCCCCGTCCGCCTGGCGGTGAACGGAACGGAATGCGGTTTCAGCCAAGCGGTGAAGGACCGGGATTCCATCACCATCCACTGAGAGCGGGCCGCTTGAGTATAAGTAGGAGAGTGAAGCGTTGAAACAGGATAAGGCTGATAAGATCATACAAAAGGCCGAGCTCAAGGCGAAGAAAGCCGCCCAGCAGGTGGAGGCCGCCGGCAAAAAGGCCGAGGCGACGCGGAAAAAGCAGGAGGCCCAGGCCCAGAAGAAAGCCGCCAAAGCCGCCGCCGCCGCCACGAAAAAAGCCGCCGCCAAGACCAAAAAGGCCGAGGCCGTGGCCAAGAAGGCCCAGGCAGCCGCGCAGAAGGCGGAGGAGAAAAAGGCCAAGGCCTTGGCCAAAGCCGCCTCCAAGTCCTCCGGGTCCGCGAAGGAGGGCGAGGCCGGTGAAGACGGCGCCGCCGGAGGAAAGAAAAAGAAGGGCAAGAAGAAACTGCTGCTCATCCTCATCCCGGTGCTGGCCGCCGCCGTCGGCGTGGGGGCGTTCTTCTTCCTGAAGGGCGGCGGGGAAGAGGAAGGGGAAGAGCTGGAGCCCATCCAGATTCCGCTGGAGTATGTGCTGAACGAAGCCCACATCACCGCCCTTCCGGTGAGCGGGGACGAAGTGCTGGTCTACCAGGAGGAGGTCAAGCCGGATCCCCCCGCGGAGCCGGAGAAGGACGAGGAAAAAGACGCCTCCGCAGGAGATGGGGAAGAGGAGCAGGCGGAGGAACCCGCCGCCGAAGCGGAGGAGGTCCCCGCGAAGACCCTCTACCGCTACGAGGGGCTGAAGAACCCCGTCGGCCTGGTCGCCGCCTATACGGCCGTTATGACCTGCGAGGACGCGGGCTTCTCCGTGGTGGACGAGACGCTGCTGCGGATCGACGCGCCGGAGGAATTCGCCGCCCGGGGCTCCGTCCAGCTGGCCCGGAACGAGCCCAAGACGGAGGAGGGAACCGGCGGAGGGGTCTCCTCCCTGCTGCTGAGCTGGGAGGGAACCGGCTGCTCCGTGCTTTTGGATACGCCGGAGGGCCGGGTCCACGATCCGAAGCCGGAGACGCCCGCAGCCTCCGCTCCCAGGCGGGGCCTGTCGGACCTGGAGAGCATCCATCCGTCCAAGCTGGGTCTGCCCGGCGAGTCCATGGACGCCTATGAGCTGATCCCGCAGGAGGGGTCCGTCCGCATTGCCGGGTCCATCTGCGTGCGGGTGAATATCTACGGCGAGGGCAACCAGTTTGCCGGAAGCTACTTCCTGTCCACCGACGGAAAGCTCTACAAGCTGGACGAGAGCGTCAACAAGGTGGTGGAGCTGGACTGGGAGTGATCCGGAACCAGCCGGAGATTTCCGGGCAGTCCCGTTAAGCGGTAGGCCGTCCGGCCCCGCGCCGCCGCCAGCAGGGGCGCTAAGAGGCTCTCCAGCACGCAGACGGAGGACCGGACGGAGAGGGCGTCCCGCCCCGGCGTCAGCGCCTGGGCGGTCTCCGGGGCCACCTGGACGACGTCCACGCCGTACTCCCGGCCCAGGGCCGCAATCTGCTTGACGGTGACGGCCCGCCGGGCCTCCTCATCCAGAACGCGAAAACCGATGACGCCGCTGAAGCGGCCCGCGATTTCCCGAAGCACGCCGAGGCGCACCATCGCCCGGCGTGCTTCTTCCGTTTCCCGGAAGAGCCGCTCCGCCAGCTCCGCCGGTCCGGCGGGCTCCCCCGGGTCCGCCGCCCTCTCCCGGAGGGGAGGGCGGTCCTGGGAGAAGCCCAGGGGGCGTCCTCCGGCCGCCGTCAGGTCCGCGTTGGTGGTGAAGACCAGGACGCAGCGGCGGAAGTCCAGCTCCCGATTTCCCTGTTCGTCGGCCCTGCGGGCCGTGCAGCGGCCCTCGTCCAGGATGGACATAAAGACCTTCAGGACCTCCGGATGGGCCTTTTCCAGCTCGTCGAACATGAAGACGGTGAAGGGGTCCCGCCGGACCGCCTCGAAGATGGGCTGGTCCTCGTAGCCCACGTAGCCCGGCGGCGCGCCGGTGAGACGGTGGACGGAGTGGGCTTCGGTGAAGGTGTTCAGCTCCGTCCAGACGAAGGCGTACCGCCGCCCGCAGCAGCGCTCCAGAGCCGGGGCCAGGGCCTTCCCCAGCTCCGACTTCCCCACGCCGGTGGGCCCGTGGAAGACCAGGGACAGGGGGCGGGCCGGGGCCTGTTTCCCCGCGTGGCTGTAAAGCCGGAAGGCGGCGGCCTCCACGGCCCGAGGCTGGCCCAGGACCCGC
>VSMY01000218.1 GCA_009773995.1 Oscillibacter sp. | reverse complement strand
GGAGGGCTGGGGCCTGGACCAGTTGATGATCGTGGGGGGGGACAACATCTGCGTGCTCCATGTCTATCGCAAGGGCAGCGCTAGTCTGAGCTTCGCGTGCTGTCTTCCCAGCAAGGTCGGGTATTTTGGGGTGGCGCTTTGCGACAAAAACGCCTCTCCTCAGGTCCGCAAATCGCCTCCTCCGGTGGAGCTCCAGCCGGTTCAGGTCCAGGGGCGCGGCGCGGACTTTTATCGGGCAGGCGGCTCCGCCTATCTGTTCTGGGAGGATAAAAACGGCAGCCTGTACTACCTGAAAGGCGACCTGGATCGGGCATCCATGATCCGAATGGCGGAGAGCGTGAAGGAGGACGAGAGCCCGGTCCTCCCGGACTGCCGGCTGGGCTGGGAGCCGAAGGGCGCCAAGGTGGTCCGGCGAGACGTCCTGCCGGGAACGGTCATAGTGGAAGCTGACAAGGAGGTTCCGGGTCGAGACGACGTGCCCTGTTACGCCTTTGCCTATTCCGCAGAACCGCTGAGCGCCCCGGAGGGAAAGCCGGAGAAGGTACAGCTAAAGGACGCGGAGGCCTGGTACTGGAAGGGTGTGCCCAAAGACAGGCCGGTTGGCCGCTCCCCCTCAGAAAGTGAAATAAGCACCCTCCTTTGGACAGATCAAAAGACGGGCCTCAGTTTCCGCATCCAAGGCGTGCTGACCAAGGACGTGCTGCTGCGCATGGCAAAAAGTGCTGCCGCTGAACAAGGCCGAACGTGATCTGCCTGAAAAAGCCGGCGGCCAATTCCAAACGGGACGGGAGCAGAAGCCGGCCGAAGAGAAAAAGATCGCCTGCCGGGAGCTGAAGACCGGGTCCCGCTCCCGCACTTCTCCGAGCTTTTCCCAGGCTGGGAAATGCCCGCAGATTAAGGAGCTGCGCAAAAGCACAGGCACAGCATCCGTTGACCCAGAACAGGAGATTTCTCCGAGGCGGATATTTTTCCGGACATAGCGAACGCTTTTGGAAGCCCCCCGCATGGCCGGCGCTGTTTGTTTCCAATGAAAAAGCGAAGCCCGAAAGCGCACAGGCTTTCGGGCTTCGCTTCTTTTCGCTTCGGTCCCGGAGGGCGCTCGGGGCGCCTCCCCTGTTTACTGGGCAAACTTGTCGTGCCAGTACACCCAGAAATCCGAAACGTCCATATAGGTGTCATAGATACCGGCGATATCCGGCGAGGCATAGTTGAAATCCGCCAGGCCGATTTCGTTCACCGTGTCCACATAGTCGCTTCTGGGCGTCCAGCAGCCGTAGTTCAGCAGCGCTTTCAGTCCCTCGTTTTCGCTGGGGTTCTCTCCGCCCATGATATAATTGATGAACAGGCGCGCTCCGGCCGGGTTGTCGCAGCCGCTGGTCAGATAGATATAGGTGGGGCGGACCATGGTGGAAAACGGCGCCATCTGCATGACCCAGCTCTCATCCCAGCCGTTGTCGAAGGCGGCGGTCATTTTGCTTCCGGTGGCGTTTGCAATTCCCGGATTTGCGCGGGTGGACGCCGCGACGGCCTGTATGCGTTCGTCGCCGTCGGAGACCAGGGAGATATTCCCTTGGGCAAAGCGGTAGAGGAACTCATATCCGGCGTTGTTCTCCTCCACCGGCACCTTCGAGGCGTCGTAGGTATATTCCAGGTCCGTCCCATACTTCTCTTTATAGGCTTCCTCCAGCTCGTCCGACATCAGCACCAGCTGGCTGAACAGCGCCAGGTACGTGGTGTCGCTGCTGATGTTTTTGATATAGATCGTGTACAGCGGGCTGCCGTCTTCGTTCGTATCCAGCAGATCCCACCAGTTTGTAATGGGGCATCCCTCCGGGAATTCGCCGGAATTGTAGTACCAGATATCCAGCACCGTATACAGTGTCAGCCCATATTCCAAAAAGCTCTCGTCAATGGTCCGGCAGATGCTTGCCGGGTAGTACGCCTCCACATATCCGGCGTCGTACCACTGATAGTAGATGTCTCCGGTGGCGTCCGAGGTTATGATGACATCGGAAACAATGTTGTGGCTGTCATGCTCCAGGGGCACTTTCTCCGCGATTTCGGAGGTCTTCAAGTCGTAGCACTCCACCTGAAGTCCTGGGTAGGACTCCTGAAATGCCGCGGCGATTTTAGATATCTTGGAGGTGAGCGAGTAGATCGTAATGGTGCCGCTTTCCTTCTGCGCCAGCTCATAGAGCTCCGCATCCGTCATGTCATTGTAGGCCGGGTCCGCCTCGACCACTTTGTTGGCGGAGGAGGGGGTCGTTTCCGCGGGGATCTCCGCCTGGGAAGGGCTCTCCGGCCCGGTTCCGGAGCCGGCGGCCGGCTCCTTGCCGCCGCAGGCCGTCAGGCCGAGCGCCATCACACCGGCCAGCAGCAGCGCAAAGACTTTCTTTTTCATGTGGACTTCTCCTTTCAATTTTACGGTTTCCAGGGGTTTCATCTATAAACTCGCGATCAGACCGCGCGCTTGATGAGGCGGGTGGTCTCTTTGTTGTAGACGTTGATTTTGTCTTGGTCGATGATGGCCCAGACTTTCTGGTCAATGTCGTAGTGGGCCTGGCCAATCTCCTTGGAGAGGAACTCGTCCTGACCGGC
>VSMY01000217.1 GCA_009773995.1 Oscillibacter sp. | reverse complement strand
GGCGGGGGCGCGGTTGAAGCCGCCCTGAGGACGGGGGGCGCCGCCGGTGCGGTTGAAGCCGCCGCCCTGGCCGGGCCGTCCGCCGCCGGGGCCGCGGTTAAAGCCGCCGCCCTGACGGTCCCGGTTGAAGCCGCCCCGACGGTCGCCGTCGCGGCGGGGACGACGCTCCCGGCGCTCCTGATAGGGCTTGGAGGTATCCATGGTGCGGGGGGTGGTGCGCAGGGTCTGGCTCAGCACCTCGCCCTTGTAGATCCACACCTTCACGCCGATGCGGCCGAAGGTGGTAGCGGCCTCCGCGAAGCCGTACTCGATGTCGGCGCGGATGGTCTGCAGGGGAATGGTCCCCTCGTGGTAGTGTTCCACGCCCGCGATTTCGCGGCCGCCCAGGCGGCCGGAGCAGCAGGTCTTGATACCCTTGGCGCCGGCCCGCATGGCCCGGGCCATGGCGTTCTTCATGGCGCGGCGGTGGGAAATGCGCTTTTCCAACTGCTGGGCGATGTTCTCCGCCACCAGCTGGGCGTTCATATCGGGGTTGCGGACCTCGACGATGTTCAGGCGGACCTTCTTGCCCACCAGCTTTTCGACAGCCAGGCGGTACTGCTCGATCTGCTCGCCGCCCTTGCCGATGACCATGCCGGGCCGGGCGCAGTGCAGGAACACCGTCACCACATCGCCGCTGCGCTCAATCTCAATCTTGGGCACGCCGGCGCCGTACAGGGTCTTTTTCAGGTACTTGCGGATCTTCTGGTCTTCCACGATCAGGTCGCCGACCTTCTCGTCACTGGCATACCAGCGGGAATCCCAGTCTTTGATGACGCCCACGCGCAGGCCGTGGGGATTGACTTTCTGTCCCATAAAACTGTTCTCCTCCCTCTTTTATGCCTTTTCCGCCACAGCCAGGGTGACGTGAGAAGTGCGCTTGTTGATACGGTAGGCGCGGCCCTGGGCCCGGGGCATCATCCGCTTCAGGATGGGGCCGGGCGTGGCGTACACCTCGGACACCACCAGCTTGGCGGGGTCCATGCCGAAGTTGTTCTCGGCGTTGGCAACGGCGCTCTTCAGCAGCTTCTGCAGGGGCTCGGAGGCAGCCTTGGGGGTCTGCATCAGGATGGCCATGGCGCTGCCCGCGTCCTTGCCGCGGATCAGGTCGCAGACAATCTGGACCTTCCGGGGGGCGATGCGGACGTAGCGCAGATAGGCCTTCGCAACTTTATTTTCCATGTTCTGCATCCTCCTTCAACTCAGTCCTTCCGGTGTCCGCGGAAGGTGCGGGTGGGGGCGAACTCACCCAGCTTGTGGCCGACCATGTCCTCCTGGACGTAGACGGGCACGTGCTTCCGGCCATCGTGCACGGCGATGGTGTGGCCCACGAAGGAGGGGAAGATGGTAGAGCTGCGGCTCCAGGTCTTGAGGACCTTCTTCTCGTTCTTCGCGTTCATTTCCTCGACCCGCTTCAGGAGCTCGGGGGCAACGTACGGGCCTTTCTTAATGGATCTGCTCATGTTTCATCTGCCTCCCTTACTTCTCGTTGCGGCGCTTGACGATGAATTTGCTGGTGGGGTTCTTCTTTTTCCGGGTCTTGTAGCCCAGAGCCGGCTTGCCCCAAGGGGTCACAGGGCCGGGGCGGCCAACCGGGGCGCGGCCCTCGCCGCCGCCGTGGGGGTGGTCGCAGGGGTTCATGACGGAGCCCCGGACGGTGGGACGCCAGCCCATGTGGCGCTTGCGGCCCGCTTTGCCGATGTTGATGTTGGCGTGGTCAATGTTTCCTACTTGGCCGATGGTGGCCATGCAGTTGGTCCGGACGATGCGGACCTCGCCGGAGGGCATGCGGATCTGAGCGTCGCCGCCCTCTTTCGCCATGAGCTGGGCCGCGGTTCCGGCGGAACGCACCAGCTGGGCACCGTTGCCGGGGTGCAGCTCGATGTTGTGGATCATGGTGCCCACGGGGATATTGGCCAGGGGGAGGGCGTTGCCCTCCTTGATGTCCGCGCTGGGGCCGGACTCCACCTTGTCGCCGGCCTTCAGGCCCACGGGGGCCAGAATGTAGCGGCGCTCGCCGTCCTCATACTCCAGGAGGGCGATGTTGGCGGAGCGGTTGGGGTCGTACTCCAGGCGGAGGACAGTGGCAAACATATCGTGCTTATCCCGCTTGAAGTCGATGACGCGGTATTTCCGCTTGTTGCCGCCGCCCCGGTGGCGGACGGTGATGCGGCCATAGCTGTTCCGGCCGGCGCTCTTCTTCAGGGTCTCGGTGAGCTTGGGCTCGGGTTTGGCCTTTTTGTCAATGCCGTCGAATCCGGAGACCGTCATCTGACGCCGGGAGGGAGTCGTCGGCTTAAAGGTTTTAATAGACATTTGTCGTTACACTCCTTCCGTAGAATCAGACCATGCCTTCAAAGAACTCGATGGTCTTGGAATCGGGGGTCAGCTGGACGTAGGCCTTCTTCCAGGTCTTGGTCATTCCGGGACGGCCCGCGCCCATGCGCTTTTCCTTGCCGGGCACCGTCAGGGTGTTGACGGCGGCGACCTTCACGCCGAAGATTTCCTCCACGGCCTTTTTGATCTCAATTTTTCCGGCGCTGGGGGCCACCTCGAAGACGTACTTCTTGTCGGCGGCTCCGGCCATGGCA
>VSMY01000216.1 GCA_009773995.1 Oscillibacter sp. | reverse complement strand
TATCCGACATCTGCTCTTTTGTTCACAATTTTTTCATAACTATTTCACAATTTTTCTATTTTCTCTTTACATTTACATACAACCTTTGTATAATGTGGCTAATTTGGAGAGGATTCCCGGCGGGACATTTGTCCAAAACACAGACGGACCGCCTGGAAGGCCCCAAAGATTTTATTTTTATGAGGTGAGTGTATGAAGAAGAAAAACAACCTGCCTGTGCGGATACTGATTGCGCTTGTCGCCGGTATCGTGGTGGGCCTGGTCTGCTACTTCGCCGGACTGGCGGACTTTACCGCGACGTACCTGAAGCCCTTCGGCGACATCTTCGTGAACCTGCTGAAGTTCATCGTGGTGCCTGTGGTGCTCCTTTCCATGATTGACGGCATTCTCTCCATGGGCGACATGAAGCAGGTGGGCTCCGTGGGCGTGAAGACGGTGGCCTACTTCCTCTGCACCACCGCCATCGCCTGTGTCATCGGCCTGATCTTCGCCAACATCTTCATGGGCGCGGGCCTGTTCCCGGATCTCTCCGCGGAGCTGGGCGCGGCGGAGTACGAGCCCAAGGCCTTCAACGGCTTTATGTCCGTCCTGGTGGACATCTTCCCCAGCAACATGTGGGGCGCGTTTGTCAACGCCAACATGCTCCAGGTCATCGTGGTCTCCCTGTTCTTCGGCGGGGCCATTATGATGGCGGGAGAGAAGGGGAAGCTCTGCCGGGACCTGGTGAGCTCCATGTACGCCGTCATTGAGAAGCTGATGGAGTTCGTCATCTCCCTGTCTCCCATCGGCGTGTTCACCTACATGGCGTGGGTCACCGCCACCCAGGGCGCGGCCATCCTGGGCTCGCTCTTCCTGGTCATTCTCTGCGCGTACATCGGCTACATTGTCCACGCCGTCCTGGTCTACTCCCTGTCCGCCCAGGTCTTCGTGGGCATGAGCCCTATGAAGTTCTTCAAGGGCGCCTTCGCGGCCATGATTTTCGCCTTCACCTCCACGTCCTCCGCGGCCACCCTGCCGGTCTCCAAGGAGTGCGCCCATGAGCTGGGAGCCAAGGACGACATCGCCGCCTTCGTCCTGCCCCTGGGCTCCACCATTAATATGGACGGCACGGCCATTTACCAGTGCGTGGCCACGGTGTTCATCGCCTCCTGCGCGGGCATCCACCTGACCCTGGGGCAGATGGTGATCGTGGTGGTCACCGCCACCCTGGCCTCCATCGGCACCGCCGGCGTTTCCGGCGCGGGCATGATTATGCTGGCCATGGTGCTGGAGACCTTGGGAATTCCCGTGGCGTACATCGGCCTCATCGTGGCGGTGGACCGGCTCTTCGACATGGGCCGCACCTGCCTGAACGTCACCGGCGACATCGCCTGCTCCCTCTGCGTCAGCAAGTGGCAGGAGAAGAAGTGATACTTTCTTGAAAGAAAGTATCCAAAGAACTTTATCTCGCTCTGATAGTCCGGTGGTAAACCGAGTTGGAGCGACGGCAACCTAGACTGGCGTAACCGGGGGACCCGTATTTGGGTCCTCCGGTTTTTTGAGGAAATTTTCAGCTGGGTGAGATATAATCCCCTCGTAAAGGATATCCCTTACAGAAGGGCCCTTCCAAACCAAGCCCCAAGGAGGTGAGACGCGTTGACGGACCAGCGGTTCCAGGAGGCCGTGGAGCTTTACGGCGACATGGTGTTCCGGCTGGCGTACAGCTACCTGAAAAACCGGGCGGACGCCGAGGACGTGATGCAGGAGTCCCTGTTGAAGCTCTACGTGGAGCCCAGGGACTTCGAGTCGGCGGACCACGAGAGGCGCTGGCTTCTCCGGGTGGCGGCCAACGAGTGCAAAAAGCTCCTCCGCTCCCCCTGGCGGCGGCGAACGGATTCCCTGGACGAGGCGGAGGAGGCCGCCGTGTTCGACCGGCCCGCCCAGTCGGAGCTGTTCCGAGAGGTGATGGCCCTGCCCCCCAAGTACCGGGCGGCGGTGTACCTCTACTACTACGAGGGCTACTCCGTGAAGGAGACCGGAGAACTGCTGGGGGCCAAGGCGTCCACCGTCCAGACCTGGCTCATGCGGGCCAGGGGGCAGCTGAAAACCAAACTGAAGGAGGCGGAAGCCTGATGATGGATGAAAGACTGTATCGCGAGACCTTCTCCCGGCTCCGGGCCTCCGATGAGGCGAAGAAGGAGGTCCTTGTAAAAATGAACGAGACGAAGAAAACCACGCGGCGGCCCTGGAAGGCCCTGCGGGCGGTGGCCCTGGCGGCCATGTTGACCCTGGCCCTGGCGGTGACCGCCAACGCCGCCAGCAACGGCGCGCTGTTTGAGAACATGCGGATCATCTTCCAGGACGATTCCCACATCGTACTGGAAAACGATGCAGGAGAACGGGTGGAGGTCGTCGGCACCTTTGCCGACGTGGAACTGCGGGACGGCAAGCTGATCCTGACCGTGGACAGCGCGGAGTTTGACATCACCGACGAAATCGCGGAAAACGGCGTTTACACCGGGACGGTGAAAACCGCCGGAGGCACGGACGTGGGCGTGACGGTTACCGGAACCTTGGAAGACTGCGAGGTCCAACTGACCTCCCAGGGCGGGGACACGGACTATAACGTTGCCACGGAGAGCTCCGCCGCTGCGGAAACTTATACC
>VSMY01000215.1 GCA_009773995.1 Oscillibacter sp. | reverse complement strand
GGTGATCTCTCGTTTATCAATTGATTTTTATTGAAAAACGATAAAAACTAATTGACAAACGAGATGGCCTGTGGTAGGATACCAGAAAAAGGAGGCGTGCCGCTATGAGCTTGACTATGATTTTGTTCCCCGCCGCCCTGGCGCTGGCCCTCTGGGGCGGCGTGATGGCCGTCAGCGGCTTCCGGCAGGGGAGCAAGCTGAAAATTTTCTCCGCCCTTGGGGCCTTTACGCTTCTGGCGGCGGGCGGGACCGTGCTGATGGAGTTCATCACGCGGCCGCTGTGAGAGGGGGAAGGACGATGGAAAAAATCCCGGTTCAGAAAATTGCCAAGGTGCTGTATGTGCTGGTGGTGGCGGCCCTGGTGTGCAACGTGATTGCCCTGGTGGAGGTCCCGCTTTTTGTTGGAGCTGGAAACAGGATACCGGATGGTATGCGCGTTTATTCGGACAGTGGGTTGGTCATGGATGGGGCTGGAAAAAACAAGCTCTTAACCTTTTTCATGGGAGGCGCGGTATTTTGGATGACGGGCTGGTGGCTCTTTTTCGATACCTACCAGATCGTGCTGACCTGCTTCCTCCTGTTCTCCGGTTGCTGCACCGCCGGCATTCTCTGGCAGGCCCGGCGGGTGCTGAAAACCATCCTCCGGGGGGAGCCCTTCGCGGGGGAAAACGCTGTCAGCCTGCGGCGGGCCGCCGTCTTCTGCTTCCTCATCGCCGGGGCGGCCCTGGCCCGGGTGCTGTTCAGCGTGTGCTATTACCACTCCCCCCGGCCCCTGGCCACCTACAACGCCCTCTTCGTCCCCATGTTCGCCATGGGGGGATTACTGTGTCTCGTCATGTCCGCCCTCTTCCGCCAGGCGGCGGAGATCAAGGCGGAGAACGACCTGACCATTTGAGGGCGCCGCCATGATCGTAGTGAATTTGGACGTCATGATGGCGAAACGGAAAATGAGCCTCTCCCAGCTCTCGGAGAAGGTGGATATCACGTTGGCAAACCTGTCGGTGCTGAAAAACAACAAGGCCAAGGCGGTCCGGTTCTCCACCCTGGAGGCGGTCTGTGCCGCCCTGGACTGCCAGCCGGGGGACATCCTGGAATACGTCCCCGACAAGCCCGGCGGCGCTGAATAAAAAGAAACTGTCCGTGTGATACGGACAGGCGAATAGGAGAATTTCATATGGAGGAACTGAAAACTGCCCTTCCGGCGGAAGGGTCTATTCCGTGCACCCAAAAACGAAAACTGCCGGTGGAATCCATGGCCCGGTACCGGCGGAACTTGCTGCTGACGCTGGGCTTCTGTCTTCTTCTGGCGGACGCGCTGCACTGGCCCTGGGGCATGGGGAATACCGTGACGGTTTTTGCCTGGTATCTCCTGCCGGCCCTGGCCGTGGGGCGGGAGGAGCTGTTCCGCCGCCGGGAGAGCCGGGTGCTGCTGGGGGTCAACCTGGCCCTGGCGTCCACCTTCGCCCTGACCTCCAACCCGCTGTTTCGCTGGTGGAACTTCCTGGCGCTGGCGGCCCTGGTCCCCCTTCACGCCGTGTCCGGCCTGGGGAGCCGCCCCTGGTGGGACCCGCGGATGCTGGGGGAGCGGTGCGGGCTGTTCTTCCAGGGGCTGTTCGGGAATTTGTGGGCCTGTTTCGCGGCGGCGGTCCCCGAGAGGCGCAAGGCGGAAAGCGCCAAACAGGATGGCCGGACGCTGACCATCGTCCTGGGAACCTGCGGGGCGGTGGCCCTGGTGTCCTTCCTGATCCCAGTGCTGGCGTCGGCGGACGCTCTGTTCGCCGCGTCGTTGGAGCGGCTGAACTGGAATTTTCAATTCCAGATGCTCCATTTCGGGGACCTGTTCCAGCGGCTGTTCTGGGCCCTGGTATTCACGCCCTTTGTGTTCAGTCTGCTGTACGCCATGGCCCACCCGAGGCTGCTGTGCCCACCCGAGGAGAAGAAGGGGGTTCGGGTGGACGCACTGGGCTTTGTACTGACGCTGGCGGCGGTGGACGGGCTGTATCTGGCCTTCCTGGCGGTCCAGTCCGCCGGGCTTTTCGGCGGGCCGGAGTACGTGGAGAGCCTGGGGGTCAGCTACGCCGAGTGGGCCCGGAGCGGCTTTTTCCAGATGGTGGGGGTGACGGCGCTGAACCTGAGCCTGACGCTGGCGTCGTTGTGCCTGGCCCGGCGGGAGGGGCGGGCCTGGAGGACCCTGCGGCAGCTGTGCGCGCTGCTTGCGGGAGAGAGCTTGATCCTGCTGGCCTCCGCCGCCTGGAGGATGACGCTGTACGTCTCCGCCTACGGGCTGAGCTTCAAACGCCTGTTGACCTATTGGGGCATGGGGATGATGGGCCTGTTTCTTCTGGCGGGGCTGTGGAAGTGCCTGAGGCCGGATTTCCGGTTCTGCAGGTGGGCCTTTCCCGTGGCCCTGGCGGGGTGGCTTGTCATCAACTGCGTGCCGGTGGACTATCTGGTGGCAAAGAACCAGGTGGACCGCTATTTAAGCGGAGAGAGCCCGGTGGTCAGCGTACAGTATCTGCTGTACAGCTTGTCCTACGATACCATTTCCCAGCTGGAGCGGCTGGACGGGGACCGGCCGGTTTCCGACTATACCGGGGACCGGTACTGGAGGCAGGGGGAGACCCTGGCGGAGGCCCTGCGGGGCAGGCGGCTGGACGCACGGTGGGCGTGCGCCGATTGGCGGAGCTGGAATTTGTCCGCCTGCCTGGCGGCGGGGGGCATTGACTCGCCCTGACGGGCGGGGG
>VSMY01000214.1 GCA_009773995.1 Oscillibacter sp. | reverse complement strand
GTCCAGTGGGTGCTGAAATCCCCGTCGGCCATAAACTCCGGCCGGAAGGGCCGGGAGGCGGGGTAGGCGGTGGGAGCCACGTTGTTGGGATTCGCCAGCCAGACCTTCTCGATATCCCGCCAGTCCAGCACGCCCTCTGTGGGGATGCCCTCCGGGCGGGAGTAGTCCACGGCGGCGGGGGTCCCCAGGGCCGTGCGGGAGGGCCCGCTGACCCCCATGCTGTTCCCCGCCTGGATATAGATGGAGTAGGCGACGCCGTTGGTCAGGTCCGTAAGGACCGTGTTGGTAGTGCTGAGGCGGCCGCCCCACTGACGGAAGGCGGACTCATCCTCGGCCTTGTAATAGACCTCGTAGTATGTGGCGTTCTCCGCCGCCTTCCAGCTCACGGACAGGGCGCTGTCCAGCGGGCTCACGCTCACCATGTCCGGGGCGCTGGGGGCCCTGGCGGGCTGGGGCGTGGCGGACACGGGGTCGCAGGCGGTCCCCTCCCAGGTTCCGTCCACCGGGGTGACGGTGAACAGATAGGTCTTCAAATTCTCCAGCCCCGTGACCTCCGCCCGGGGCACGTCCACCCGCAGAGAGCGGCGGCTGCCGCCGTCCTGGAGCCAGTAGTCCACCCGGTAGCCGGAGACGTTGGGGACCTCGCTCCAGCGAAGGCTGACCTTCTCGCTTCCGGCGGAGGCGGTGAGATTCCGCACCACGCCGGAGGCGGCGGAGGGCCGCTCCGGGACAATCTCCCGGAGGAACTGGATGGATTCCACGGTGGTGTAGTCCCCGCCCTCGGTGCGGGTGACGGTGATGACGATTTCCTTGACCGCCACCCGGCGGCCCAGGGAGATCTTCACCACGCTGCTGCCCTCCACAGGGCCGATGGCGCGGATTCCCTCGGGCAGGGAGAGATCGAAGGGAATGGTCTCCCCGCTTCCGTCGTCGCAGGTCAGGGCCACAGACCCCGTCTGCATGGCCCCGGCCCCCTCCGGGGAGACGATTTGGATTTCCTCCATCTCCACCGGCTCGGACAGCGAGACGGTCAGCTCCAGGGGCATGCCGGACAGGGTGACGGTCCGGCCGCCTCCCCGGAACAGGTCCTCCAGAACGCCGGAGAACAGGCTGGCCCCATCCCCCAGGCGGATTTCCTCCACCGGCGGGGCCAGCAGGGCCGTGTCCCGGACCTCCGGGCGGCCCTCCGCCTTTAAATTCCGGCTGACGATGGCCAGGTCGACCACGTCCACCACGCCGTCACCGTTCAGGTCATAGCGCTCCAGGTCCCGGCGGGAGCCGGAGCCCAGGGCCTCCGCCAGCTCCTCCCGGTCCCGGCTGTTGACCCGGCCGTCGCCGTTCACGTCCCCCAGGGTGAGGGAGGCGTCCGCCGTGCCCAGGGTGACGTGCTGGGAGTACCGGCCGATGGTCAGCTCCTGGCGGCAGTCCGCGTAGCCCTCCCCGGTGAATTCCAGGGTATAGTTCCCCTGGGGCAGGCCGGAGACAGCCAGGTCCAGGTAAGCGGGCCACCGGCCTCCGCCCAATTCTCCGCCGTCCTGGTTTCGCAGGGCAACTAAGGCGGGATAGCCGCCCACGTCCGTCCGGCCGTTCTCCTCCGTCAGGTCCAGCGTTCCCAGGGAGCGGCCCTCCTGATACAGCTCCGCCCGGACTCTCCGGTCCCGGAGGGTCTCCAGGGTCTGGGGCCAGTCCACCCGGACCGTGGCGGAGATACCGCCGCTGTCCTCGCCGCCCCAGGCGGCCTCCGCCGCCGGAAGGCCGGGGACCAGCAGCGCCCCGGCCAGCAGCAGGGATAAAACACGTTGTTTGATGCGCATAGGGAGCGTCCTCTCTTTTCCGCGTCCCGGCCGGGAATGCCGCCGTCCGGGAAACTGCCGTTATGTGCAAATTATAACAATTTCCCCCGACCTTGACAAGATGGAGTTTCCGCCGGGAGAAGCCCCAAAAATCCCCCTTGCAATTCCGGCCCCGGTTCTGTATAATAAATTGTCATTTTATTTAACAATGGGAGGACTTCGCTATGGCGGACGATATCAAAGCGCCGGAGCTGGAAAGCCGGAACTTCATTCACGCGTTTATCGAGGAGGACATCGCCCCCGGCGGGCAGTTTGAGGGCATGACGGTCCACACCCGCTTTCCCCCGGAGCCCAACGGCTACCTCCACATCGGCCACTGCAAGGCCCTGACCATCGACTTCGGAACCGCCGAAAAATACGGCGGATTGTGCAACCTCCGGATGGACGACACGAACCCCACCAAGGAAGACGAGGAGTTTGTGGAGGCCATCCAGGAGGACATCCACTGGCTGGGCTTCGACTGGGGGGACCGTTTCTTCTTCGGCTCCGACTACTTTGAGGAGGACTACCGCCAGGCGGAGCTGCTGATTCAAAAGGGCTTGGCCTACGTGTGCCAGCTGACCCCGGAGGAGTTCAAGGAGTACCGGGGCGGCGTGGGCGTCCCCGCCCGGAGCCCCTACCGGGACCGTCCCATCGAGGAGAGCCTGGACCTTTTCCGCCGCATGCGGGCCGGTGAGTTCCCCGACGGGGCCATGACCCTCCGGGCCAAGATCGACCTTAATAGCGGCAACTTCAACATGCGGGACCCTGTGCTCTACCGGATCAACCACCTGCCCCACCACCGCCACGGAAACAAGTGGTGCATTTACACCATGTACGACTTCGCCCAACCCATTCACGACGCCCTGCACGGCATCTGTCTATTATACACATAAACCAGCCCACGAGACCTAGAGGAAT
>VSMY01000213.1 GCA_009773995.1 Oscillibacter sp. | reverse complement strand
CGCGCCGCGTGGCCCTGCTCTGGGGGGCGGGGGGCGGTCGGGCCGCCCGCCCGTCTTCTAAGAAGCTGTATTCACAGGTGAGAAACAAAAACAGGCTTCCCGCCTGTGAATACAGCTTCTCGTCTTTAAGGAGGAATCCCATGGCAAATCCCATCCGGCAAAAAGAGATCGACGAGCGCATCGGCAAGTTCGCCGACAAGTTCTGGGGCGCGTTCCAGATGACGGAGAACGGGCGAGTAAAGAGCACCATCCTGCTCTACTCCTTCTGTCTCTGCTGGGTACTGCTGGCCCTGTACGGCGGCTGCTTCGCCCTGCTCAGCCCATGGCTGGACAGCCTGCTCCAGGGTATGCCTGTGGGGCTGGTCAACCTTGTGGAGGCCCTGGTTCCCGCCGCAGCGGGGACGGCCGTCGCCTCTCTGGTGTGGCTGCTGCCCGGCGACAAGCGTCTGCTTCCCGCCGCCTATATCTGGCTGGCGCTTCTGCTCCTGGCCTGTCTCATCGCGCTGATCATCCTTATGGGCGGGGAGAGCATGGGACTGATCCTCCAATTCTTCGGGATGTTTACCCTGGCCCCCCTGGCGCTGGGCCTGGGCTCCTCCCTTCTGGTATACCATCTATATTGGAAAAAAAGGCCCCCTGCCGAGGATTCGGCACGGCCTTGGAAAAGGCAGTGAGAATTATGATCGATACCGTATTGTTTGACATGGGCGGGACTCTGGAGGATATTTTCATCGACGAGGCCAGCAAGAAGGCTTCCGCCGAGGGCGTTCTCCGTATCCTGGCGGCCCACGGCCACCCCCTGTCCTTGGACGTCCCTGCCGCCATCCAGGCCTTCGCCGACGGCTGGGACCGTTATGCCGCCTACCGGGGGCCCACGAACCGGGAACTGAAGCCCGAGGAGATCTGGGGCAACTACATTCTGTCGGAGCTGGGCCTGGACTTCGACACGGTGAAGCCCTTCTCCGAGGAGCTGGCCCATATGTGGGAGGTCACCCACTACCACCGCGCTCTCCGCCCCAAGGTGAAGGAAATGCTGGAGGGCCTGAAAGGCCTCGGCATGAAGCTGGGCGTCATCAGCAACACCGCCGCCCTCTACCAGGTCTTCCGCACCCTGGAGGAATACGGCATCCGGGATTACTTCCAGGACGTGACCCTCTCCTCCGTCACCGGCTACCGCAAGCCGGACCCCAACATCTTCCTGGTCTCCCTGAATCAAATCCGCTCGGACCCCAAGACCTGCGCCTACGTGGGCGACACCTACTCCCGGGACGTTATCGGCCCCCAAAACCTGGGCTTCGGGGCCACCTTCCACATCCATTCCTTCCTGACCCAGTCCCGGGATACCGACGTGCCCAAGGAAGTCCGGGCCACCTACTCCATCCAGGACATCTACGAGGTCTACACCATCCTGCGGGACCAGGCGGGGAAGAAGGCGGAGTGACATGTACACGTTCAACCACTTCAATTTCAACGTCACCGACCTGGACCGCTCCCTGAAGTTCTACAAGGAGGCCCTGGGCCTGGATCCGGTCCGCCGCAAGGAAGCGGAGGACGGAAGTTTCGTCATCGTCTTCCTGGGGGACCGCCGGACCACCTTCCGCTTGGAGCTCACCTGGCTGCGGGACCACCCCCAAAAGTACGACCTGGGGGAGTGCGAGTTCCATCTGGCCCTGAAAGCCCCGGACTATGAGGAAGCCCACGCCAAACACAAGGAGATGGGCTGCATCTGCTTTGAAAACCCCGTCATGGGCATTTACTTCATCACCGATCCCGACGGGTACTGGATTGAGATCATCCCCTGAACACCTGTTACCTCCTTAATTTCCATAGGAAAAGCCGCCGGTCTTTTTGAGCCGGCGGCTTTTCCTTTTTAGCCGGCGGCGACGCCCACAACCAGGAACGCCAAGGTCAGCAAAAAGAAATACAAAATCAGCTTCCACACATACTTGACCCACTTGTCATAGGGCACATGCCCTAAGGCCAGGGCTCCCATGACCACCGCCGCCGTGGGGGTGATGATGTTCACCAGCCCGGAGGCGGACTGGAAGGCCGTCACCACCAGGTCTCCCCCCACGCCCGCGAAGCGGCCCAGGGGAGCCATGACGGGCACCGACAGCGTAGCCAGGCCGGAGGAAGAGGGAATCAGCACCGTCAGGGGCAGATAGAGCAGGTACACCAGCAGCACGAAGCTGACGGGCCCCGTCCCGGAGAGGGCCCGCTCCCCCCAGTGGAGGATGGTGCCCGTAATCTGCCCGTCGTTCATCAGCACGGTGATGCCCCGGCTGATGCCGATGATGAGAGCCACCCCCAGCAGGTCCGCGCAGCCCGCCACATAGGTCTCGGCGATGGCTTCTTCCCCCATGCGGTCAATGAGGCCGATGAGGACGCCGCTCACCAGGAACAGGGCGCTGAGCTCCGGGAACCACCAGCCTAAGGTCGGCAGGGGCAGGCCCATCTCGTCAAAGGGAATGACGCCGTAAATCATGATCAGGAAGGTCAGGGTGAAGATGACCATGATGACCTTCCGTTTCGGCGTGAACTCCACCGGCTCTTCCATGTTGGCCTGAATCTTTCCCGCGCCCACGCCCACCACGGACCGGGAAGGGTCCCGCTTCACCCGGGCGGCGTAGGCCATGACGAACCAAATCGCCGCCCCCTCAAAGACCACCCACTGGAGGGCCCGGAGCAGGATCCCCTCCCCCAGGGACACCCCGGCGAAGCCCGCCGCGATGCCCGTTGCGAAGGGGTTGACGGTGGAGC
>VSMY01000212.1 GCA_009773995.1 Oscillibacter sp. | reverse complement strand
GTGTATTCGTGAACTTTTTGAAACTTCTTGGAAAATCGTAAAAAAAGAGTGTACAAACGCAAAAAAGTTTGATACAATATGTACCGCTACGCATAAGCGTCAGTCTGAAGCGGCCATTCTCGCCGCGAAAGCGGACGTCATGGTCGTGGTAGGAGACCGTAAAAGCGCCAACACCAAACATTTGACGGAAATTTGTAAGGAGAGCTGCTCCCGCGTCGTCCAGATTGAAAACGCGGACGAGCTCCCGCCGGATTTTTTCAGTGGTTGTTCTGTTGCGGGCCTTACGGCCGGTGCTTCCACGCCAGCGGGCATTATTAAGGAGGTATATGCAGCCATGAGTGAAGAAATCAAAGCGGTGGAGAACAACGAGGAGTCCTTTGAGGAACTGCTGAACCAGTCCTTCAAAACTTTAAATACAGGAGAGAAGGTAACCGGCATCGTCACCGCCATTACCCCGACGGAGGTGCAGGTGGATGTGGGCGCTAAACAGGCGGCCTACATCAAGTTCAGCGAGCTTTCCGACGACCCCAACGCGAAACCTGAGGACGTGGTAAAGGTAGGCGACGAAATCGAAACCTACATTGTCCGCGTCAACGATGTGGAGGGCTATGCCGAGCTCTCCAAGAAGCGGCTGGACGCCGTGAAGGCCTGGGAGGACATCGAGCAGGCCGTGGAAGCGAAAACGGTGATGGAAGGCGTTGTCACCGAGGAGAACAAGGGCGGCATCGTGGTGTCCGTCAAGGGCGCGCGGGTGTTCGTTCCCGCCTCCCAGAGCGGCCAGCCCCGGGGCGCGGACCTCTCCGCCATGAAGGGCCAGAAGGTCCAGCTCCGCATCACGGAGGTCAACCGCGCCCGCCGCCGGGTGGTGGGCTCCATCCGCTCCGTCTCCGACGAGGCCCGCCGGGCCGCTCAGGAGGAGATCTGGGCCAACATCGAGGTGGGCAAACGCTACACCGGGACCGTGAAATCCATGACCAGCTACGGCGTGTTCGTCGACATCGGCGGCGTGGACGGCATGGTACATATCTCGGAGCTGAGCTGGAGCCGCATCAAGACTCCTTCCGAGGTGTGCAAGGTGGGCGACACCATGGAGGTTTACGTCATCTCCTTCGATCCCGAGAAGCGGAAGATCTCCCTGGGCGTCAAGGATCACAACGTGGATCCCTGGCAGGTGTTCATGGACAAGTACGCCGTGGGCGATGTGGCTTCCGTGCGCATCGTGAAGCTGATGACCTTCGGCGCTTTCGCCGAGGTAGTCCCTGGCGTGGACGGCTTGATTCACATCTCGCAGATTGCCGACCGCCGCATTGAGAAGCCGGAGGACGTGCTGTCCGAGGGTCAGATTGTGGACGCCAAAATCACCGCTGTGGATGAAGAGCGGAAGAAGATTTCCCTGTCTATCCGCGCCCTGCTGGCTCCCTCTGTGGAGGAACCTGCGGAGGACGAGACGGAGGAGTAAGGCTCCACAAACCGGAAAAACCCTGAAATTTCAGAGGCAGGCCGATAGGCCTGCCTCTTTTTTTCCAAAAACATGTTATTTTTTTCACGTTTTGACGTTGCAATATTTTCCCAGAGATGTTATACTATTGAATAGAAATGTCATACTGCGGAAATTTACCTTTCGCCGCTTGCGAAGAGACAAAAGAAAAATTATATGGAGGAATCTGCTATGAGCTACCAGGAGGAATACCGTCAGAAGCTGACCACCGCGGCCGAGGCCGTCAAGGTCGTCAAATCCGGCGACTGGCTGGATTACGGCTGGACGGTCTGCTCTCCCAACGCCTTGGACAAGGCCTTGGCCGCCCGCATGGGGGAGTTGAAGGACGTGAACATCCGGGGCGGCATCCTGACCCGCCGTCCCGCTATCTTTGACGTGCCCGGTGCCGCCGAGCACTTCGCCTGGAATTCCTGGCATATGAGCGGCATTGAGCGGAAGGCCATCAAAGAGGGCTTCGCCTATTACATCCCCCTGCGCTACTCCGAGCTGCCGGGCTATTACCGGGACTGCATCAAGACTCTGGATGTGGCCATGTTCCAGGTGGCCCCTATGGATGAGCACGGCTGGTTTAACTTCGGCCCCGGCGGCTCCCACCTGAAGGCGGTGTGCGACTGCGCCAAAACCATCATCGTGGAAGTCAACCAGAATATGCCCGTCTGCCTGGGCGGCTTTGAAAACTGTGTCCATATCAGCGACGTTAGCATGATCGTGGAAGGGGAGAACCCTCCCATGGAGATTCTGGGCGGCGGCGCTTCCGCGGCCTCCGAGGTGGACCTGGCTGTGGCCAACCTGGTGGTGCCGGAGATTGAGGACGGCGCGTGCCTCCAGCTTGGCATCGGGTCCATGCCCAGCGCCATCGGCAAAATGATCGCCGAGTCCGATTTGAAGGATTTGGGCGTCCATACGGAAATGTACGTGGACGCCTTTGTGGACATGTCTATGGCGGGCCGCATCACCGGCGCGTGCAAACCCTTTGACCGGGGGCGGCAGACCTATGCCTTCGCCGCCGGGACTCAAAAGCTCTATGATTTCCTGAACAACAACCCCGAGTGCATGGCCGCGCCGGTCAGCTATGTCAACGACATCGCCCGGGTGTCCCAGATCGAAAAATTCACCTCCATCAATGGCGCGGTGGACATCGACCTTTACGGACAGGTGTCCTCCGAGTCCTCCGGCATCAACCACATCTCCGGCGCCGGCGGGCAGCAGGACTTCGTCATGGGCGCCTACCTGGCCAAGGGCGGTAAGAGCTTTATCTGCTGCTCCTCTTCCTTCATGGACAAGAAGAGCGGCCAGCTGAAATCCCGCATCCGGCCCACCTTGGTGGATGTCTCTTAAACACATCTCCGAG
>VSMY01000211.1 GCA_009773995.1 Oscillibacter sp. | reverse complement strand
GTTCCCTTCCCCCCGCTCTGGCGGAGCAGGGCGCCGAGGTAGCCGTGGTCCTGCCTCTCTATCAGCGGGTCCGGGAACGCTTCGGAAACGAGCTGAAATTCGAGTGCTACGACTACGTGGACCTGGCCTGGCGGCACAATTACTGCGGCCTCTTCTCCCTGGAGAAGGGCGGCGTGACCTGGTACTTCCTGGACAACGAGCAGTACTTCAACCGGAGCTCCCTCTACGGCCAGGCCGACGACGGCGAGCGCTTCGCCTTCTTCTCCCGGGCCGTGGTTCGGATGCTGGACCACTTCAAATTCTGGCCCGAGGTCGTTCACTGCAACGACTGGCAGGCCGCCCTGGTGCCCATCTATCTGAAGGACGACGGCGTCCGGGACGAGCGTTACCGCTCCATTAAAACCGTGGTGACCATCCACAACATCGAGTATCAGGGCCGGTATAACCCCTACGTCCTGGGCGAGCTCTTCGGCCTGGACGCCGGCTGGGCCAAGGACGGCACCATCCTGCTGGACGGGGACGCCAACCTCCTCAAAGGCGCCATCCTCTGCGCCGACGCGGTCAACGCCGTCTCTCCCACCTATGCCAACGAGCTGAAAATGCCCTACTTTGCCCACCGGATGGAGGGCATCATGCGCCAGTGCTCCAACAAGCTCTCCGGCGTGCTGAACGGCATCGACATGAAGCTCTACGATCCCCGGACCGACGGGCGCATCCCGAAGAACTTCTCCCTGGAGGATATGACCGGCAAGGACGTCTGCAAGGCCGAGCTCCAGCGGATGGTGGGTCTGCGGGAGGAGCCCCACACCCCCATTGTGGCTATGGTGAGCCGCCTGGTCTCTCACAAGGGCCTGGACCTGATCTGCGAGGTGCTCCACGATATGATGGAGCTCCCGATGCAGCTGGTGGTCCTGGGCACCGGCGACCAGCGGTATGAGGACTTCTTCGGCTGGGCCGCCCAGCAGTATCCCGGCCGGATGTCCGTCCGCATGGACTACAACGAAGAGCTGTCCATGGCCATCTACGCCGGCGCGGACCTGTTCCTCATGCCCTCCAAGAGCGAGCCCTGCGGCCTGAGCCAAATGATCGCCATGCGCTACGGCACCGTGCCCATCGTTCGGGAGACCGGCGGCCTGAAGGACACCGTCCAGCCCTGCGAGTCCTGGCGGGACGCCGGAAACGGCTTCTCCTTCGCCAACTACTCCAGCGGGGACATGCTCCATGTTATCCGGGAGGCCGTGTATCTCTACAAGGACTATCCCGACGTCTTCGGACGGCTCCGCCAGCGGGCCATGTCCTGCGATTTCAGCTGGGCCCGCAGCGCCAGGGAGTATCTGCGCATTTATGCCACCATCACCGGTCAGACCTGGCCCATCCACAGCGACACCCGCCGGGCGGTGGAGATTCCCGAGGGAGAGGCCGTCCCCGCCGGAGAGGCCGCGCCTGTCAAGGAAGCCGCTCCCGCCGAGGCGCCCGTCCCTGCCGAGGAGTCTGCCCCCGTCGAGGAAGCCGCTCCTGCCGAGGCGCCCGCCCCCGTCGAGGAAGCCGCTCCTGCCGAGGCGCCCGCTCCCGTTGAGGAAGCCGCTCCCGCCGAGGAGCCTGTCCCCGTCGAGGCAGCCGCTCCTGCCGAGGAGCCTGTCCCCGTCGAGGCGCCCGCTCCCGCCCCTGAAAAACCCGCCAAGAAGACCCGGAAGGCCGCCTCCAAAACCGCCTCCAAAGCTGACAAGGGCGAGAAGAAAACCGAGAAGAAGACAACCTCAAAGAAAGGAACCGCCGGCAAGAAAAAGTCCGCGGAGTGAGAACGCTTATGGCATCGATTACGACGAAAGAATTGGAAGAGGCCCTGTCCGCCAAGCTGATGACCAACTTCGGCAAAGCCGCCGACGAGGCCACCGAGGGCGAGATGATGCGGGCCAGCGCTCTGGTCCTCCGGGACATGATGGCCTTACGGGAGGTGGAGACCCGGAAGAAGACCCGCCGGGACAAGAAAAAGCAGGTCCACTACCTGTCCATGGAGTTCCTCATGGGCCGGAGCCTGATGAAGAACGCCTACAACCTGGGACTGCTGCCCCAGCTGAAGGAGGCCCTGGAGCACTTTGGCTTTAAGGCCGGGGATATCTTCGAGATGGAGCCCGACGCCGCCCTGGGCAACGGGGGTCTTGGCCGCCTGGCCGCCTGCTATCTGGACTCCATGACCACCCTGGAGATCCCCGCCACCGGCTATTCCATCTGCTACGAGCTGGGCCTGTTTAAGCAAAAAATTGTGGAGGGCCAGCAGGTGGAGCTCCCCGACCACTGGAAGGACCTGGGCGCGGCCTGGCTGCTGCCGAAGCCCGCCGAGGCTCAAATGGTTTCCTTCGGCGGCACCGTCCGGGAGTTCTGGGCGGACGGCCACCTGCACATCGTCAACGAAAACGCCACCACCATTCAGGCGATCCCCTACGACATGGAAATCGCCGGATACGGCACAGGGCATGTCAACGTCCTCCGCCTGTGGGACCCCCGGCCCACCAAGGCCATCGACATGAGCCTCTTCGGCCAGGGCGAATACCTGAAGGCCGCCGAGGAGGAGACCATGGCGGAGACCATCGCCAAGGTCCTCTACCCCGACGACAACCACATCGAGGGCAAATCCCTCCGCCTCAAGCAGCAGTATTTCTTCGTCTCCGCCACCGTCCAGTCCATCACCGCCAAGCACCTGGACACCTACGGGACGCTGAAAAACTTCCATGAAAAAAACGTCATCCAGATCAACGACACCCACCCCACCCTGGTCATCCCGGAGCTCATGCGGGTCCTGATCGACGACACGGGAATGAACTGGGACGACGCCTGGTATATCACCACCCACGCCGTGGCCTACACCAACC
>VSMY01000210.1 GCA_009773995.1 Oscillibacter sp. | reverse complement strand
GCGGTCTTCTCTACCGTGGAGGAGGGCAAGCTCCACATGTCCACCAACGCCGCCTTCCCTCCCTATGAGATGACCACCGATGCCGGCGGCTTCGAGGGCATCGACGTGGAAGTGGCCGGGGCCATTGCCGAAAAGCTGGGATTGGAGCTGGTCGTGGACGACATGGGCTTTGACGCGGCCCTGACCGCCGTCCAGACGGGACAGAGCGACATCGCCATGGCGGGCATTACCGTCAACCCCGAACGGCAGGAGGTCATGGACTTCTCCGACAGCTATGCCACCGGCGTGCAGGTCATCATTGTCAAGGAAGGTTCTTCCATCGCCACGGTGGACGACCTGGCGAACGCCGAAATGATTGGCTGCCAGAAGGCCACCACCGGCTATATCTACTGCTCCGACACCCCGGAGAACGGCGGATACGGCGAAGAGCACGTCACCGCCTTCGACACCGGCGCCCTGGCCGTCATGGCCCTGGTGAACGGACAGGTGGACGCGGTGGTCATCGACAACGAGCCCGCCAAGAGCTTCGTGGCCGAAAACGACGGCCTGAAAATCCTGGACACCGAGTTTGCCGTGGAGGACTACGCCATCGGCCTGGCCAAGGGGAACACCGCCCTGCTGGAGGCCGTCAACGCCGCCATGGCGGAGCTGAAGGCCGACGGGACCTTCCAGGGCATCGTAGACAAGTATATCACCGCTGAGTAAGCGCATCCCAAAAGGGCGGTCTGAACAAGGCCGCTCTTTTTCCACTTCCCCCATGTGAAACAGAGAAAGGAGGCCCCCCATGTTCCAATCGCTCATTGACTGGCTGGACCGCATCGGGCCCCGGCTGCAAAGAGCCTTTATCGAGGGCGACCGCTGGAAGCTCTACCTCCAGGGCCTGGGCACCACCTTGGAGCTGACCGTCATCGCCCTGGTCTTCGGCGTGCTGCTGGGCCTGGTGGTGGCCGTCGTTCGTTCCGCCCACGACCAGCAGCGCGCCGGCCGGCGGAATTTCGTGCTGGGCGTTTTGAACGTCCTCTGCCAGATTTACACCACCGTCATCCGGGGCACGCCCATGCTGGTGCAGCTGTTCATCTGGACCTTTGTCATCTTCCCCTCCCAGCGGAACAAGGTGCTGGTGGCCTTCATCGGCCTGGGGGTCAACTCCGGGGCGTATGTGGCCGAGATCATCCGGGGCGGCCTCATGAGCGTGGACGCGGGCCAGTCCGAGGCGGGCCGCTCCCTGGGCCTGGGGTACTTCGACACCATGCGCTTCATCGTCGTCCCCCAGGCGTTCAAGAACATCCTGCCCTCTCTTGGAAACGAGTTCATCACGCTGTTTAAGGACACCTCCCTGGCCCAGGCCATCGGCGGGGCGGAGATGCTCTACTACGCCAGCACCATCGGCGGCCGCACCTTCGACTACATGCCGCCCCTGCTGGGCATCGCCGCCATGTACTTAGCCGTTGTGATTGTCTTCACCTGGCTCCAGGGGAGGCTGGAAAGGAGGCTGCGGGAAAGTGATCGACGTTAAGAACCTCTCCAAATCCTTCGGGGACCACCTGGTGCTGGACGACATCTCCCAGCACATCTACCCCGGCGAGAAGGTGGTGGTCATCGGGCCCTCCGGCTCCGGTAAGTCCACCTTTCTGCGGTGCCTGAACCTGCTGGAGACTCCCAGCGCGGGGACCATCTCCTTTCAGGGCGCCGTTATCACGGACCCCAAGGTAAAGATCGACCAGGTGCGCCAGCACATGGGCATGGTCTTCCAGCACTTCAACCTGTTCCCCAACATGACCATCCGGAAGAACATCACCCTGGCCCCGGTGCGGACGGGCCTCATGAAGCAGGAGGAGGCCGACGCCCAGGCGGACCAGCTTCTGGAGCGGGTGGGCCTGACGGACAAGGCGGACGCCTACCCCAGCCAGCTCTCCGGCGGGCAGAAGCAGCGGGTGGCCATTGTCCGGGCCCTGGCTATGAAACCCCAATTGATGCTCTTCGACGAGCCCACCTCCGCCCTGGACCCGGAGATGGTGGGGGAGGTGCTGGACGTGATGAAGGAGCTGGCACGGGACGGCATGACCATGGTGGTGGTGACCCACGAGATGGGCTTCGCCCGGGAGGTGGGCAGCCGGGTGCTGTTCATGGCCGACGGCAAGGTCCTGGAAGAGGGCCCACCGGCGGAGCTCTTCGGGGCCCCCAAGCATCCCAGGCTCCAGGATTTCCTCAGCAAGGTGCTTTGATTTTTCCTGAAAAGAGGCCCCGCCGTCCAATCGACGGCGGGGCCTTTCTTTTTATTTCGTTCCGAAAATGCGGTCTCCCGCGTCCCCCAGGCCGGGGACGATGTAGCCGTTTTCGTTGAGCCGCTCATCCACCGCGCCGCAGTAGATGTCCACGTCCGGGTGGGTCTTCTGAATGCGCTTAATCCCCTCCGGCGCGGCCAGGAGGACCATCAGCTTGATGCTGGTGCAGCCGTACTCCTTCATGAACCCGATGGCCGCCTCGGCGCTGCCGCCTGTGGCCAGCATGGGGTCCACGATGAGGACCTCCCGCTCCGCCACGTCCTTGGGCATCTTGCAGAAGTACTTCACCGGCTCCAGCGTCTCCTCGTTCCGGTAGAGGCCGATGTGCCCCACCCGTGCGGAGGGCACCATTCTAAGCACGCCGTCCACCAGGCCCAGGCCCGCCCGGAGAATGGGCACCACGGCGAACTTCTTCCCCTTGAGCATGGGGGCGGTGGTCTTGCAGATGGGGGTCTCCACCTCGCAGGTGGTCAGGGGCAGGTCCCGGGTGGCCTCGTAGGTAATCAGCATGCCGATTTCGGAAACCAGCTCCCGGAAGTCCTTGACGCTGGGGTTCTTGTCCCGGAGGATGGTCACCTTGTGGGCAACCAGCGGGTGGCC
>VSMY01000021.1 GCA_009773995.1 Oscillibacter sp. | reverse complement strand
CGGCGGCTGCGTCTTATGTGTAGAAGAGACAGACGTTCCTCCATTCTATGAACCCGCTAGCCCTCAGGCGCGGTAATCCTCAATCAGGGGGGCGCCCTTCAGGATGGAGCCTACACATCTCTGGTAAATGGAAAGCCAGCCGGTTTTGGGCTCCAGCTTCAGCTCCGCCTCCGCCATACGCTTCTCCAGCTCCTGGTCGGACAGCTCAATGTTCAGCTCCCGCTTCTCAATATCAAAGTTGACCCAGTCCCCGTCCCGCACGGCGCAGAGGGGGCCCCGGAGGGCGGCCTCGGGAGAGGCATAGCCAAAACAGGCGCCGGAGGCTGCGCCGGACAGCCGTCCATCCGTTACCGTAGCCACATCGTCCTTCAAGCGGCTGCCCTTCAGCGCCGTGGTAAAGGCATAGGAGGTGTGGGGCCCGGCCTTAACACCCTGGTAAATAATGAACACCACGTTGCCTGCCTGGATCTCTCCATTCCGCAGGGCGTCGATGGCCGCGTCCTGATCGTGGTAGACCTTAGCGGTTCCCCGGAATTTATGCAGCTTGGCGGGAACGGCGGACTGCTTGATGAACGCGCCCTGGGGCACCAAGTTTCCCTTGCACAGAATCAGGCCGCCGTCGCTGTCCAGAGGCTCCGAAAGGGAGTGGATAACGGCGGGATTCCGGTTCATATGTCCCTGAATGTTCTCCCCCAGGGTCTTTCCCGTCACCGTCATTCCATTCAGATCCAGCTTCTCCCGCAGTTCGTTCAGCATAGCCGGCAGGCCGCCAGCGGCCTCGAAATCCGCCATACAGTACTTGCCGTTGGGCCGGATGCCGATCAGCAGGGGCACCTCGCAGCTGGCCTCCGCGTAGACGGCGCTGCAATCCATGTCCAGACATGCTTCCGTGGCCACGGCCGGAATGTGAATGATGGTATTGGAGGAGCCTCCGATGGCCATGCAAACCCGGATCGCGTTGGTTATCGCCCGCTCCGTAATGATGTCCCGGGGGCGGATGTCTTTCTCCCACAGCTCCATTACCTTCCGTCCGGCCTCCCGGCTGAGGTTGATCAAATCGCCGGACACGGCGGCCAAGGTGGCGTTGCCCGTCAGCGACATGCCGATGGTCTCCGTCAGCAGGCTCATGGTGTTGGCGGTTCCCATCATGCCGCAGGCTCCGCTGCACGGCGCACAGGTGTGAATCAGCTCCTCAAACTTCTCCTGGGGCAGTTTGCCCTCTTTTACCTTGGAGATGCAGGCGCCGATGTCGATAAAGTCCACGTATTCTCCGTCCATCACCGGGGTCTTCATATATCCGCCCGTAAGGATCACCGTGGGGATGTTCACCCGTCCCGCCGCCATCAGCAGCGCCGGAACCACCTTATCGCAGGTCCCAATCAGCACCATCGCGTCCAGATTGTGCGCCTTGGCGTTCAGTTCAATCTCATTCACCAGCAGATCCCGGCTGGGGAGCACATAGTCTCCGCCACCCACGCAGTCGCAAAGGTTGACGCCGTAGAACAGGAAAGGCAGTCCCCCGCGTTCGATAATGCCCTCCCGAACGGCGTCCGCCAGCGCCCGCTGATGGATGTGTCCGGGGTTGATTTCGTTCCAGGTGTTCATGATACCTACCCGGGGCTTTTCAATATCCGCATCGTTGTACCCCAACCCGTAGAAAAATGCACGGGTTCCCTGCCAGTCCAGCGTCATCCGGTCCTCCAGATCGCTGTTAATCCTGCGCTTATTGTCGCTCATAATCATTTCCTTTCCGCTTTTGTTTTATCGTCAACACACCGAAGAGAATCCCATCGATTCCCTTCCGCCCGCGCCGCAAACCGCCGCCGGAGGCCGCAGAACGGCCCTGTGTCAAACTTCCCCTCTTGCTCAGAGGCCGCCCTTCTCCGTCTCCCCGGCCTTTTTCCGGTTGTACAGGAAGGCCCACAGCCCGCCGGCGGTAATCAGCAGGGCTCCCACCACTGTAGAGGCCGAAAGCCTTTCGTCCAGCAGAAGGTAACCCAGCAGGGCAGAGTAAATAATGCCGGAATAATCATAGATGCTGACCTCCGAAGCCGGCGCCTTCTGATAGGCGCAGGTCAGGCCAATCTGCCCTCCCGCGCCAAACAGGCCGATAAGACACAGCATTGCCGCGTCTTTCCATGAGGGAACCACAAACGAAGGAAGCATCAAAATGCCGGAGGCCGCCGTGCTAAACAGGGAAAAATGGAAAATCACCGTAAAGGGATTGACATGTCCCTTACAAAACGCAATCATTGTGTAGGCCAAGCCACTGGAGACCGCCGTCAGCAGCGCCAGAACCAGTGGCATCGCATCGGAATCGAAGGAGGGCCGCATAGCGATGAACGCACCGGCCAGGCACAGCAAAATCACCGGCATCTGCACCTTTGAAATCTTTTCCCGCAAGAACAGCAGCGCAAACAAACTGACCCAAACCGGCGAGGTGCGGTTCAGCAGCGCGATGTCCGCCTGACGGGCCTCCGCAGTGGCGGTAAACAGCATGATCATCCCTGCAAACCCGAAAAACGACCGCAGAAACAGCGGCAGCCGATACTCCCGGGGGCCAAAGAGCGGCAGATGCTTTTTCCTCAATAAAGCCAGGGCAATGAACAAACTAATTAGATTCCGGCAGAAAACCTGCTGCAGCGTCCCCACCGACACCGCGGAAATTTTTACCGCTACCTGCATCAGTGAAAAGGACAGGGCCGACAGCAGCATCAGCAAAACCGCTTGGTTTCTCTCTTTCATACGTACTTACCGCTCCTCACCGCCCGGGACAATCGTTTATCTCAAAGCTGACATCCGCTGCGGCTCATAATTTCTTCCGGCCGTCTGCCCCGCTTCCGTGCGGGGGCGGCCATTAGGAAATCATCTCGTAGATTTCCTCCAGGGTTTTCCCCGCAAGACCAAGGCGCTCCGCCGTGCGGCCCTCCGCCCGGAAATCCCGGCCGCAGACCACACTGGCGATGTTGATGCAGGCGTCCATAATCGGCGTCTCCACCCCCATCATCTGTCCAATGGAGGCCAGAGGCACAATGCCGCAGAGCGTATCCTCAATGAAAAACCGGTGATTCAGACTTGAGGGGCTTTTCAGTCCCACATATGCTTTATTGTGCTGAAGCAGGTCATACAGGTCCTCTTGCTCCAGGCTGTAAATCTTTTGGAGGGACTTCACCAAGGAGGGCACCTCCAAGCCCAGAGCCCTGCAAACCGCCAGGCGCTCAGCGTCACAGGCGGACACCAGCTTCGCTACGCTGGGCGTAATGCCGGACATATAATAGTCATACGGCTCGCCGGAGTCGGTCCGATTGACATTCATCAGGCTCGGAATCGGATGCAGCATCGCGCCGCCGCCCTCAAATCCCGTCTCCAGGATGTTCTTTGCAGGAGAGAGATTAGCAAAAATCGGCTTGAGGATCTCCAGCAGGCGGGTCACGTCACTGGCGGGAAGGGTGGCTACCTCCACGTGGTTCTTTAACCCGGACTGGAACACGGTCCCCACCTCCGGCATACGGCAGGCATACATCAGATCGCCAGCTTCCGCGATGATCACGTCGGCCTTGCACTGATGAATGTCCCGAATGACATGGGCCACCTCCAGTGCGCCGCCCACATGGCCGGGATTCAGCATAAAGATCTGCCCGTCGTGCAAATAGGGCGCACATTGGTCCGCCAAAGTCCGATGTGCGTCCGTGGTGGTGGTTACCATAACGACATCCACATCCTGCATAGCGGCCCTCAAATCCGTGGTCATCAGCGCGGGCGTCCCTTCGCATTCTATTTTTCCTGTGACCACAATCTTCCCAAGCGCATTCAGCTTTTGGATTTTGGATTGGTCAATGTCGTACAGCTTGACGGAATATCCCTGGCTGCTCAGCACTCCGGCCATCGTCTGCCCACCGGCACCTGCCCCCAGCACTGCAAAATTCAAACTCATATAAATCCTCCGTTTTAGTTTCTATATGCGAATTACCGCGTATATACAAATTACTTCTTGCCTATACACGCACCGAAAAAGCGTCAATCTTTTCCCAATATTCACCTTCATTCCATAAAATCAAGTTGCGCAATAGGGAAAAGCATGATATAGTTAAGAAAACTGTTTCATGCTTGGCGAATCCAGCCCTTCTCAGCATCGCGGCTTTCCAGCTAAATTGGGGTGAAAGGCTATTCCTCTTACCCCGGCGGAAAGAACGGTAAATCATTTTGGAGGGATATTATGGCTCAAACTGCACACCGTTCCACCTCTCGTGTCCTGGACATTATTGAATTGCTTTCCGTTTCCATAGAAGGACATACCCTCACGGAAATTGCGCAGCTTCTGAATTCTCCCAAAAGCAGCATTCTTCCTATGCTGCAAACCATGGCCGCCCGGGGTTTCATCGATTTGAACTACCGGACCAACCGGTACACCATCGGCCTTGGCCTCTACTTTGCAGCCACGATTTATCGCAACAAAATTTCCGTCAACAAGTTTATCAATCTTGAAATGCAACGAGTCACAGATCAAATCGGCGAGTCCTGCTGCCTTGGCGTTATGGCCGGAAGAGACGTTTTGTTTCTCCACCGGACAAATCCACCGGAAAACATCATTTGTGACAAGATGCCCGGTCAAAAGGAACTGGGCTGCATCGGCGCCATGGGCAAGGCCCTGCTGTGTGACTACAAGCTGGATGAGCTGACAGAGATATTCTTCAAGGACGGCGGGCGCCTCCCTCCAGAAACCAACCTCTACCGTGCCCACATTCAAATGGAGGAAGTCCGGCTAACCGGAATCTCCTATGAATACGGCGAGGTGGAGCCAAACATCCAGTGTGTAGCGGCGCCCATCCGGGTGGACAACCGGGTGGTAGCTGCCCTGGGCATTATCCTGCCAACCTTCCGTATAAACCTGGAGAAAGCGGCCCGCGCCACGAAAGACCTGCAAATATCTACCCGCAAGATTGAAAATGTCCTCTCTGTCAGTGACGAAAACCTGGATGAGGTTTTTACCCAGAACGGATTTAAAAACCTCTGATACCGCAAGCGGAGCTAAGGCCCCAACCCGCAGGATCCGGCGGGTATGGGGCCTTCTCCATGCGTCAAAAACGCAGCACCTCTCCCTGGCCCTCTCCGGTATAGACACCGTCTCTGGCGGCGATTTTGCCATTCAACAGCACATAAGAAATCCCTTGAGACGGTCCCATGGGGGCCTCATAGGAACAGTTGCACTGGAAATTTTCCCAATCCAGCACCACCAAATCCGCCCGGCTGCCCTCCCTGAGCACGCCGCGGTCACGCAGACGGTAACGCTGGGCCGGCATAGAGGTCATTCGCTTCACCGCATCTTCCAGCGTCAGCTTCTTCTGCCGTTTCACAAACCGCTCCAGGAAAAGGGAAAAAGCGCCCATGTACCGGGGATGATTGTGCCCGTTGGCCGGGGTCCCGTCCGAGATGACCATGGTATGCGGATCCAGCATAATCTGATCCAGCTCCGCCTCGTCCTGCAAGAAGCAGAACATCTGCACGCCGTCCCCGCACTGCTCAATGACCCGGATCGCGCACTCCGCCGGATTTTGGCCGGTCTCCTCACTGATTTGAGACAGCGTTTTCATATCGTAGGCAGCATCCGCGCACTGGATCACCTGTATCCCGGCAGCGCCGCCCTTTGCCGTTGCCATCATACCGGAGCGGCCTGTGAGGGTGTCCTCAATCAGCTTCTGCCGGAAGGCAGAGTCAGAGAAGCGGCGATACATGTTTTCTATGCCGTCCCCCCAGACCTCAATGGGAAAGAGCTTAAAGAGCTGTGTGTACCCGGCGGTATAGGGATAAGCGTCCATAGACAGGTCCAGGCCCTCGTCGAAACCGGATTGAATCAGATTCAGGATGTCCCTTCCCTTGCCCCAGTTGGCGCTCCCTGTGACCTTCACATGGGAGAGATTCATACGGACCCCGGTCTCCCGGGCAATTTGAATCATTTCCGCGATGGATTCGTAATCCCGCTCCCCCTCGTCCCGGCGGTGGGAGGCAATGATTTTCTCGTGCCGTTTCACCACCCGGGCCAGCTCGGTTAGTTCCTCCGTACCGGCATATGCCCCCGGAAAATAGCTCAGGCCAAAGCTTAGACCCATTGCGCCCTGGTTCAGCGCCTGGTCCAGCAGCTCCTGCATAGCCCGAATCTCCCCGGTGGTGGCTTTCGAGGTTTTCTCCCCCATCACGCAGACCCGCAAGGTGCTGTGCCCCACTAAAAAGCCATAATTGGCAGAAAGCTTTTGCCTCTCCACGGCTTTCAGCCAGCCGTCAAAGTCCTGGAAGGGCCAGTCAAAGGGCCGCCCCGCGCCGGTGAGCTCGAAATAGACCCGGCGCAGCAAGTCCATCTGCTCGGGGCAGTTCGGTGCGGGAGAGGGCCCGCAGTGGCCGGTAAGCTCCGTTGTAATCCCCTGCACAATACGCTGGTGGCTCCACTCGGGGTCAAAGATACCCACGTCCGCATGGCTGTGGGAGTCGATGATGCCGGGTATCACCACACGGCCGGCGGCATCGATGACCTGCCGGCAGGTCTCCGTGATCCGGCCGATTTGAGAGATCCGGTTTCCCGTCACCGCCACGTCGGCCTCGTAGGCTGGCGCCCCGGTGCCGTCGACGACCTTTGCGTTTTTAATCAATATATCCATGGCAAAGCCTCCTTGCATAGTTTGATCCGCTCCCCCGCCGGAAGCCCGTTACCGCAGCAAGGACGGCAGGAAGTCGGACAGCGCCGGAACAAACGCCACCAGGATCAAAATGGGCAGCGCGCCGAAAATGATATAGGGCAGCATCGGCTTCACCATTTTCTCCACGGGGACGTCGCCCAGCCGGGCGCACAGGAACAGGGCCATTGCCATGGGCGGCGTGATGGAGCCGATGCCCAAAGCCACAAACACTACGACGGCAAACTGAATGACGGACATCCCCACGGAAGTGGCGGTGGGCAGCAGCAGCGGGGTCAGCACCAGCAGGAGAATGTTTCCGTCCAGGAAAAACCCGGCTATAAACAGGACCACGCACAGGATGACAATGATCACATACCGGTTGGTAGAAACGCTGGAGATAAAATCTGTCACCATCTGAGGAACGCCGTTGGTCACCATAATACGGGTAAAGATCATGGTGAACGGGAAGATAATCTGCAAGGAGCCCAGGGAATACGCCGTAGAGGAAAAGATATCCAGCAGATCCCGGGTCTTTACGGTTTTGTAGAGCAGCACGCCTACGATTACGCCGTACAGGCAGCCCACAGCGCCGGCCTCCGTGGCGGTAAAGATGCCGCCATAAATTCCGCCGAGAATGATGATCGGCATCAACAGGGCGGGAAGCAGCGCCTTAAAGAGCTTCCACGTTGACAGCGCCTTGCTCTGGGCTATGTCCGCAGCCAGCTCCTCCGGTGTCTGGGTGACCACCAGGTATTTGGGTACCATGAACCGGTTGATGACTACATAGAGCGCAATCCATAGAACGCCCGGAGCCACTGTGGCCAAAAACAGGTCCGCTACGGAAGCGTTAGCCACCTTGGCATAGATAATAGCGTTCATGTTGGGGGGAATCATATACCCAAATGGGCTACAGCAGGCAATCAGGCCATAGATGAATTCCTTTTTATATCCCTTTTCCTCCAGCTTAGGACCCAGCATGGAGCACATCGTGGAGGCAGTAGCCAGGCCGGAACCGCACAACGCGCCGAACATGCCGGAAACAACAGGAATTGCGTTGGCCAGTCCGGTGCCCTTCCCCTCTTTATCCGTCAGCCGCTGTCCCCAATCCACCAGGGCGCCCGCAATGCCGCTGCGTTCCATCAGGGTTCCCGCCAGAATGAACAGGGGTACTGCCAGAAGGGAAAAAGACTCCGTGGAGAACCAGGCCGTGGAGCCCCAGCTGCCGGTGGTCAGGCCCGCAGCCGCGGAGAACACCATGGCCCCGGCCAGGAACGCCAGGGGAATGCCCATGCTCATCATAATCAGGGCAAGCACCAATAACGCGCAAAGCCCAATGCTCATTTGCCCACCACCTTCCATGCGTACTTGATGGTGTTCACGAAAGCGTAAACCGTCATGCCGACGGAGCCAATCAGGGAGAAGACGTAAACCAGCCAGGCGGGCCAGCCCAGAGAGGGCGTGATAATCCCGTCTCTCCAGGTCCGGTAGACAAACAGATAGGCGCGGGTACAGAAGAACGCCAGCACGGCACAACTGAGGAGTGAGGCCACCATGTTGATCGCGGCCTGGGCCCGCTCGTTTTTCACCAAAGAGAAAATGATTTCAATCTTTACCATCTTATCATCCCGCATGACGCGAATGGCTCCCATCCAGATACAGATGCACATGAAAAAGACCGGAAGCTCCTCAATGCCGCCCAGGTTCACCCGCAGCACATAGCGGGAAAACACCATGGCGTTGACGATGATGGTCAAAAGAATCATCAAGGTACTGGTGAAGTATTTCACAGCCGTGTCTACGCCCTTGTCCAGCTTTTTCAGGAATTTCACAAATACCCTCCTATTACATAATTCATTGAGATCTAAGAGTGTCCGATCCGACCGGCATTTCGGCCGCCGGATCGGACGCTCTTTAGTTTCAAACCCTAACGGTCAGAAGCGCCTCAGCCGTTTGCCTCGTTATCGGCATCAATTGCGGCCATGACCTGATCGTAAAACTCGGCCCCGATGTACTCGCGATACTGGTCATCCAGGGAACGGGCATAGTCGATCCACGCTTGACGTTCCGCGTCCGTAAGGTTATAAACCTCGCAGCCCAGGGAAGCCAGCTCATCCAGCGCGCTGACGGCGTTATTCTTCTGCACATCAAATTCGTAATCAGAAGCCTCCCAGGCACAGTCGATCACAGTCTGACGCAGATCGTCCGGCAGGCTGTCCCAGCACTTGTTGCTGACAATGAAGCCTTGACTCATGATTTGCCAGTCCAGATCGGTGTAATAGTCGCAAACCTCATAGAACTTGGAGTAGATGCCCACGCTGCCCGCAATCTCCATCGCATCGCAGGTCTTGGTCTGCAGGGCGGTATAGACTTCGTTGAAGGAAATGACGCTGGCGTTGCAGATGGGAGACCAGAAGAACTTCACAGAGGGATCCTCGTAAATGCGCATGGTCAGATCGGACATCCCCGTCGCGTCGGGAACGGCGTGCTTGTTGCTGAACACGCCGCGGAAGGTCCCCACGCCCTGTCCAATCAGATGGGTTCCGTACTCCTCGCACAATCCGGCGTACAGCTTGTAGAGCTCGCCATCGGGATTCGCAATCAGGCGCTTGGCTTGGTCAATGTCCTTGAACAGGAAGGGAACAGAATTGAACGCAAAGCGAGGATCCACGGCGGACTGCACTCTGCCATAGAAGAAATCCAGCTCTCCGTCCCGAGCCTGCATAAACAGCTCCGGCTGAGCGCCCAGGACGCTCTCGTAATAGGGCGTAATCTTCACCTGGCCGTTTGTCTTCTCCTCTACCAGCTCGCAAAACTTACGGATATGTTCACCGTAGCCGTTATAATCGGGAGAGAGCGCGGGATCGGAACAGTCGGTACCCAGCTTGAATTCATAGACCGTGGCATCCGCCTGATCGCCGCCGGTGCTGGGAGCCGGCTCGGAACCGCCGCCGGAAGTCTGACCGGAATTGCCAGCATTGGAGCCGCAAGCCGCCAGAGACAGAAGGATCAGGGCCGTAAGCAAGAGATGACAGATTTTTTTCATAAAAAACTTCTCCTTTTCTGACCTTGGTTTTGCCGTGGGCCAAGCAAATTGTTTGCGTCAGCCCCCGGCGGTCGTTCCCATATACGAATAAATACTTATATGCGAACCGTTTAACCATACTATACATCGTAATCAGGGGTTTGTCAATCCGCTTTCGGGTAGCTTCTGTCGAATTTTATGTTTTTATCAAAAATGGAAAACTCCATTTATTCAGTTCTAACAATGAGGTCCTTTCTCCAAAATGTGCTCCGCTGCCGATGAAATACTGCCGCTGGCCTGCTTGATTCAGAAAAAATAGCGGAAGCCCTTGTGATTACAAGAGCTTCCGCTATTCTTTCTGGAGGGCGGTCCCGGATCCAGGGAAATGTCCCTCCTTCTACCCCAAATGCACCTATTCAATTCTCGACAGAAGGTTCCTTAGGGCATTTAGATAAAAGTCCACCATTTGCGAGGGCTGTCCCCCCCGGCGAATCACGCCGTAAACCGTCAAGACATTCGCCTCTCCCGGCAGCGGGATGGAGGCAAAGCGGTAGTGCTCACCATGCCTCCAGGGTATGGTACTGATAAAAAAGGCGTTTGTCTCTGCTACAATGCTTTGACAAGTCATGCTGTCGTTAGTGGAGATGATCTGCCGGGGCACATTCTCAAACAGGCCCCGGACGCTCCGGGACTCCTCGTCGTAGAGAAGGCCCAGGTTCTCCTGGTTTTCTATAATCACATAGGGGTACTCCTCGATCCGGTCCAGATTCCGGTCCTTTAAAATCGGGTGCCCCTCCCGCACCACTGCGTGGAGGCGGCTCTCCCCCAGAGGAATGCATTCCACATTCTTCATCCGGGCCATCTGCGGCAGACGCGTCCTCTGGGCCTTCATCGTGAATATAATGCCCAGATCCGCGCCATTGGCTACATCGGACAATACTTCCTTTAATGTGCATTTTCGCAGCCGGAGACTCAAGGGGGCAGACGGCAGCTTTCCCTGCCCGTCCAGCTCCAGCAGCGGCGCATAGGCAAAGAAGGAACGCATGGAGGACACCTGAAACCGGAGGGGCTGCCGCTGGCCCCGCACAGCGTACAGGCTCTCCAGAAAAGCTTTTTTTTCCACCAGTTCCTGGGCGTGCATCAAAAACTCCTGGCCGGCATCGGTCAAAGCCACACCCTTGCGTGACCGTCGGAAAATTTGGATGCCCAGCTCGTCCTCCAGCTGGCGCAGGACGTTGCTGACGTTGCTCTGATGGGTATACAGGCGCTCTGCCGCCTTATTGATCGAGGCGCAGCGGGCCACCTCAACCACGTAGGTGAGCTGCTGAAAGGTCATAGGCTCCTCCTTAAACTTGTCCCCGAAGATTCTACGGCTTATGCGGAAATTATATGACACATTGCAGAAAATCGCAATAATCTTTTCGCGGGAAAGCCTGTTATAATGGAGCCGAGGTGATTTTTATGGAAATACACGCTGTAATTCTACATGAGCTGGACAATGTAGCCGTACTACCCCAACCGGCCCAGGCCGGGGACAGCATCAGGACCTCTGACGGCACGGTCTCTATCCGGGAGCGGATTCCCACCGGGCACAAGGTTGCGATCCGCCCCATTGCGCAGGGGGAGAGTATCTTCAAATACGGCGTCGTCATCGGCCAAGCGGAGCAAAACATCGCGCCGGGAGAATGGGTGCACACCCAGAACGTCAAAGACATCACAGAGCAGCTCTGCAATGCATACGCTGCCAGCTATAGGGCGAAAGCTAAGGAGGAACGAAAACATGGATACGTTTCTGGGGTATAAGCGGGTAAACGGGGAGATCGGTATCCGCAATCAGGTGCTGGTGCTGTCCCTGGTCCAGTGCGCCAACGGTGCGGCTCACCAGATTGCCGCCCGCTGCGGCGTCCCGTCCATTACCATTGACACTGGCTGCGGCGAGTACCGCCAGCAGGAGGAGCGCACAAATCTGGGGCTCATCCGGGCGGGACAGCACCCTAACGTCTACGGCGTCCTGCTGGTAAGCCTGGGCTGCCAGTGGACAGACCCGGCCTATATCCAAAGTGAAATTGAGAAGAGCGGCACAAAGGTCTTCCACCTGTGCATTCAGGACGAGGGAGGACTGAAGCGTACCGTGGAGAAGGGAACTGTACTGGTAGAGCAGATGCTGCGGGAAGGCGCAGAAATGAAGCGGACCCTTTGCCCCGTCTCCGGCCTGGTGCTCTCCGTCTACTGCGGCGGCTCCGACTGGAGCAGCTCCTTGGCGGCTAACGTGGTCACGGGGGAGACCATGGACCTGTTTGGAGACGCGGGCGCGGCCTTTGTCAGCGCCGGCGTCCGGGGAATGCCCGGCAACGAGCAGCACCTTATTGACCTGGCGGTCAACCACCAGGTAGGCGAGGCAATTCTAGACATTGTGGACGAATACAGGCAGGATGTTTTCCGTATGACCGGGCAGTCCATTGCCGATGTCAATCCAACTCCAGGCAACAAGGCCCACGGCATTACAACCCTGTGTGAAAAGGCCATTGGCAATCTGAAGCTGTCCGGCAGCCGGACAAAGGTCCAAGGCGTTCTCCAGGTGGGCGATGGCATTCCAGGCCCCGGACAGTGGTTCCTGGACAACCGCCAGGGAGGAAACGACGTCTACGCCTGTACGGCTCTGGCCATGTCCGGCGCGCATCTCTGCCTGTTCACCACCGGACGGGGCACTCCGCTGGGCAACGCGGCTTCCGTCACTGTGAAAATCACCGGAAACCCCGATACCTATGCCCGTCTGGGGACGGAAATGATTGACTTTGACGCCTCCGGCGTCATTGTACAGAGCCAGGATTTCCATCTGCTGGCAAAAGATCTCTACCGGTTGGTGTTGGAAATCGCCGGGGGCGCTCCTTCCAAAGCGGAGCAGATGGGTGACTTCAGCTGGGTAACGCCGCCAAGCGGAAAGATTTAAGGAGAAACGGGATGCGTACAAACCGGGAAATGCTCCAAGCCCTGGAAGGGCTGTTGGCAATCCCTAGTATAGCTGGGGAAAACGTGACGCCGGAAGCTCCTTATGGGACAGGCGTCGCAGAGGCTCTTGCGTACACCCTGCGCCTTTGCGAGGAGCTGGGCATGCGGACCAGGAACCGCAATGGGCGGATCGCGTGGGCGGAAATTGGGGAGGGAAATGACCTGATTGCCGTCATTCCTCACGTGGACGTTGTACCCGCCGGGGACGGATGGACCATGGAGCCCTTTGCCTGTACCAAACGGGACGGCCGCCTCTATGGCCGAGGCTCCTCCGACAACAAGGGACCTGCCATTGCCTGCATTTTCGCAGCCGCCGATTTGCTGGCGGAACAGTTTCCTCTGTCCCGCCGGGTCCGCCTGATTTTCGGCCAATGCGAAGAAACCGGCCAGTGGAGCGACATGGCTTACTACCGCCGCCACGAGGAACCGCCCTGCGCCGGCTTCACCCCTGACGCCGAGTTTCCGGCTCTCTGCGGCGAAAAGGGAATGCTTTGGCTGGAGCTATCCCTGCCTCTGGAGCACAGCGGTCTCTCCCTTTTAGAGGGCGGCAGCGCCTGTAACATGGTGGCCTCCTGGTGCCGCGCTCGGTTTCGTGACAGAGCCGGCGTGGATCGTTTTGTGGAAACTCAGGGTCTCGCCGCCCACGCCACGGTGCCGGAGCAGGGAGACAGCGCCATCACCAAGATGATGAAGGAACTGTCCCAGGCGGGGCTTCAAAACCCCCTGCTTTCCTTTTATAAAAGGTACATTGGAGAAAGCTGCCACGGGGAAAAGCTGGGCTGCTGCTTCCAGGACGATGTCAGCGGATCAACGACCCTTTGCTCCGGTCTGCTTCGGACGGACGGCTGCGCAATCCATATGACGCTGGATATCCGTTATCCTGTTACCGCCGACGGCGGCCTGATTCTGGAAACGGTAACGGCCGCAGCTCAGGCTGAAGGGTTGGATCTCCGCGTTTTAAAACACGATAAGCCCCTGTACCGGGCGCCGTCGAATCCAGTTCTCCAGCAACTCCTGGCCGCCTACCGGGAAGAGACCGGTGATCTTTCCGATCCCCTGGTCATCGGCGGTGGAACCTATGCCCGCGCGCTGGATAATATTGTGGGCTTCGGCGCCGCCTTTCCCGGACGGCGGCACACGGAGCATAAAAAAGACGAGTATATCTTGGAAGAGGACTTCTACAAACTGCGCAGCATCTACCGCACCGCTCTGAAAAAGCTGCTTGTCATGAACCTTTCCATATGATAAAAGCCTGCAAACCAGCTAGGCGCTGTTAAGTCCTGAAATCCGGAAAAATTTAAAAACGGAAATCCCATGAAGATGGGAGTAGAAAACCAAGCCGTCGTGTTCTGGCGGCCACGGAACGGGGGTGAAAATCAGCATTTCTTACATTTTTGTCTTTTTATTACGGTCTCGCTTATTTGAACATTCCCTAAGTAGTGTCTACATAAGTTAGGCGCGAATGGCGGCCCAAACAGCGATGCAGCAAACCTGTACTGCGGCGAGTAAAGCACCTGAAGTTTTTGCATGGCGAGCAGCAATACCTTTCCAATCCAACGTTTCAGGTCCAAGAAACGGTTCTCTACTAGGCGGTGCGGTTTGTAGAGATATTTATCGTAGAGGAAATATTCATGCACACAATCTGAAATTTTTAGAAATAGAGAAACAGCCGTTTTGAGTGTATTTCCTTGGATTCTCTCTGGCGTGTCATGTCTTCAACTATTTCCCAACGATACAGCATACCAGGATTACGGAACAACGTCCAGAAGATTATGAGCACGAGTTAGACTTCCCGAATTCCCTTCTTTTTCGCCAGCCTTTTCTTTGTTTATAGCGGCGCAAATTTTGAGTTAGAGAATTACTTCTCTTTTTCTCATAATTGTGGTACACTGACAATATCAAGGTGAGAGGCGATTGACATGCCTGAAACCAGTTTGTTCTGCGGTATTCGTATCAAGATGTTCTGCAGTGAACACAACCCGCCTCATTTTCATGCGGAATATGCCGGACAAAAAGCGCCAGTCGATATTCAGGAAGGTTGTGTGGTTCGAGGCGCTCTGCCCACACGGCAGTTAAAGTTAATCTTGGCTTGGTGCGAGCTTCACCGGGATGAACTTATGCAAAATTGGAAACTTTTCAAAGATGCAAAGTCCTTGAACCGTATTAACCCGCTCATGTAAGAGGAGGCAGGCTATATGGTTCCACAGGTTGTCCAAGTCTTAGCAGGGGAAGACTTTACCGTTTATGTCTATTTCCTTGACGGCGCGATCCGGCTTCTGGATGCAAAGCCGCTTTTGAAGCAGGGTGGCGTTTTTTCTCCGCTTCGCAACAAGGCTGTGTTTCGAAACAGCCTGACAGTAATGAACGGCACTGTTGCTTGGGATTTGGATGGGACGCGAAACACCAGCGTCTGTATTGACCTTGATCCTTGTGAGATCTACGACGGTTCCCCCTCCGTCACAGACCCGCTTCAAGAGGTGATTTGACTTTTAACCCACAACTTGAAGAATAACAGTAAGGTTCTAGCGAAAAAATTATTCTTCCATGACCTGTTTCCAGAGATTCAAGTCACATGAAAAAGAATGGGTGAAATACAGGTTTTAATTTCCCTCGGGGCAAGCGTCAGATCGCTTGTCCCTCTTTTTCCGTATAGGCCAAAACATCAGGCGCTTTTCCGCTGTCCTCGGCCTCCGCGTCTAAACAAAGCGTCTGGAACTCATCGAACGATACGTTGATCTCAATATCAAGTGCAAAGCCCCTCTTGCCATAAACCGCTTTTACAAACTGAGCGACCATCATTTTCTTCGCGTCAAAAGAGCGGTTGTCGTAAAGCTCCGCCCAATTCATCAACTGGGTATGGGGAGCATCAGCCAAGGACTCAGGCAAGCCGTACTCTTTCATAGTTTACATTTTTCCCGCTATGACATACTCTTTTCCCAAGGAATCTATTTTGGGCATAAGCTCAACCGGCTTCTTCCCTCTTATGTCCTGTCTGTGACAGGAAACATCCATCTTTCGGTTCCACTGACTTTCAAAATGTTTTCATTTTATCACAATCCATTTGCCTTGTGTAGACACTATCTAGAGGACTATTCCCCAGAAAGCTGAAGATTTTGCTGGGCGCCGTCCTGCTCTCCGTGAAAGTCTACCGGACCTTCTGACTGTATTCCGAGGGGGAGAAGCCTGTCTGGCGTTTGAAAATCGTTGAGAAGTACGTGGGGTTTTCATAACCGCAGCGCATGGCCACCTCGTAGGTCTTGTATTTTCCGCTTTTCAGCAGCTCCTTGGCATGGGAAACCCGGACACTGGTGAGATAGTTGATAAAAGAGCTGTTTGTGCTTTGTTTGAACAGGGCGCTGAAGTAATTGGGGGAGATGCCCACCGCGCCGGCTACCCGGTCCAGGGTCAGGCTGGAATCAGCGTAATGGGCCTCAATATAGACTTTTGCCCGCTCCGCAGCATTTTTGTTGGCTCTTACATTGTTATTTACAAAATTGCAGATCTGCACCACAAACCGGTAGAGCTCCTCCAACATGTCATCCAGCGTGGCGCAGGTCAGAATCTTCTGGTAAGCAGCCAAGGGATTCTCCAGAATCTGCTCTATGGGGCAGCTGATGTCCACCAGCAGCTTCGTAATCTCGCCGTATACCACGCTGACCAGCATGTGGGTGTAGAGATAGGAGTTATGCCCGGTCTGACGGATGTCGTCCGCCAGCGCCTGGAAGTCCTGGAGGATCGTCTTTTTGTCGAAGGTGGAGATGGAGCGGATCACCCGGCCCACATTGGGCACGTCCGGAAGCGGGTTGACGGCGGCGTCCTTCAGCTCCTCCATCTGGACGTCCCGGTTGCTCCCCAGCTGGAAGCTGTACTTGCTTCCCTGCTGCACGAAGTCATAGGCCGTCTGGCAGTCGGCCAGCTCCCCATACACAGGGGAGGTCACGGAGGTAAATTCCATGTCCGGCTCGATGAGCCGAAGGCGGCGGATAAAAGAGCGGATGGAAAAACGCAGCTCCTCCGCTTCCCAGCCGGTGAAAAAGAGCAGGTACCGCCCGCTGGACTCCTCCACCACCGTCAACTGCGTCCGCTCCCCCGCCTTTTCCAGGGAGCACTCCAGCCGCTGGGTCATGCTGAAAATGGTCTCCTCATCCATGGTAGCCGTCAGGTTGTCAAAGCGGTCCAGCTGCAGCAGGACCAGGCAGAAGGCCCTGGCGTGCCGCATGTGCTCCGGCAGGTATTTCTGGAGCTGCTGAAGTGGCTCCCGCCCGGTCACACACCGCAGGAGCGTCCGCTTGAACTGGTATTCGTCAGCGGATTGCAGGCGGCTGCGCATCTCCTCCACCTCGCTCTTGTGGTGGCTGATGCCGTCCAGCTCCTGGACGATGTGCCTCAGGACGCGGCACAGATCGGAGACATCCACGGGCTTGAGCAGGAAGTCCGACACGCCGAAGCGGATGGCGGACCGGGCGTACTCGAACTCCCCATAGCCGGTGATGATGACAATCCTGCACTCCGGCTGGCTCTCTCTGATTTTCGCGATCAGCTCCAGGCCGTCCATGTACGGCATACGGATATCCGTCAGCACAATATCCGGCTTCAGGTCCCGGATTCCCTGAAGCGCCTGTTTTCCGTCCGGCGCCGTCCCCACAAGGGACAGCCCCAGGGAATCCCAGGGGACCGTTTCGGCGAGTCCCTCCCGGATCAGCCGCTCGTCGTCGGCAAGGAATACGTTATACATCCGCGCTCTCCCCCTTTAAGGTATTGGGCAGCACGATCCTCACAGAGGTGCCCACGCCCTTTTCGCTGGTAAAGGTCAGCCCGTACTGGGAGCCGGCCAGGATTTGAATCCGGTCGTTGACATTGATCACGCCATAGCTGTTGGTCCGGTTCTGTCCGGTGTGGGCCATAGCCTCCCGGAGGGCCTCCAGCGTTTCCCCGTCCATGCCCACGCCGTTGTCCAGGACCTCCAGCTCGATGTGGTCCTCCCGGGAAAAGATCTGGATTACCAGCATACACTTCCGCGGGCAGAGCTTGATGCCGTGGTAGAGGGCGTTCTCCACCAGGGGCTGGAGGATGAGCTTGGGCACGAAACAGTTTTCTGTGGCGGGGTCCGTGTAGATGGAGTATTCAAACTGGTCGCTGTACCGGATTTTCTGAATCACCAGATAGCTCCGAATATGCTCCACCTCCTCCCGCAGGGCGATGATGTCCCGCCCCTTGGAAAGGCCGATGCGGAAAAAGGTGGTCAGCGCCGTGATCATCTCCGTCATTTTCTGCACGTCGCCCCGCCGGGCCAGCCAGTTGATGGAGTCCAGGGAGTTGTACAGAAAGTGGGGGTTGATCTGGGCCTGGAGCATCCGGAACTCCGCGTTCCGCAGACGCTCCTGCTCCGTCTTCACCGTGTCCATCAGCTCCCCAATCTTCTCGCTCATTTCCTGGACGCTGGCGGTGAGGTGCCCGATCTCGTCCGGGCGCATGGGCGTCAGGGGCTCCCCGAAGTCCCCCTCCTCCATGCGCAGGATATAGGCCCGCATCCGCTCCAGGGGCTGAAGCTCGAAATTCGCGAGATAATTGGAAATCGCGATGTTCAGCAGGAACGCCGCCAGCGCCGTGAGGATAAAGACGGAGAGGATCTCCCGGCTGTCGTTCCGCAGGAAATCCTTAAACACCACCCCGGCCACCACCCAGCCGTTGGCTGGGACCCGCTGGCACAGGAGGAGCCGGTCTTTCTCCGCCAGGACCTCCATGCTCATGCCCACGGTGGTCTCTTTGATGCGGGCGGCGGCCTCCGCCACCACCTCGCCGTTGGAGCCCAGGCCGCGGAACACGATGCTGCTGTCCGGGTCCATGAGGAACAGCGTGCCGTTATCGCCGAAGTCCGCGTCCATGAGGCTGTTGAGGTGGGAGCGCCGGACCTCCACGATGACAATGCCGCAGGGCTGGCCGGTGTCCGCTCGAGAGAGGGACGCCGCCAGGCTCAGCACCGCCTCGCCCAGGTTGTCCACCATCAAGGACCCCTGCTCCATGGCAAACCACGCGGATCTGGCGTGGTTGCGGATGGCGGTATACTGGGCCGGGGTAAGGAGCGGGACCTCCCGGGGAGAGTAGTAGCGGGACTTCCCCAGGGTTCCGTCGTCCAGCCAGACGTAGATGCCGTTGATGTCCCGATACAGGCCGGAAATCTGCTTGAGCCGGTTCCCCAGGGCGTAGGCGCAGGCATCCCTGTCCCCCTTGGCCGTCCGGGGCTCCTGAAGCAGGATCTGGACGGCCTCGTCCTTCGAGACCGCCCGGACCGCCGCCTGCATATCGGAGAGCACCTGGTCGATGTTTTTGCTGTCCTTCTCAACGATCTGCGTGGCCAGCTTCATGGCGCTGTCCGATATCCGCACGTCGGAAGTCATATAGATGAGGTACCCCGCCGCGCTGAGCGGAACCATCATCAGCAGGGTAAAATACAGAATCAGCCGGTTCCGCAGAGAACCGACAAAGAACGCTGAAAGCCGCTTCATAGTGTTCTCCCTTTCGAGATGGCGAAAGCGCCGCTGAGGGCGGCGCAAAGAGGAAATGCCCGCGTCTGACCCGGCCGGTTCCCAGCCGGGTCAGACGCGGCGGTTTGTAATCCAAGCCAGCGGCCCTTGCGCCCCCGGTCATTCCTCGCCTAAGTACAGCTTCCTTACCTGGTCGTTGCCCAGGAGATTCCGCCCCGTGTCGGTCAGGGTAATGCGGCCGGTCTCCATTACGTAGCCCCGGTCCGCCACCGCCAGCGCCATACTGGCGTTCTGCTCCACCAGAAGGATGGTGGAGCCCATCTGCTGAAGGCGTGGGATGATGTTGAAGATTTCGTCGATGAAAATCGGCGCAAGGCCCAGGGAGGGCTCGTCCAGAATCAGGAGCTTGGGATTGGAGATCATGGCCCGGACCATCACCAGCATCTGCTGTTCTCCGCCGGAGAGCGTGCCCGCCTGCTGGCCGACCCGCTCCTTGAGCCTGGGGAAGATTTCAAAAAGGCCCTCGATCTCCTGGGCGATGGCCTGCTTGTCGTCCTTCCGCAAAAACGCGCCCATCTGGATATTTTCCATGACGCTGAGCTTAGGGAATACGTGGCGGGATTCCAGCACCTGGGCTGCGCCCAGCTTGGAGACCTTGTGGGCCGGCAAGCCAAAAATGTTTGAGCCCTCGAAGAGGATGCTCCCGCCGCAGGGCTTCAGAATGCCGGAGATGCAGCGCAGCAGCGTGGTCTTGCCCGCGCCGTTGGCGCCGATCAAAGCGACCACTTCCCCTTGGTTCACGTCCAGGCTGACGCCCTTCAGGGACTGGATGGCGCCATACTTATGTTCCAAATCCTTAACCTGCAGCATGTTTTGCACGTTCCACACCTCCTTTGCCCAAATACGCCTCGATCACCTGGGGATTCGTCTGAATGCTCTGGGGCAGACCCTCGGCGATTTTGGTCCCGTGGTCCAGGACGGTGATCTGGTCCGAGAGGCTCATGGCCAGTTTCATGTCGTGTTCGATCATCAAAATGGTAATCCCCTGGTCGCTGATGGCGTGTATGATCCGGATTAGGTTGTCCTTTTCCACTGAGTTCATACCGGCGGAAGCCTCGTCCAGCATCAGCAGCTTCGGCTGGCTGGCCAGGCCCCGGACGATCTCCAAAAGCCGCTGCTCGCCATAGGGCAGGTTGCAGGCCAGCTCCCCAGCCCGCTTGGTGAGCCCCACGAAGTCCAGCAGCTCATAGGCCCGCTCCACCATCTTTCGCTCCTCCGCCCTCTGGCTCCGGGTGTGGAGGATGGAGGCGGCAATCCCCGCCTTTGTGCGGCAATGCTGACCCACCATGACGTTTTCCAGGACGTTCATGGCGGAAAAAAGGCTGATGTGCTGGAAGGTGCGGGCAATGCCCAGCTCGTTGATCTGATGCTTCTGCCAGCCGTTGATTTTCTGTCCCTCCAGCAGGACCTGGCCCTCGGTGGGCTGGTACACGCCGCTGATGACGTTGAAGCAGGTGGTCTTCCCGGAGCCGTTGGGCCCCAGGAGCCCGTGAATCTCGCCCTTTTCAATGCTCATGTTCAGTTCGTTGATTGCCTTCAGGCCGCCGAACTGCATGGTCACATGGTCGACTTTCAACAATTCCATCAATCAGCCCTCCTGCGCAGCGTCCCCGTTCCGTTCCGCTTCGGGGCGGGCGGGAAGCCGGTTCAACAGATGATAGTAGCGCTTACGGACGGTGCCGGCGATACCCGTGGGCATAAAGAAAAGCACAAAAATGATCAGCGCGCCGTAAATCAGCATCTGGTATTGTCCGAACTGCTGCAATACCTCTGTGACAAAAATAATGATTACCGACCCGATGATGGGCCCGCAGAAGGTGCCCATGCCCCCCACCAGGATCATCACCAGGAACATGGAGGACTGGTCGGCGGAGAAGGACTCCGGGCTGATAAAGCGCACCAGGTGGGCGTACAGGGCCCCGCCGATTCCCGCATAGAACGCCGCCGTGGTGAAAGCCATGGACTTGTACTTGGAGAGCTTCATGCCGAATGCTTCGCTGGCGTCCGGGTTGCACTTAATGGCGATCATGGCCCGTCCCACCCGGGAGTCCACGATGCGCTGCTTGACAAACAGCGCCAGCAGCACCAGCGCCACCACGAAATACAAATACGCGGCCTTGCTGGTCAGCTGGAACCCAAAGAGGTTCACCGCCGGTATGCCGCCGATTCCGTTGGCGCCGCCGGTGAGCCTGACCGGCCCGTTCAGCGCCAGCAGACGGATGATCTCCCCAAAGCCGATGGTCACGATGGAGAGAAAGTGGTGGACCAGCTTGGAACAGGGAATCGCCAGGAAGAAACCCACCAGGGCGGCGATGGCCGCCGCCAGCAGCATGGAGAGCAGAACCGGGATTCCGGTCTTGCTGAATATGGCGCTGAAGTAAGCGCCGATGGCGTAAAAGCCCGCCTGGCCCAAGGAGATCTGCCCGGAGTAGCCGAAGAGAACGTCAAAGCCCGTGTTGACGATGATGTAGATGCCCAGGGTGCAAATGATCAGGTGCATATATGTCTGGTCCGGGAACAGGACGGGATACAGCAGCGTACACGCCACCACCGCCAGCGCGGCGATTTTCTGGAACCTTCTGTTGGCCGCGATTGTCATGATTTGATTCACAGTCCATATCCCCCTTTCAGTCCGCTTTCACCTTCAGAATGCCATGGGGCATCACGAAGAGGACGAGAATCAGCACGCCGAAGGAGATGATGTCCTTAAAGGACGAGGAGATGTACCCGGCAGCCATGGTCTCCACCACGCCGAAGATCAAGCCGCCGATAATGGCGCCGTACATATTGCCATAGCCCCCCAGCACCGCGGCGGCAAAACCCTTGGTGGAGAGGATGGCGCCCATTTTGGGATACACGCCGTAAATAGGCGCCAGCAGGATGCCCGCCACGGCGGAGAGCGCCGCCGCCAGGGCCCACGCGACGCCCACCGTCAGGGGGACGTTGATGCCCACCACCCCGGCGGCCATGGGGTCCTGCGCCGCCGCGCGGAGGCTGGTGCCCAGTTTGGTCCGGCTCATGAAGAAATGGAGGGCGATCATACACACGAAGGTGGTAATCACAATGGCGATCTGCTGCGGAGAGATGGAGATGCCCGCCGCGCGGACAGGCGCCTCCCCCAGGGCGGAGGGGAAGTTCTTCACGTCGGAGCCCCATACAATCATGGCGAAGTTTTTTAGGAAAATGGAAAGGCCGATAGTAGCCAGCACAATTTGAATCTGTTGCGCCCCCCGCTTCAGCAGCGGACTGATCATGCCCCTTTGCAGCACGATGCCGAAGCCGAACATAATCAGGATCGCCAGCAGCACCGCCAGGACAAAGGGAACCTGAAAGCTGACGTAAATGGTATAAGCGACATACGCGCCCAGCATGAAGATCTCGCCCTGCACAAAGGACATCAAAGCCGAGGCGCTGTAGATCAGGCTGTAGCCCAGGCCAATCAGCGCGTAAATACAGCCCACGGCAATCCCGCCTACAAGAAGCTGTCCAAACATAATATTTCTCCTCTTCTAAGATGGGTTTGATGGAAAGCGGCCGGGTCTTTCGGCCCGACCGCTTGGGGATCACTGCGCCTCGATATATTTGCCGTCCTCAATCTGGAAAATCCGCATGGACTCGATTCCTTCGCCGTTTTTGCCCACATAGGAGAAAGTACCCGCGAGGCCCACATGTCCGTCGATATTGTTGTAGGCATCCCGGAGGGCTTCGCCGCTGTCGGATTGGGAGTTCTCCATAGCCTCGGCAATCATCATGACACCGTCATAGGCGCGGAAGGCATTGTCGGACTCCGGGGAACCGCCGAACTCGGCGATATAGCGCTCCAGGAAATTTTTCATCAGCTCGTCTTCGGCGTCATTGGGGTCGCTGTAGACAATGTACTGCGCCGCGAAGGCCACTCCGTTGGCGGTGTCCCCGGCGTTCTCCAGAATCTCCGGCAGGGTGTAGCTTTCAGAGCCTAGGATGGGGCCGTCGAAGCCGGACTGACGCAGCTGCTTGGTCACAGCGCCCAGGTCGTCGCCCAAGCACCAGACAAACACGGCGTCGGGAGCCGCGGCGTTGATCTTGGCGAACTGGCCGGTGAAGTCCCGGTCGCCGTCAGTCATAGTCTCGCTGGCCACGAATTCGATGTCATAGCCCGCGCAGGCATCCCGGAATGCGTCCGAGCCGGAGGTACCATACTCGCTGTTGCTGGTGAACAGGGCGATCTTCCGCAGATTCTGGGAATCGGCGTACTTCGCCAGCTGCTTGGCGGAAACGGAGCTGTTGGAGATGGAGCGGAACAGATAGGTGTAACCCTGCTCCAGCCAGGTGGGAGAGGTGCCGCCAGCCACGCAGATGGTCTTAGATTCCTCGATCACGGGGCCCGCCGCCTGCACGTTGGCGGAATGGAGGGAGCCGAAAATGGCATTGACCTTGTCCACCTGCACCAGTTTGGTGGCCGCCTTCACGGCCTCCTCGGGGGAGGACTTGTCGTCATAGGAGACGATCTCCAGCTGGCGGCCCAGTACGCCGCCCGTTTCGTTCAGCTGGTTGACCGCAATCTGCGCACCGTTCAGCGCCGCCTGTCCCGCCTGGGCTGTGCCGCCGGTAAGGGGCCCGAAGTAGCCGATTTTGATGGTTCCGCCGCCTCCGCCGTTGTCAGAGGACGCTCCGCTGTCGCCGCCGGTACTTGGTTTGGAACCACAGCCCGCCAGGAGCGTTATGAGCAGGACCAGGGAAAGTGCGAGACAAATGTTTTTTTTCATGATGTACTCCTTTTCTTCCGTTTTCTGCGGAGGTTTTCTGTCTATGGTTTTACCATATCTTCTGTCCCGGGAAAATCAAAATTATTAAGATTCCATTTCAAATTTATAAGATCGTAAATATTTAAAGCTGTTCATAAAAATCCGCGCATACGTTGTCCAAAACGCTGCGGCGTTTTTTGCCGGATCGGGCAAACGCACCAGGCCCCGCCGTCAGTCCTCTATGGTCAGGATGACCTTAAGGGCCTGCTTACCTCGTACCAGCTCCATGGCCTCCCGGATCCGGCCGTAGGGCAGGACGTGGGAGTAGAAGTCCTTGGGGTTGACCTTACCCGCCTGGATCAGCGCTAGGGTCTCGTCCATGATGGCGTACTCCCCGTAGGGGAAATTCAGCATGTGGAGGGAGGTATTGTCCTGGAGGCGGCTGGTGTCCACCAACAGATCGTCGTTTCGCAGGACGCCCATGGATCCCACCTTTCCGCCGGGTTTCAGGTGGCGGCTGGCCTCGTAAATGATGTCGGTGAAGCCCACAATATCGATGGCCACGTCAAATTTTTTCCCGTTCAACACCGCGTCCACGTCCTCTGTGGAGGAGTTGATGGTGAACTCCGTCCCGGCGATCCGCCTGGACATGTCCAGGCGCTCCTGGATTTTATCGATCTGGGTGACGTGCCCGCCCAGCAGACCGCAGAACAGGGAGAGGGACATCCCCATGGGGCCGGAGCCGTAGATCAGCACCTCCGTGCCCTCCTTTACGCCGAAATTGACGGCAGCGGAGTGGCTCTCCGCCAAAGAAAGCAGGACGCCCGCGTCCACATAGCTCATGGTCTCAGGGAAGCGGTGCTGCTTGACCCAGGGGAAGTCCTTCTCGGAGAAGCCGTCCTCCAGCATGGCCTGGTTGTCGCTCACCATGCCGAACTGCGCCATGCTGCCGTGGGTTTTCTTGTACCCGTTCCCCACGTCGGGATAGAGATTGGGGTGAATCCACCGCTCCCCCACGCGGATGTGGCGGACCTTCCGACCCACGGCGATTACCTCTCCGGCGCCCTCGTGCCCCAGCACGGTGGGGTAAAGGCTAACGCTGTTTCCCAGATCGCCGCCTGTACCCTGGATGATCTGCATGTCGGTGCCATTGCAGAAACCACAGGCGTGTACCCTGACAAGAGCCTCATAATCCCCTAGGACAGGCTTCGGCACGTCGTCCACCAGACGGACGTCCCCCGGGCCCATAACCGCGATAGCTTTCATGTACTCCATTCCGCTCACTCCCTATTCTGAAACATTCTGATTTTTTCCCTGGCCAGGGCCCGCACGGCGTTTTTTGCCGCGGCGTACATGGCATAGATATCCCGGCTTCCCACGGTGGATTCCAGGCTGCTCATGAAGGCCAGACGCACCTCCGTTGCGACATTGATCTTCCGGATGCCCAAGCGGATGGCCTTTTGTATCATGTCCTTGGGAATGCCGGATCCGCCGTGCAGCACCAGCGGCGGCGCGCCCAGATCCCGGCAGGCAGCCAGCCGGTCGAAGTCCAGATTGGGCGTCCCCTTGTAAATGCCGTGGGCGTTGCCGATTCCTATGGCCAAAGCGTCGCAGTCCACGGTCTCTATGAACCGCCTGACCTCATCCAGGTCCACCAGATTGGTCCCGGCGTGGGAGATGCCGTCCTCCACGCCGGAGATGGCCCCCAGCTCGCACTCCACGGAGACGCCCACGGCATGGGCCGCCCGCACTACGGCGGCGCTCTCCCGGACGTTTTCCTCAAAGGGGCGGTGGGACCCGTCGAACATGACGGAGGTAAAGCCCGCCCGCAGGCAGACGACGGTCTGTTCATAGCTGATTCCGTGGTCCAGGTGCATCACCACGGGGACGAAGCTGCTCTCCCCGATCCGGCGCACCACATCCGGCAGGTGCCGCAGCCCCCCGGCGTTGATAGCCCCCTGGCCGATGGTCAGGATCACCGGGCAGTTCTCTTCCTCGGCCGCCTCCATAATGGCCTCCGAAATCTCAATGTTGTCGATGTTGAAGCCCGGAATCGCCGTGTTGGTCCGCCGGGCGATTTCCAGCACTTCCCGTAAAGTAGCCAGCGCCATGTGTCATTCCTCCATTTTCCGCAAGGTCTCTTCCAGCCCCGGCTCCGCTGCAATGCCGCCCAAGCCCCGGCAGCTCAGGCCCGCGAAGGCATTGCAGAACCGCAAGGTCTTCTCCATATCCCACCTTCGGGTCAGGCAGTACAGAAAGGCCCCGTGGAAATTGTCCCCCGCCCCGGTGGTATCCACCACGGAAACGCTCACTGGCGGCGCGCGGTAAAAACGGCCTTCCTGATAGGCGACGGCCCCCGCGTCTCCCAGGGTGATACAGGTTGTTTTTACACCCTTTCCGGCGTAATGACGGCAGGCGTCCTCCGGTGAGAGGCCCAGGGTCCTGGCCACGGTCTTGTCATCGGGGATGAAGACGTCCGTATAGGGCAGCAGCGCTTCGGTCGCCTCCCGGGAGAGGTTGCCTCCGTCCACGGAGATCAGCGCTTTTGTATGCTCCCGGCAGTACTTGGCCAGCTCCCCGCAGAAGTGGTCCTCCAGCCCGCCCAGATGGATCATGGCGGCGTCCTGGAGGGCACGCTTGTCCAGCATGTCCAGGGTCAGGCGGCGGATGCAGCCGCCGAAGTGGGTGATGCACCGTTTCCCGTCCTGTTCCACCTGGATGGCGCTGAAGGGCGAGTCCGCACCGGGAATCTCGACAATCCGGCTGTATGGAAGGCCCCTCGCCGCGATGTCCGCCCGGATGAAATCCGTCACGTCGGAAGGAGCGCCTACGGCGGTGATCAGGCCGGTCCGTCCCCCCAGCTTCTGAAAGGCCGAGGCCGCTACGGACGCGATGCCCCCGCAGGCGTGGACGGCGGCGCTGGCGGCAATCCGCTGATCGGATGCCGGCGGGGCATCCACCATCAGAAGGGTGTCCTTTGTCGTGGAGCCGATGAATAAGCAGTCTAACATCCCATGGCCTCCTTAGTCTGAGCTTACAATACCAATTTAACACACCGGTTTTTCTCCCGCAATTCGGATTTCATTCTGATTCTTACGATTTTCGTTAAAGATCATCCTATCTCCCTTCTCCGATACCTGTCCTTGGAACAACCTCCGGCCTCGGGCGCTCCTCCAAAAACAGAAAAGGGGCGGGCCCGAAGGCCCGCCCCGCTTACGCTTAGGGGGTTGGATGCTGCGTGAGTCAGCTTATGGCAAATCAGCCGAGGAGCTGCAGCACGCCCTGAGGAACCGCGTTGGCCTGAGCCAGCATGGCCTGAGCGGACTGCACCAGGATG
>VSMY01000209.1 GCA_009773995.1 Oscillibacter sp. | reverse complement strand
ATTCAATAAATATTTATCTGATATATTAGTTTTACTGTGTTTATCTTCTCACAATGTTTCCACAATTGCAATACACATTTTCTCCAAATATCGTTTTGCTGATTTTATGTATCTGTCAAAGAGCCTCCTCCCGCGGCTCAAATGCCCCGCTCTAAGAGGTTCACCTGAGCCGCCTTGCAGCTTCATTGCGCGTATCCACTACAGCGGCGTTGGCTACATCGGAGGAGCGGGCTTCCAGCAGGATAAGGAAAGCCCCCGGCAGGAAATCTCAGCGTGATTCCCGCCGGGTGCTTCTCCAAATCCCAGATACCCCCCTTAGGGGAAGTCCAAGGGTCCGCCCGTTCTCTCTACATTATTCTCATACCGCCTCACACATTGAAGCGGAAGTAAATCATATCGCCGTCCTGGACCACGTACTCCTTGCCCTCGCTGCGGAGGAGGCCCTTTTCTCTGGCGGCGGCCACGCTGCCGCAGGCGGCCATGTCGCTGTAGGCGATGACCTCCGCCCGGATGAAGCCCCGCTCGATGTCGGAGTGGATCTTCCCGGCGGCCTGGGGGGCCTTGGTGCCCTTTTTGATGGTCCAGGCCCGGCACTCGTCCTTCCCGTAGGTCAGGAAGGAGATGAGGCCCAGCAGCGTGTAGGAGCATTTAATGAGCCGGTCCAGCCCGGACTCCTCCACGCCGATCTCCGCCAGGAACAGCTGCTTTTCCTCACCCTCCAGCTCCGCCACGTCCTGCTCCAGCTTGGCGCAGATGGGCAGAACCTGGCTGCCCTCGGCGGCGGCGATTTCGCAGACCTGCTGATAATACCGGTTGTGCTCCAAATCCGAGAAACCATCCTCGTCGGTGTTGGCGGCGTAAATGACGGGCTTGAGGGTCAAAAGCTCGCTGGTGCGCAGCAGGGCAGCATCGTCCGAATCGCACTCGAAGGTCCGGGCCAGTTTCCCCTCGTCCAGGTGCTTCTGAAGGGCGGTGAACAGCTCCACCTCATGGGCGAATTTCTTGTCGCCCTTCAGGGCCTTCGCCGCCTTCTCCACCCGGCGCTGGACCATCTCCAGATCCGCCATGACCAGCTCCATGTTGATGATGTCGATGTCCCGCCGGGGGTCCGTGGAGCCCTCCACATGGATGACGTTTTCGTCGTCGAAGCAGCGGACCACGTGAACCACCGCGTCGGTCTCCCGGATGTTGGCCAGGAACTTGTTCCCCAGGCCCTCGCCCTTGCTGGCGCCCTTCACCAGCCCCGCGATGTCCACGAACTCGATGACCGCCGGGGTCTTCTTGTCCGGCTCGTACATCTCCGCCAGCTTGTCCAGCCGCTCGTCAGGGACGGCCACCATACCCACATTCGGGTCGATGGTACAAAAGGGATAATTGGCGCTTTCCGCGCCGGCGTTGGTGATGGCGTTGAACAGGGTGGACTTTCCAACATTGGGAAGCCCCACGATTCCTAATTTCATATATTCTCACAACTCCTTTATTTTCAAGGGTTCCGGGGGCTCGCCCCCCTCCCCGTCCGCATTTTTTTGCCGCCGTTTTACGGCCTCTCGCGGCTTATTATAGCACAGGAATCCCCGTTTCTCAATACCAATTCGGGGGCTTCTCTCACGAGAGGTCAAGCCGGAGGAGGTAGTCCTCCCAAACGGCCGCGTCAATTTCTCCCCGCCGGGCCAGAGCTCCGTAAAAAAGATGGTTGCATTGAATCTGCTCCAGCCACACGTCCCGGTTTCCCGGCATCCGGGCGTCGCAGTCTTCCAGCCAGGCGGCGGCCGTTTCGGCGGCGGCCCGGGAATCCCCCTCGTACAAGCGGACCAGCGTCAGCGGCGTAACCCGATAGAGCTCCAGCGCCGGGCGGCTGGAACAAAACTCCGCCAGGGAGCGCGACGCCTCATAGCCGTTCCCGGTAAGCGCATCCGCCAGCAGGTCAAAATACCGCCTGCTGTAGGCCATCATATCCGCGTAGCCCTCGATTCCGTTGTCCGCCGTTCCGCCGCCCGACAGGCTCGCGATATCCCGACAGGCCCGGGCGATGATCGCGTCATAAGCCGTCGTGGCCGCCAGAGTCTCCAGCATTTTGACGTCGAACGCGGACACAACCTCCGAATCGCCGGCTCCCTGAATAAGCCGCAGATTCAGCTCTATGTACGCTTCCAGGCCCGGCTTCAGGCGATCCAGCCTTCCGCTGGTTTCCGCCGCTCTCTCGCAGACGCTGTAAAAACCGTCCAATTCTCCGGGGCCTAGGGATTCCTCTCCGTCCAAAAGCCGCCGCCAGAGGCCGTCGCAGCGGTCGAACCACGCCTCGCTCCCCAAATCTCCGGCGGAGGCCAGCGCCGCCGGGCCCGAATCCTCCTGGGGCGGCTCCGCCTGGAAATACCGCGCCTTCTCCCAGCCTCCCAGAACCGACCAGTTTCCCATCCGGAAGCCGGAACCGCCGGGGGCCTTAGGAGCAAGCTCCTGCCGCTCGTCCAGGGCCAGGCAGCCCAAATTCTCCAGGAAGGCCAGCGCCGCTTTGTCCGGCGGGGGAACTCTCAGCCGCCGGACGAGGGTTTCCCCGCCGGCGCTCCAGACCAGAGAACCGTCCTCCAGGATTCCCGCGGCGTCGATTTCCCCGCCGTCCACTGTAAACACGTCCAGCTGCTTTCCCGACGGCACGTCCCAGATTTCCACCGCCCCGCCTTTTTCCACGTGGAAGCTGTCCGCCGCCCCTCCGGCCGTCTCCACAATGAGAACCATATGCTCCTTTTCCTCGTCCACCCGCACGGCGGCAATGTTTCCCCGGCGCTCCGGCACAATCCTGCCGATTCGCTCCCCCGCCCCGTCAAACAGCAGCACCGCTCTGAACCCGGTCGCCACCGCCGCCCAGACGTTCCAGCACCAAAAGCAAAGGACAGTATCTTAA
>VSMY01000208.1 GCA_009773995.1 Oscillibacter sp. | reverse complement strand
CCAGGAAAAAGCGTCCGCCCCCCAGGCGGAGAGCGGGCCGAAGACAACCCCCGAGCCCGTGGAGGAGGTCTTCCGCACCCTGGTGGCCGGGCCCCAGGCCCCGGAGCAGGCGGCCGGCGCTCCCACGGCGGAGAAGCTGCTGGACACCCTGGCGGCGGCGGAGGAAACGCAGTCCCCGGCGGAGGACCTGAGCGCCACCCGGCGGGTGAACATCAACGAGCTGAAATTCGGCCCCAATTACCGGAGCGAGTCGGACTGACCGCCTTCTGAGGGAAGGAGGAGCGGCTATGACCGGGCAAAAGCCCATCATCGCGTTTTTGTACGACTTCGACAAGACCCTGTGCACCACGGACATGCAGGATTACGCCTTCATTCCAAGCCTGGGGATGACCCCGGCGGAGTTCTGGGCGGAGGCCAACGGCTTCGGCGGCCAGAACCGGATGGACGGGATCCTTGCCTATATGTACATCATGCTCCGGGAGGCGGAGCGGAAAAAGCTCCCCTTCACCAGGGAGGACCTGGTGGAGAAGGGCCGCCGGATCGAGCTGTTCCCCGGCGTGGAGAGCTGGTTTTCCCGGATCAACGCCTTCGGCGAGGCCCAAGGCGTCCGGGTGGAGCACTATGTCATCTCCTCCGGCCTCCGGGAGATCATCGAGGGGTCTTCCATCAGCCATGAATTCAAGGAGATTTACGCCAGCGAATTCTACTACGACGAGACGGGGCGGCCCGTCTGGCCCAAGCTGGCGGTGAACTTCACCGCCAAGACCCAGTTTGTCTACCGGATCAACAAGGGGGTCCTGGACGTCTCCGACGACAAGACCCTCAACGACTCCATGCCAGACGACAGCAAGCGTATCCCCTTTCCCAATATGATTTACATGGGGGACGGCCTCTCGGACGTGCCCTGCATGAAAATGATGCGGGCCTACGGCGGCCAGGCCATCGCCGTGTATCAGGGGGCCAACCGCTCCGGCGTGGAAGAGCTGCTGGCGAAAAAACGGGTGGACTTCATCTTCCCGGCGGACTACCGGGAGGGCCGTGCCCTGGAGGAGACGGTGAAGAACATCATCCGCAAAATGGCCGTGGCCGACCGGCTGTGGGAGGAGAATCTCCGCCAGCTCCGGCACCTGGGAGAGGACGTGCTGCCGGACCAAGTGGAGTTGTTTTCCAATCTGTGACAAGTGACGGGACCGCCCTGGGGCGGTCCTGTTTTTCTTGCAAATCCCGTCCCCCCGTGGTAGAATGGAGCATCAAAAAGGGGGGCTGTCTATGAGCCGCATCAGCAAGGAAAACTACTACCTGGACATCGCCCAGACCGTTCTGGAGCGGGCGACCTGCCTGCGGCGGGTCTATGGGGCCATCATCGTGAAAAACGACGAGATCATCTCCACCGGCTACAACGGAGCCCCCCGGGGGCGGGCCAACTGCGTCGACATGGGCTACTGCTCCCGGGAGGCCCTCCAGGTCCCCCGGGGAGAGCGCTACGAGCTCTGCCGCAGCGTCCACGCCGAGGCCAACGCCATCATCTCCGCCGCCCGGAAGGATTGCGTGGGGGGGACTCTCTACCTGGTGGGGCGGGACGCCCAGACCGGGGAGCTGCTGGGGGACGCCACCTCCTGCTCCATGTGCCGCCGGATGGTCATCAACGCGGGACTGGAGCGGGTGGTCATCCGCCGGACGGAGACGGAATTTGAGGTCATCCCCGTGGCGGACTGGATCCGGGAAGACGACGCTGTCTCCGTTTGAGGGACGGGACGAAAGGAAGGATTTGCTTGAAAGCGGGACTTCTCACCTTCTATCACCTGCACCACTACGGGGCCATTCTCCAGGCCGCCGCCACCCAGCGGGCCCTGGCCTCCCTGGGCTGGGAGTGCGAGATCATCGACTATTTTGTCAACCAGGATATCCGCATCCTCAAGCCCCCCACGAATCCCGGCCGGGCGGCCAACGACGCCTACAACGCCCTGCACTACCCCGCCCTGAAGCGGCGCTGGCGGCGGTTCGAGGCGTTCTCCCAGGCGAACCTGAACTTGACGGCCCGCCGCTATGAGAGCCGGGAGGAGCTGGAGAGGGCCCGTCTGCCCTACGATCTTCTGATTGCCGGCAGCGACCAGATTTGGAATCCCACCATCTTCCCCGATGGGCGTTTCGACCCCGTGTTCTTCGGGGCCTTCTCCCCCCTGCGGAAGATTGCCTACGCCCCCTCCTTCGGCGTTGGGCATTTGCCCGAGGGCATGGAGGAGGAGCTGAACGGGTATCTCGCGGGCTTTTCCCACCTCTCCGTCCGGGAGAGCTCCGGCCGGGACATCGTCCGGGAGGCCGCGGGCCGGGAGGCGGAGGTGGTGCTGGACCCCACGCTGCTGCCCACGGCGGCGGAGTGGTCCGCCCTGGCGGCGGAGCGGACGGGCCGGGGAGGGGACTATATCCTCTGCTACTGCATCTCCCGCTCCGGGGCCCTGGAGCCCTACATCCGCCGCCTGGCGGAGGAGACGGGACTGCCCGTCGTCCAGCTCTGCGGCACCCGGCGGAGGCTCCACCCCAAGGCGAAGCTGATTTTTGACGCGGGCCCGGCGGAATTTTTGAGCCTGTTCCGGGACGCCGCCTATGTCTGTACGAACTCCTTCCACGGGACGGTGTTCTCCGTCCAGTTCCGGCGGCCCTTCTTCACCGCCGTGGCCCCGGCGGAGCTCCAGGACCCGGAGCGGTCCCGGACCTTCAGCCTTCTGAGCCGCTTGGGCCTCACGGACCGGGTGGTGGGCAAGGGGGACGCCGCGGGACTTCCGGACGTTCCCGACTGGGACGCCGCGGGGGAACGGCTCTCCGCCGCCCGGGCGGGGGCCCTGGCCTATCTGAAGGCCGCCCTGGCGGACGAGCCCTGGGCGGCGGCCGGCGCGGCCCGGCCCCCGGGCGCCG
>VSMY01000207.1 GCA_009773995.1 Oscillibacter sp. | reverse complement strand
CAGTTGTAGTTGGCGATGACCACGGTCCCCAGATCCGCCGCCGCCTCGCAGGCGGTTTGCAGCGGCTCCCGGTCCAGGCCCAGGACAGCGATCATAGCGCTGTCATGGCCTCTTGCGGCTTCCTCCATGGCCTTCCCCCGGAAGGCGGCAAGGCGGACCGCCGTCTGTGCGTCAAACACCCCCGCGGCGTGGAGGGCGGAGTACTCCCCCAGGGAGAGGCCCGCCGCCGCGGAGGGGACAATCCCCCTCTCCCGCAGCACGGCCGTCAGCCCGGCGGCGAAGGCCACCATGCAGGGCTGAGTATAGCGGGTCTGGTTCAGCACTCCCTCCGGGTCCTCGAAGCAGGTCCGCTTTAAGTCGAAATCCAAATCCCCCTGGGCGGTGTCAAAGACCGCCCGGAAGGCAGGAAACGCCTCGTACAAATCCGCCCCCATGCCGGGGCGCTGGCTGCCCTGCCCGGCGTACAAAAAGCCCAGCTTCACCCCGCGCCCCCCCATTCCTGAGCGGTCTGCTCCAGGACGGCCCTGCCGCCGCGCATCAGCTCCTCAAAGATCTGCCGCAGGGGCCGGATCTCGTGAACCATCCCGGCCACCTGGCCCATCATGACGCTGCCGCGGTCCACATCGCCCTCCAGCACGGCCCGGCGGAGGCCCCCCAGGGTGACGGTCTCCAGCTCCTCCAGAGTGGCGTTCCGTTTCTCCAGAGCCAGGTACTCCCGGGCCATCTTGTTTTTCAGCACCCGCACCGGCCCGCCGATGGAGCGGCCCGTGACGGTGGTGTCGGAGTCCTTGGCCTTGAGGACCGCCTGTTTGTAATTCTCATGGATGGGGCACTCCTCGCTTGCCAGCAGACAGGTGCCCACCTGAACGCCGCAGGCCCCCAGGGCCAGGGCCGCCGCCATCTGCCGCCCTCCGGCGACGCCTCCGGCGGCAATGACGGGCACGTCCACCGCGTCGATGACCTGGGGCACCAGGGCCATGGTGGTCATCTCCCCTACATGGCCCCCGGACTCCGTGCCCTCGGCCACGAAGGCGTCCACGCCGTAGCGGCTGAGCCGCTTGGCCAGCGCCGCCGCCGCGACCACAGGGATCACCTTGATCCCGGCTTCCTTCCAGGCGGGGACGTACTGCCCCGGATTCCCCGCGCCGGTGGTGACCACCTGCACCCCCTCGTCCAGGATGACCTGGGCGATGTCGGCGGCGTAGGGGCTCATCAGCATCAGATTCACGCCGAAGGGCTTGTCGGTCAGCTCCCTGGCCCGGCGGATCTCCTTCCGGAGCCGGTCCGCGTCCCAGCCTCCGGTGGCAATCATCCCCAGGGCCCCGGCGTTGGAACAGGCGGCGGCGAACTCCCCGGTGGCGATGTTGGCCATGCCGCCCTGGATAATGGGGAACTCGGTCCCCAGGATTTCATTCAGCTTTTTCACGGTCGTTTCTCCCCTCACGCAAACTCTATCAAACATCCGCCCCAGGTCAGGCCGCCGCCGAAGCCCACGGCTAAAATCCGGCTGCCGGGGCCGATCCTTCCCTGCTCCCTCAGCTCACTGAGGACCAGGGGGATGCTGGCGGCGGAGGTGTTGCCGTATTCGGCGATGTTTTTGTAATACTTTTCCGGCGGAATACGGTACTTCCGCACCGCCAGGTCGATGATCCGGGCATTGGCCTGGTGGAAGACGAAGAAGTCCACGTCCTCCGCGGTCCGGCCCGTTCTTTTCAGCACCTGGTCCACGCACCAGGGCACCGCCTCCACGGCGAATTTGAACACCCGTGTGCCCTCCATGGCAATATAGCTGGGCTCCCCCGCCTCCGGGCCGGGGAGGCGCAATAACTCGTCGTTCCCGCGGCAGCCCAGCACGGCGGAGACGGAGGGCCAGCCCTCCCGGCACTCCACCACGGCGGCCCCGGCCCCGTCTCCGAAGAGGATGCAGGTCCCCCGGTCTTCCCAGTTGATGACCCGGCTCAGGTTCTCCGCCCCCACCACCAGGCCGTATTTCCGGGGGGAGGCGTTCAGCAGGCACTCCATGGTGTGAAGGGCGAAGAGAAAGCCGGTACAGGCGGCGTTGAGGTCGAAGCAGGGGACGTCCTGGGGCAGGCCCAGCTCCCGCTGGAGCATACAGGCGGCGGAGGGCACCAGGGTATCCGGGGTCACCGTGGCCACAATGCACGCGCCGATCTCCTCGGGGGACACCCCCGCGTCCTCCAGTGCCCGGCGGGCCGCCTGGGCGGTGACGGCGGAGATGGTCTCCCCCTCCCCGCAGTGATGCCGGGTTTTGATGCCCGTCCGGCTGGTGATCCACGCGTCGCTGGTGTCCACGATGGTTTCCAGGTCCCGGTTGGTCACCAGTTTGCCGGGCGCGCTCCGGCCGGTCCCCCGAATTTTGATTCCGTTCATGCTTCCTCCTTCGGGGGCAGGCCCATCTTTCTGAATTTCTGATAGCGGCCGGACACGAGGCCGGAGCCGCTCTCCTTCAAAAGCGCCGCCAGGTGGCGGCTCAGGGCGCGGTCCAGCTCCCGGAACACAACCTCCGGAGCCAAATGAGCCCCGCCCTCCGGCTCGGGGACCACGCCGTCCACCACTCCCAGGGCCAGCAGGTCCGGGGCGGTGAGCTTCATCAGCTCACAGGCCTCCCCGTGCCGCCCCGCGTCCCGCCAGAGGATGGAGGCGAAGCCCTCCGGGGACAAAATGGCGTAGACGGCGTTTTCCAGCATCAGCACCCGGTCGGCCACCGCCAGGGCCAGGGCCCCGCCGCTGTTGCCCTCGCCGGTAACGACGGCAATCACCGGGACCGTGAGGCGGCTCATCTCCAGGAGATTCCGGGCGATGGCCTCCCCCTGACCCCTGGCCTCGGCCTCCAGGCCGGGATAGGCCCCGGCGGTGGCGATGAAGGTCAACACTGGGCGGCGGACATGCGCCGCCTGCATCCTCAG
>VSMY01000206.1 GCA_009773995.1 Oscillibacter sp. | reverse complement strand
TAGGCGTTGGTCATCAGGCGCTGCTGGTTGGCCTCCACGCTCTGGGGGAACTTCTTGAAGTCCTCCTCGGTGAAGCCGCAGTCGCGGAGGGGCCGCAGGGGCAGGATACGCTGGAGCAGGGCGTTCATCTCGGGGATGGCGTTCTTGGCCTCGCAGCCGAGAATCCGGGCCACCAGCTCCTTGAACCGCATGATTTCGCCGTCGGGGTTCTTCTCGTCATAGTAGTCCATGATGGCCCCGAAGAGCATATAGTTGCTCTCGCCGTGGGCCACGTGATAGGTGCCGCCCAGGGGGAAACTCATGCCATGGACAGGGCCGCAGCCGGCTTTCAGGAAGGCGATGCCTGCGTAGAAGGAAGCGGTCACGAACTCGTCCAGATACTCAAAGCGCGCGTCCTGGCCCTTCTCGTCGATGAGCTTGAAGCCCTTTAGGATCATGTCCATGGCCTTTTCAGAGAAGAGCTCGGAGGTCATGGTCTTCCGGTGGGGGCTCAGGAAGGACTCGGTGGCGTGGACCAGCGCGTCGATGGCGGAGCAGGCGAAGGGCTTGTAGGGCAGGGTCTTGATGAGGTCAGGGATCAGGCAGACCTTGTTGGGGATGATGTCGTCGGACACCAGGCCCAGCTTGGTCTCGCCGCCGGTGAGAACCCCGTCTTTTTCGTCCTTGACAATGGCCACGGAGATATTGGTGCACTCGGAGCCCGTTCCGCAGGTGGTGGGAATGGCGATGACGTCCTTTTCATGCTGGACGGGGAAGCGCTTGAAGTACAGGTTGTGCACGGTGTCCGGGCGCTTGCAGCCCAGGAGCTTGCACAGGTCCATGATGGCTCCGCCGCCCACGGCGATAACCCGGTCATAGCTCTCGTAGGGGATGGCATCGTACATGGTCTGGATCATGGCCTCGGAGGGCTCGCCCGCGCCGAACTTCTCCTGGAACACGAACTGGCACTTGAGGTTCAGCTCCTTCATGAAGGGGGTGTAGATGAACTCGTTGGTCAGCACCACGTCCCGCTCGCCCAGCTTGAATTCCTCCGCCATGGCGGCGAAGGTGTCGAACTTGTACACGGTGGGGGCAAAGATGATTTCGCGCTTATCGGCCATCAGGGAGGCGGAAAAAGCGTCCATTTTCTGAGCCATAGTGAATCAGTCTCCTTTATAATTTTGTAGAGTTACCCAAATTTATTTCCGGGAAATCGCCTTTTTGACGGCCTCGATGATGTTGGCCGCCCGGAGGCCGTAGGTATCCATCAGGTACGCCTGGGGGCCCACCTGGCCGAACTCGTCCTGCACGCCCACGAACTCCTGGACGGTAGGCAGGTTTTTGGCGAGGCAGTTGGCCACGACGGAACCCAGGCCGCAGCAGGTATTGTGGTTCTCGGCGGTAACAATGGCCCCGGTTTCCTTGGCGGCCTTGAGGACCAGCTCCTCGTCCAGGGGCTTCCAGGTGAACATATCGATGACCCGGACGTTGATCCCCTCGGCCTGGAGGGCCTCGTAGGCTTTCAGGCTCTCGTCCACCATGATGCCGGAGGTGATGATGGTCGCCTGGTCCTTGTCGCTTTCGTGGAGGACCACGCCCTTGCCGATTTCAAATTCAGAGCCCTCGTCATAGACCCGAATGACGTCCTTGCGGACAAAGCGGGTGAAGCTCACGCCCTCGACGTTCAGGAGGCCCTTAGTGACGCTGGCCAGCTGGTCGTAGTCGGCGGGGTCGATCACCGTGGCGGTGGGGATGGACAGGTACATGGCCGCGTCCTCCAGGGGCATGTGGGTGCCGCCGTTGAAGGCCGCCGTCACGCCCGCGTCGGAGCCCAGCACCCGGACGCTGAGGCCCGCGTAAGCGGCGCTCATGTAGATCTGGTCATAGCACCGGCGGCTGGAGAAGGTGCCGAAGGAGTGGAAGAAAACCTTCTTCCCCGTGGCGGCCAGGCCCGCAGCCACACCGGCGGCGTTGCCCTCGGCGATGCCCGCCTCAAAGGCCCGGTCCGGGTAATTGGTCCGAAGCTGCTTCGTGTTGATGCAGCCCATCAGATCGCAGTCCACATAGACGATGCTTTTATCTTCGGCCATCAGCTCGTTCAGGGTCAGAGCCAGGCCGTCCCGGCACGCCCGGGAGTCCTTTTCATGCTTGCCGATCAGTTTCACATTCATTTCTCTCACCCTCCTTTAAGCGTTCTTGGCGTCTTCCAGAGCCTTTTCGGCGGCCGCAATGGCCTCCAGCCACTGTTCCTCCTTGGGCTGAGAGGAGTGGTCGTGCTTGGGCTCCGCGAAGGTAGCTCCCTTGCCCTTGCTGGTATTCAGCACGATGCAGGAGGGCACGCCCTTGGTCTCTTTCGCTTTCTGGATCGCCTCATAGATGGCCGTCACGTCGTGTCCGTCGACAACCTGGGTATGGAGGCCGAAGCCCTCCACCTTTTTCGCGATATCTCCGTGGGCCAGGATGTCGTCGGTTTTTCCGTCCAGCTGGTAGCCGTTGTTGTCAATGAAATAGATGATATTGTCCAGTTTGTGGGCATAGGCAAAATGGAAGCCCTCCCAAACCTGGCCTTCGTCCGCCTCGCCGTCGCCGACGACGCAGAAAACATAGCTGTCCCGTCCGTCGATCTTGTTGCCCAGGGCCGCGCCGGTGGCGGTGGAGACGCCCTGGCCCAGGGAGCCGGTGGTCAGGTCCACGCCGGGGGTGAGCTTCCGGTCCGTGTGGCTGGGGAACTTGGTGCCGGGCTGATTCAGGGTGTAGGCCTCCTCCATGGGATAAAAGCCCATCAGGCCGAAGGTGGCGTAGGCCACGGGGCCCGCGTGGCCCTTACTGAGGACCAGCCAGTCCCGGTCTTCCCAGCGGGGGTTCTTCGGGTCAAACTTCATCACCTCGCCGTACAGCACCGCCATCAGGTCCGCCAGGTCCATGGACCCGCCTACGTGGCCGAAGCCCCGGCTGTGGAT
>VSMY01000205.1 GCA_009773995.1 Oscillibacter sp. | reverse complement strand
ACCCCGCCCCGGGCGACGCGCCCTCCAACCCCGGCAAGCCCTCGGAGGGCGACACCGTGGGCGGCGCGGTGGTGGACCTCATTACCAGCGGCCTGGACAGCGCTACCGCCCGGATTGACGCGATTCAAAGCCAGCTCAACGCCTCCCTCAATCAAATCAAGCGCCCCACCGCCGCCGTGGCGGGGGACCTGGCGAACCTCTGCGGGGAGCTGGACGTCCTGCTGCGGGATCTGGACGACGCGGAGGACCTGATGGCCGCCCTGGGGCAGTCCGCCGGGACTCTGCGGGAGATTCTGGAGGACGTGGACGCTCTGCGGACCGTGCTGAACGGCTACGAGCCCACCCTGCAGGAGGCCCTGGCCAATGCCGGGACCCTCAGCGCCTCCGCCGTCGCCACCATCCGGGACACGGAGACCCTGCTCACCGACGCGGAGAACCTGGCCCGCTCCACGGGGAAGGACCTGGACGCGGGGACGAAACAGTCTCTCCGGGGCCTCTCCGCCGCCCTGCGGCAGACCGCCAAGGCCCTGGCCACCACGAAACAGGTGAAGGAGGCCAAGAACACCGTTACCCAAATCATCGAGGACACCTGGAACGAATACACCGGAGACGTGAACAACCTCCTTCTGATGGACGCCACGGCGGAGCCGGTCTCCCTGACGGATGAACGAAATCCCGCCCCCACCAGCGTCCAGATCCTCATCCGCACCCAGGAGATCAAGACGGAGGACGCGGAGGAAGCCGGGGCGTCCGCCGCCGAAAAGGAGCAGACCACCTTCTGGGGCCGGGTAACCCAGATGCTCCGGGACTTCTGGAACGCCGTCACCGGCGTCTTCCGATAATGGGAGGGGAACCGCCATGATCGAGAAAATCGCCCATAAGCTGACCCGCAAGCCCAAACTGGTGGCCCTGATCGCCGTGCTGATGCTGATCCCCTCCCTCATCGGCTACGCCGCCACCCGCATCAATTACGACATCCTCTCCTACCTGCCCCAGGACCTGCCCTCCTCTCAGGGGGAGCAGCTGCTGGAGGAGCCCTTCCAGATGGCGGCCACCAGCATGCTCATCGTAGAGGGCATGCCCGCGGGCTACACGAACCGGCTGATTCAGGACATCCGGGACGTCCCCGGCGTGTCCAGCGCCGTGTGGCTTTCCAACCTGGTGGGCATCCAGGTCCCTGTGGAGATGATTCCGGCGGACCTCCGGGAGATGTTCTTCTCCGGCCAGGCCACCATGATGCTCATCCAGTACGACCACCCCGGGGCCTCCGACGAGACCATGGAGGCCATCCAGCAGGTGCGGAGCGTCTGCAACGAGCGCTGCTTCCTGGCGGGCTTCTCCGTGGTCATCAAGGACACGCGGGACGTGATGGACGGGGAGCTGCCCATCTTCGTGGGGCTTGCGGTGCTGCTGGCGCTGGTGGCCATGAGCGTCACCCTGGAGTCCACCGTCCTGCCCTTTGTGTACCTGGCCAGCATCGGCATGGCCGTGGTCTATAACTTCGGAAGCAACGTCTTCTTAGGCCAGATTTCCTACATCACCAAGGCCATCGCCGCCGTCCTCCAGCTGGGCGTGACCATGGACTACTCCATCTTCCTCTACCACCGCTACGAGGAGGAACGGGAGCGCTACGACGACAAGCGGGACGCCATGACCCAGGCCATCATCGCCGCCTTCCGTTCCCTCTCCGGTAGCAGCATGACCACCATCGCGGGCTTCCTGGCCCTGTGCTTCATGCGGCTGACCCTGGGCCGGGACATCGGCGTCGTCATGGCCAAGGGCGTGGTTTTGGGCGTGGCCACAGTCATCCTGGTCCTGCCGTCCCTGGTGCTGATTTTCGATAAGCAGATTGGAAAGCACAAGCACCGGACCCTGATCCCCTCCTTCGACCGGGTGAACGGCTTCATTCTCCGGTACAGGGTTCCCCTGGTGGTGCTGACGGTGCTGCTGTTTTTCCCGGCGGTCTACGCCCAGCGCCACGCGGACATCTACTACAAGCTGGATGAATCCCTGCCTCGGGACCTTCCGTCCATCGTCAGCAACGAGAAGCTGAAGGACGACTTCGACATGGCGACCAGCCATTTCGTGGTCCTCCGGGACGACCTCAGCGCCGCCGACATGGGGGAGATCGAGCGCCGGATGGAGGAGGTCCCCGGCATCACCTCCGTGGTGTCCTTCCACAAGCTGCTGGGCGTCGGCGTCCCGGACTTCTTCATCCCGGAGGACGTGAAAAACATGCTCCGGCAGGAGGGCTGGCAGCTGATGATGATCAACTCCAGCTGCGCCCCGGCCACGGACGAGGTGGCGGCCCAGCTGGACGCCATGAATGAGATTCTCCACAGCTACGACCCCTCCGCCATGATCACCGGAGAGGGGGCCATGTACCGGGACCTCATCGACACCTCGGCGGTGGACTTCCAGGTGACGAATTACATCTCCATCGCCGCCATCTTCCTCATCATCGCCTTTGTGTTCAAGTCCCTCACCGTTCCCCTGGTGCTGGTGGCTACCATCGAGCTGGCCATCTTCATCAACCAGGGCTGCTGCTACTTCCTGGGGACGGAGATTCCCTTCATCGCCCCCACCATCATCAGCTGCGTCCAGCTGGGAGCCACGGTGGACTACGCCATTTTGATGACCTCCCGCTTCCAGGAGGAGCTGAAGAAGGGCCTGGACCGGAAGGAGGCCATCCGCATCGCCGCCGCGTCCTCCGACGCGTCCATCGTCACCAGCGCCCTGGTGCTGTTCTGCGCCACCCTGGGGGCGTCCTTTGTCTCCTCCATCGACCTCATCGGGGCCATCTGCGTCATGCTGGCCCGCGGCGCGCTGATCTCGGCGCTGGTGAGCATCTTCCTGATGCCCGCCATCCTCCTGGTCTGCGAGCCGGTGTTCAACAAGACCAGCTGGCATTGGAAGACCCCGGACCCTGCCCCGGTCCTGCCCGCCGGGGAGACGGAGGCGCTCCCCGCCTCGGAG
>VSMY01000204.1 GCA_009773995.1 Oscillibacter sp. | reverse complement strand
TTTGGCGGCGGTGAGGTCGTAGAAGCGGCCCAGGTCCACGTACCGGTCCACGGCGGCGGGGTATTGGGGCTCGATGCCGTGGGGCGACGTCCCGTCCGCCACGGCGCATCTTAGCTCCGGGAGCACCACGCCGTCCAGGGAGTCCGGGTCGCCGGAGCACCAGAGGTACTCCACCGCCGTGCCCGCCTCCTCCATCGCCCGGCCGATCTCCCGCATGAAGGTGTTCTTCCCCACGCCGGGCCCGCCCTTCAGGACCATGAAGTCATATGTATCCTCGATGTCCACCATCTCGGAAAACAGATTCCGGAAACCCTCGCCGCTGTTGGCGCCGACGAAAAAATTGGTCACTTGTGCCATAGGTCTGCCCTCCCAAAGATTTTCTACACGCTCAAACTATGCTGGAGGGACTTGACCTGACAGTGTTTTTCAGAAAAAAAGGCCCCCCAATGGAGGCCCCGGCGCTTTACAGCTCGTCGATTTTCATTTTGTCAATCTGGTCCTTCACCCGCCGCTTCTCCCGGACCGCCCAATAAATGGCCAGCAGAATCAGCGTAGGGATGTTCCCCGCCAGCAAGGTCACCAGCACTATCAGCACGTTCTGAGACACGCTGCCGGTGTCCCTGATATTCAGCACTAACAACAGGGACCACAAAAACGCCAGCAGCGGCAGAACCAGACCCGGCCAGCGGCTCTCCCGCTTGGAGAGGAAAATTTGCAGGAAAATGCCTCCTACAACAACCAGCAGGAAGAGCAGCAGCCCAACAATGATAATCCGAAATCCAGTAACCATCTCTCATCCTCCATTCTCTTTCCGGGTCTCTCGATACGCGGCAATCAGAACCTTCGCGGTGTCGAAGTCCAGCTTGTCGTCCACCGCCAAGCGCTTCACCAGGGAGACGTAGGGGTCCGCCTCCGCCGTGTCGCTGAGGTGTATTTTCTGGATCAGCCGGTCCAGGCGCAGACGGACCGTGGGATAGCTGACGCCGTACTGAGCGGCCACCTCCTTCAAGGAGCCGGAGGCCAGCAGGAAGCGCTTCACGAAGGTCAGGTCCTGTTCGTCCAGGTCCGCCATCCAGGGGGGCAGGGGGGTCATAGGCGCGGCCTCCTTTCATAATATTAAATATAAACCTTAACTTTATGAAAGTCAAGATCTATTTTTCTTTAAATAAAGTCTATTCTCCGGTCCTGCATAAGGAAGGGGCCGCCTCGCTAGAAGCGGCCCCTTCACAGAGCGTCAACGCCATCGGTACAGGCCAATCTGATTTCCTTCAACGTCATAAGCAGGGATATACGTCTCTCCGTTCTCTTTTATGATGACGTCGTCCCGTTCCATCGTCTCGAGCTTGGAGTTGTAAACCCATTTCGCCTGGTTAGAAATGTAAGCCTCGGTCCCCTCCTCTAAATCCGTATGCAAGTTCACTGACCAATTAGCAATCCTTTGCAGGTCCGGCCGTTCTTCTACCCAATCATACAGATACGGCCCATAGGTCTGTCCCTTGCTGTTCTTGGGATACTCTCCGTTCACCAGATATTTTGCCGTCATTTCTTCCCGCTCGTGGATATAGCTAAGATTTTCCACGTCGTACTCCACCCGCAGGGGCTCGGGCCCTTCGTTGGCAATGATGTCTCCCGCCTTTACAGACGTCCCCGGCTTCACCCGAATCTCGCCGCAGTTGGAGTAGCGAGTGATGTTCCGTTCCCGTTTGTCGTTGGTCTCGTCCTGGGTGACTTCTACATAATAGCCGTATTCCTCGTCCCATCCGGCGCCGCTCACGCGGCCCACGTCCACGGCGTAGACCGGATAGCCCTCGCCCTTCCACTCCTCCCCCGTCATGCTTTTCACCACGTCCATGTAGGGAAAAAACTCCAGGGGATTGCTGTCCTTGTCGTTCTCCAGCACCCGGAAATGCAGATGGGGCCCGGCGGACATGCCGGTACTGCCCACGGCGGCGATGGTCTGCCCCCTTCTCACCGCGTCCCCCTGCTTCACCAGGAGGCTGTCGCAGTGGGCGTAGGTGGTCGCCACCCCGTTCCCATGGTCCAGGGCCACATAATAGCCGACTCTGGCGTCATAGCCGGCCGCCGTCACGGTCCCGGCGGAGGCGGCGTAGACCGGCGCGCCCCGCTCCAGGGCGATGTCCACCCCAGCGTGTTCGGTCCCGTTGGGCTGGGTCCCATAGGAGGCGGTGACCGTGCCGCCGTCCACCGGCCAGACCATGGACTCGTCTTCCGGCATGTCCGCCTTTTCCTCCGGCAGGGGGGCCGCCGCCAGGGGCTTGCCCTCCGGAAGGAGCAGGGTCAGGGGATAGATATAATTGGCGTTTCCATACTTGATATCCATGGTCAGCTCGTCAAAGGCCGCGTCGCCTACCTCAAAGGAATAGGTCATTTGGGGGACCCACTCCGCCTTTTCGCTCTCCTCCTCCAGGTAGTGGACACTCTGTCCGGACCCGTCCTCCAGCAGGAGGCGGCCCTGAATGAAGATGCTCCAAGGCTCGTCGCTCTCGGGGATGGTGAAGTAGATATGCCCGCTGTCATAACGGACGCTGTCCGCCAGGGCCTGGATCTTCCGCTTCATGCTCAAGAGCTCGGAGCTCATCCTCCGGTCCCGGTCGAACTGCTTCTGTTCCTCCTCCGTGGCCAGGCGAAGGCCGGTGAGCTTGCCGTCCTCATAGACGGTATAGAGCTCCACGGCGTCGGGACCAAAGGTGCTGTCTCCCGTGTGCTCGGTAATCCAGGTGTACAGTTCCTCATCGTAGATGCCCCGGACCTCATGGCCCTCCCAGGATAGGCGGAGGCCGTTGCCGTCCAGGTCCGGATCGTCGAAGGTCCAGGTCAAGCCGAAGGGCTCGTAAGGAGCCAGAGTCTCCGCCCACATAGCGGCGGACTCCGCCGAAGACTTGGCCAGCAGGTCGCCGTCGGGGATATTTTCGTAATTGGGCCTGTCCGCCTCCTGGGGTTTCGCAGAGGTGGCGAAGG
>VSMY01000203.1 GCA_009773995.1 Oscillibacter sp. | reverse complement strand
TCCCGCCAGAGGATGGAGGCGAAGCCCTCCGGGGACAAAATGGCGTAGACGGCGTTTTCCAGCATCAGCACCCGGTCCGCCACGGCCAGGGCCAGGGCCCCGCCGCTGTTGCCCTCGCCGGTGACGGCGGCGATGATGGGAACGGTGAGTCGGCTCATCTCAAAGAGGTTCCGGGCGATGGCCTCCCCCTGACCCCTGGCCTCGGCCTCCAGGCCGGGATAGGCCCCGGAGGTGTCGATGAAGGTAAACACGGGGCGGCGGAACTTCTCCGCCTGCTTCATCAGCCGCAGGGCCTTCCGGTAGCCCTCGGGCCCCGGCATGCCGAAATTACAGCGGAGGCTCTCCTCCGCCGTCTTCCCCTTCCGGGTGCCGATGACGGTGACGGGCCGTCCGTGGTACAGGGCAATCCCGCCTAAGACGGCCGGGTCCTCCCGGCAGAGGCGGTCCCCCTTCTGCTCGAAAAAGTCGGTAAAGAGGGCGCCGATGTAGTCGGTAATATTGGGCCGCTGGGGGTGCCGGGCTGCGGCCACCCGCTCCGCGGCGGTCAGGCTGCTCATGGGCGGCCTCCTTTCTCGTGGAGCCGCAGCAGGCGGCCCAGGGCCTCCCGGAGCTCCCCCCGTGGAACCACCGCGTCCACAAAGCCGTGCTCTTCCTGGTACTCCGCCCGCTGGAAGCCCTCCGGCAGGGTCTCGCCGATGGTCTGCTGGATCACCCTGGGCCCGGCGAAGCCGATCAGGGCCCCCGGCTCCGCCAGAATGACGTCCCCCAGGGAGGCGAAGCTGGCGGTGACGCCCCCGGTGGTGGGGTCCGTCAGCACGGAGATGTACAACAGGCCCTTTTCCGAAAAGCGGGCCAGGGCGGCGGAGGTCTTGGCCATCTGCATGAGGGACAGAATGCCCTCCTGCATCCGGGCCCCCCCACTGGCGGAGAAGAGAATCAGGGGCAGCTTGTTTTTCGCCGCGTACTCAATGGCCAGGGTAACCTTCTCCCCCACGGCGGCGCTCATGCTGCCCATCATATACCGGCTGTCCAGCACGCCCGCCACGCACTTCCGCCCGCCGATGGTCCCGGAGGCGGTGACGGCGGCCTCGGTAAGGCCGGTCTTCCGCTGGGCCGCGCGCTGCTTCTCCCGGTAGCCAGGGAAGTTCAGGGGGTCCGCAGCGGAGAGCTTTTCATTCAGCTCCCGGAAACTGCCGGGGTCCAGGATGGTGCTGAGACGGTAGTAGGCCCCGATGGGGAAATGGTAGCCGCAGAGGGGACAGACGGAGAGGTTCCCCGCCACGTCCTTCCTCCGGCTCTCCCCGCCGCACTTGGGGCAGACTACCAGCTGGTCCCCAGGGACGTAGTTGTCCCGGATGGCCTTCATGGCCAAAAGCCGGGCCCGGCGCTTGGCAAAGATGTTGTTCATGACTCTCTTTCCTCCACACGGCGGCTGAAATCCAGCAGCTCCGGCAGGTGCTCCTCCAGAAAGCCCGTGGTGCACCGGCCCCGGACAAAGACGGGGTGGAACAAAATCTCATAGGACAGCTCCGCGTTGGTGGGAAAGCCCTCCAGGGCAAATTCCTCCAGGCAGCGGCGGAGCTTGCGGACGGCCTCCAGCCGGGTGGCCCCGTGGGCCAGGATTTTGGCGGCCAGGGAGTCGTAGTAGGGGGACATGGTACAGCCGTTGTACAGGCAGGAGTCCACCCGGACTCCCGCGCCGCCGGGGAAGTGGAGAAACTCCACCTTGCCGGGGCAGGGCCGGAAATCCCGGTCCTCGGCGTTGATACGGCACTCCATGGCGCAGCCCCGGACCTGGACGTCCTCCTGCCGGATATCCAGGGGCAGGCCGGAGGCAATCCGCAGCTGCCGGCGCACCAGGTCCACCCCGGTGACCAGCTCCGTGACCCCGTGCTCCACCTGGATGCGGGTGTTCATCTCCATGAAATAGAAGCGTTCCCCGTCCACCAGGAACTCCACGGTCCCGGCCCCCTCGTAGCCCACGGCCTCCGCCGCCCGGACGGCGGCCTCTCCCATGGCCTTCCGCAGCTCCGGGCTCAGGCCGGGGGCGGGGGCCTCCTCGATGAGCTTCTGATTCCGCCGCTGGACGGAGCAGTCCCGGTCCCCCAAATGAATCGTGTGCCCCTGGCGGTCCGCCAGAATCTGGACCTCCACATGCCGGGGGCTTGGCACCAGCTTTTCCAGGTACATCTCGTCGTTTCCAAAACAGGCGGCGGCCTCCGCCTTGGCCTCGGCATAGGCGGCGGGCAGGTCCTCGGGGCCGTCACAGCGGCGGATGCCCCGGCCCCCGCCTCCGGCGGATGCCTTCAAAAGCACCGGCCAGCCCACCTTCTCCGCCGCCGCCAGGGCCTCCTCCGGGGAGGAGACGGGGCCGTCGGAGCCGGGCGTCACCGGAACCCCCGCCGCCTTCATCAAATCCCGGGCGGCGGACTTGGAGCCCGCCTTGCGGATGGCGTCCCCGGAGGGGCCGATGAACGTCAGCCCCGCTTCGGCGCAGGCGTCGGCAAAGTCCGCGTTCTCGGACAAAAAGCCGTAGCCGGGGTGCACCCCGTCGCAGCCGGTGGCCAGGGCCGCCGTCAGCAGGGCGTCCTGATTTAAATAGCTCTCCGCCGCCCGGGCGGGGCCGATGCAGACGGACCGCGTGGCCAGCTGAACGTGGAGGGCCTCCGCGTCCGCCTCGGAGTAGGAGGCCACCGTCTCAATCTCCAGCTCCCGGCAGGCCCGGAGGACCCGGAGGGCGATTTCCCCCCGGTTGGCGATGAGGACCCGCCTCAGCATGGCCGGTAGCGCATCAGCGCCTCGCCGAAGGCCGCCAGCTCCCCGTTGGCCTTCAGCACCTCTTCAATCACGCAGTCGCAGGGGGCCGGGACCTCGATCATGGTCTTCATGGCCTCGATGAGGCAGACGGTCTGTCCCTTGCCCACCCGGTCCCCCGGCTGAACGAAGGGGGGCTGTTCCGGGGCGGGGGCGGCGTAAAAGG
>VSMY01000202.1 GCA_009773995.1 Oscillibacter sp. | reverse complement strand
GCCGCATCGGCATCGCGGCCCAGGCCCTGGGCATCGCCCAGGGGGCCTATGAGGCGGCGGTGGAGTACTCCAAGGACCGGGTCCAGTTCGGCCGTCCCATCTGCCAGCAGCAGAACATCGCCTTTAAAATCGCCGACATGGCCACCAAGCTCCGCTGCGCCCGCTTCCTGGTCTACAGCGCCGCCGAGCTGAAGCAGGCCCACGTGCCTTATGGCATGGAGTCCGCCATGGCGAAGCAGTACGCCTCCGACATCGCCCTGGAGGTCACCAACGACGCCCTCCAGATCTTCGGCGGCTGCGGCTACCTCAAGGGCATGGAGGTGGAGCGCTTCTACCGGGACGCGAAAATCACCACCATCTACGAGGGCACCAACGAAATCCAGCGGGTGGTCATCGCCTCCCACATCCTGGGCAAGGCGGGCAAGGCCGACAGCGCCGCCCCCGCCCAGCAGAGAGGGCCCGAGACCGGCGCGCGGAAGCGCCAGATCTGGAAGGACGGCTCCGCCCAGGAGAAGGTGGAGGCCCTGGTCGCCAGCCTGAAAAAGGACGGCCACGACTTCACCGTGGGCATCCCCATCGACACCCCCATCACCCAGGCGGAGCGGGTGGTTTCCGCGGGCCAGGGCATCGGCGAGAAGAAAAACATGAAGCTCATCGAGGACCTGGCCAAGGCCGCCGGGGCCGCCGTGGGCTCCAGCCGCCCCGTGGCGGAGACGCTGAAATACGTGCCCCTGAACCGCTACGTGGGCATGTCCGGCCAGAAGTTCAAGGGCAACCTGTACATTGCCTGCGGCATCTCCGGAGCCATCCAGCATTTGAAGGGCATCAAGGACGCCTCCTGCATTGTGGCCATCAATAAAAATCCCAACGCGAAAATTTTCAAAAACTGCGACTACGGCATCGTGGGGGATGTGATGGAGATCCTGCCCCTGCTCACCGCCGCCCTGGACACCGGGGAGAAGCAGCCCGCGCCGCCCATGGTAAAGATGAAGCGGATGGTGCCCAAGAAGGTCACCCCGCCCCGGAAGCTCTATATCTGCAACGGCTGCGGCCACGAGTACGACGTGCTGGTGGGGGACCCCGAAAACGAGGTCAAGCCCGGCACCGCCTTCAAGGACCTGCCGGAAGGCTGGACCTGCCCCCACTGCGGCGAGGGCGTGGACGCGTTCATCGAGATCGAAGTTTAACGGCCCGGACAAAAAGTAAGGAGGCAGATCTATGTATAATTACCGTCAAGTCACCGACGACCTCTACTGGGTAGGCGCGGACGAGCACCGCCTGGCCCTCTTTGAGAATATCCATCCCCTGTACCACGGCGTATCCTACAACGCCTACGTGCTCCTGGACGAGAAAACCGTCCTCTTCGACACCGCCGACTGGGCCGTGGGCCGGCAGTTCATCGCCAATGTGAAGGCCGTCCTGGCGGGCCGTCCCCTGGACTGCCTGGTCATCAACCACGTGGAGCCGGACCACGCCGCCTCCATTGAGGAGATTCTCCTCCGCTGGCCGGATGTGAAAATCATCACCACCCCCAAGGCGGTGACGCTTCTCAACCAGTTCGGCTTCGCCCTGGACCCCAATCAGATCGACGAGGTAAAGGAAGGGGACAGCCGCTGCTTCGGCAAGCACACCATCGCCTTTGTCTACGCCCCCATGGTTCATTGGCCGGAGGCCATGGTCTCCTTCGACACCACCAACGGCGTCCTCTTCTCCGCCGACGCCTTCGGCTCCTTCCGCTCCCTGGACGGGAAGCTCTTTGCCGACGAGGTGGACTTCGACCGGGAGTGGATTGACGACGCCCGGCGGTACTATACCAACATTGTGGGCAAATACGGCCCCCAGGTGGTAGCCCTGCTGAACAAGGCCGCGACCCTCGTGGGCCTGGACAACATCAAGATGCTCTGCCCCCTCCACGGCCCCATCTGGCGGAAGGACCTGAGCTATATCATCGACAAGTACACCCATTGGGCCACCTACGAGCCGGAGGAAAAGGGCGTCATGATTGTCTACGCCTCCATGTACGGAAACACCGAGGCCGCCGCCGAGGTTTTGGCCGCCAAGCTGACGGCCCGGGGCGTGACGAACACGAGGCTCTACGACGTGTCCAGCACCCACGTCAGCTACCTGATTTCGGACCTCTTTAAGTACAGCCACCTGGTGCTGGCTTCCGTCACCTATAATCTCGGCATCTTCCCGCCGATGCACAATTTCCTGATGGACATGAAGGCGCTGAACCTCCAGAAGCGCAAGGTGGCCATCATGGGCAGCGGCTCCTGGGCTCCCCGGTCCGGAGCGCTGATGCGGGAGGAAATCGAGCAGCTCAAGCACATGGAGATTCTGGACGACGAGATGACCGTCACGTCCTCTCTCCAGCCCCAGAACGAGTCGGAGATCGACGCGCTGGCCGACGCCATCGCCGCCTCCGTACTCCAATAATTTGCTTCTCCGTCCATACCCGGCGCGGATGTCCGCGAGGATCTTCCAACCCGCGCCGGGGGACCGTGAAGACAAGGGCCAGCCTCTCCACCAGGCTGGCCCTTGGTTTGTCCTCAGGACAAACCAAGGACCAACGCTTTGGAGCAAGCTCCAAAGCGGCCGCTGCGGCGGGTTTATTCAAAAACGAGAGGGACCCCTAATGGGTCCCTCTCGTAGCTCTCCCCCTTTCCGACCAAACGAGGCCGTCTCCGGTTCTGCCCTTTTATCGTATCGGGACAGCGCCGGCGGAAAGAGAAAGAAGTCCATGCGACAACCTCCAAACCCCCGCCCGCACCACGCCGCGGGCAGAAGACATTCGCAGAAAACGGAGGCACAACCTGCGCGCCCCCGTTTTCTCTCTTCCACCGTGCACGGCGCATTCTCTCTTTTCGCAAAACAGGGGCCCCCGCAAAATCGAAGATTTTGTGGGGAGAGGAGGAAGGAATGGAGCGGGTGGAGTCCTCGCCGTCAGGCGGGGACGGAACAGAGCGGAATTTCTTCCGACGAAATGGGGGGTGCATTGGACCAGCCATCGCTGGTATCCAT
>VSMY01000201.1 GCA_009773995.1 Oscillibacter sp. | reverse complement strand
GTCAGATGTGTATACGCGACAGGATCCCCGGCGTATAAGTAGACTGCGCCTCCGCTCCCCGCCGCCCGGTCCGCCGACGCCGTGAAGGCGGCGGCGCAGGGCAGGGCCTCGCCGCAGTCCTCCGCCGTCACCCCCTCCCGCAGGCGGCGGAGCCAGGCCGTTTCCGCCGCGGCGCACAGGGGCTCCAGCAGCGCCCGCTCCGCCCCCTCCCCGGCCGCCGCCAGGGCCAGCTCTAAAATCCGCTCCTTCATCGCCCGGCCGTTCAGCCCTGGGCCCCGGCGCCGCCGGAGGTCCCGCCGCCGGAGGCGCCCAGCTTCAGCACCTTGGACGCGTCGGTGAACAGCTTGGCGAAGCCGGAGATGGAGGTAATGGCCGCCCGCTCCAGCTGCCGGTCAATGAGCTTGTCGTACTCCACCATCACCTCGCCGCCGATGACCTGCTCCAGGGCGTAATTTTTATCCAGGCCGATGATGGTCCCCGCGGGCATGGCGCTGGTCCGCAGGAGCTTGGCCCCCAGGGGTGTGGACAGCGTGCCGGTCCCCTGGAAGTTCAGCCCCGTCAGGGGGTTCTGAAACTCCTTGAGCTTCAAGAGCTTCAGCATGGCGTCGCCCCCCACCAGCAGGGTGTTCATAGTGTAGGGGTCGAACTTGTTCCAGAACTCCAGCAGCGCGTCGTAGGTCAATTCGCCGCTGAGGCTCACGGTCTCCGCCGGGTTCTCGTTGCCGTCCCCCTCCGTCAGCACCTGGATGGCGTCCTGGAGGTGCATTTTCCCGATGTAGGCCCCGATCTGCCGCAGGGTCACGGAGAACAGGTCCAGCCGCTGGAAGCGGATGGCCTCATAGGACGCCACCAGCATCCGTCCCCGCTTCCGGAGCTTTACCAGATTCTCCTGAGTCCGCACGGAGGTCTCGGGGATGGCCGCCCCCTCCGCCACCTGGACCAGCTTTTTCTCGTCCTCCGTGGGCACGGAGGCGATGGAGCGGTAGTCCATCCCGTCGAACCTGGTCACCGTGGCGGTGATGTCCGGCAGGATGCCCCCCTCCTCCAGTCCCTGGCGCACCACACGGGAGACGAACTCGGGAAACAGCACCGAGGACTCCGTGGTGTGGAAAAACTTCTCCACCGTGTCGCTGTCCGCCCCCTTGACGCGGATGTCGAAGCGCTTCAGCTGCCGCTGGAAGGCGTCCAGGCTCTCCGCCGCCGTGCCCCGGTAGCCCTCGCTGGGGTCCAGCTCCTCCAGGGTCTGGGTGAAGCTCTTTCCGCTGCGGCCGTACATCCCCTTTTCCAGCCGCACGTTCTCAAAATGATAGCCCATAGCTCTCTCCTCCTTACGATCTATCCGGCACGGGGCCCCGCCCCGCCAGCCGCCTCATACCAAAAACGCCTCCGCGTCCTCCGCCTTGGCCGCGTCCCTCCGGCGCAGCTGCGCCGGAACGGGAAACCGCTTGGCCGCCCGCTCCTCGAAGCTCTTCCGCAGCTCCAGAAGCTCCGGTTCCTCCAGCCGCTCCGCCGCCCTGGCAAAGATTCCGCCGTCCAGCCCGTCGTCCGCCAGCATGGCCAGGCGCGTCACCTCCCGCCGCAGCTCCTTGAGGTATTTCCTCCCCAGCTCCGCTTCCTTGCGCAGAAGCAGGTCTCTCTCCCGCTCCGGCCCAAAGTGCTTCAATACCCCCGCCTCTCTCTGGGCGGGCACCGCCACAAAGGACCACTCATAGGCGTCGGCAATGTCCCTCAGCTCCCGGAAGCACAGCGCCCCGTCGTAAACCCGCCCCGGCGCGTGGCCGCAGTCCCCGTTTTCCGCCCCGCAGACGGAACAGACGGTCCTCCCCGCGCTGCACCCCACGCTGACCTCCTTTTTGATGCCCCCCTCGATCTCGGCAATCAGGTCCTCGTTCTTCTCCGTCCGCAGAAGGTAGGCCCAGCCCTTCAGCCAGCGGTACTCGTCCCCCGCCTGGGTTCTCCGGCCGCCCTCCCGGACCACCTGGGTTTTGTATAGCCGGGCCGTCTGTCCCCGGGCGCTCCACTGGTGGTCGAAGATGCCGCTTTTCCCCGTCAGCAGCTCCCCCAGCCGCTCCAGGGCCTCGCCGTCGAAGCGCTCAAAATCCCGGTCCACCTCGTTGTCGCACAGCCGCAGGGTGAACGCATACAGCTGCTCCGCCGTCAGCTCCGCCTTGGTCCGCTCATTGATGAGGGCCAGGTCCTCCGCCGTGACCTCGATCCCCTTCCAGTCCTCCATGTCGTTTCCTCCTCACGCCTCCGATCGGTCGTTTTCAATCCGCAGTTTTCGGGCCTGCTCCCGGTACAGCGCCGCCCGGGCCTCCTCCACCTCATCCTGGAGGTTGATGTCGTCCCAGACCACCCGGAAGCCGCAGCCATAGCCCCGCATCCGGAGCCAAAGGCGGCACACCCGCTCCACCACCGGCGTCAGGGTCCGCCGCAGGGCGGTGACCTCGGTGGTGAGCATGTCCGCCTGCTGGGAGCTCATCCGCTCCGTGGAGTTCCAGCTCAGTCCCAGCAGAAAGGGCGGGATGCCCGTTTTCGCCACAATCTGCTCCAGAATCTGCCGCACGGGCACCTGGCTGTCCAGCACCGGCGCGTCCGCGCCGATGACCCGGATGTCCACGTCTCCCGCCGCCACGAAGTCCCGGACGCTGCCGCCCCGGGTCTCCCGCATCGCCCGGGACCACTCCCCGGCCAGCAGCTTCCCCCGCTCCGCGGCGCCCTCGCCCCCCTGGCAGGTGACGGCGAAGCGGAGGTTGCCGCACCGCTCCCAGTTCACCCCGATGGTGTGGTAAATTTTCATCAGAATGTCCGACAAAAAGGGCAGAGACCGCAGCAGGGACACCCCGTAGGGATTTTCCGCCTCCGGGTTCAGCGGCGTGAACAGAATCAAATCCTGGTAGGGCAGCGCCGCCATCCGCCCCTTTTCGTCCGGCCCCCAGACGGTAAAGGCCAGGGGATTCTCCCCCTCCCGAATTTCGATGTCCTCCACCCGCCCGCACAGCAGCGCCGCGATGTCCCGGTTCCCCAGGGCGGGGA
>VSMY01000200.1 GCA_009773995.1 Oscillibacter sp. | reverse complement strand
GATTACGAACATGATGGAGCGGTTCGACTTGGACGAGGACACGCCCATCGAAAATAAAATGCTGACCCGCGCCATTGAAAACGCCCAGACCACCGTGGAGTCCCGGAACTTCCAGTCCCGAAAATCCGTGCTGGAGTACGACGACGTGATGAACAAGCAGCGGGAGCTGATCTACAGCCAGCGCCGCCAGGTTCTGGACGGCATGGATATCAAGGACACGGTACTGAACATGATGCACACCTCCATCGCCAACCATGTGAGCCTGGCCTTCGGCGAACAGCAGCATCTGGACGCCGCCGGATACCGGGAGATGCTCCGAGGCCTGGAGGGCATGTATTTCGCCAAGGGGGCCGTGAGCATCCCCGAGGCCGAGGCGGCGCAAAAGAGCCAGGAGGATTTCGACGAAGCGTTTATCGCCGCTGCCCAGAGCTTTTACGAGAACAAGGAGGCGGAGATTACCAGCCCCATCATGCGGGAGCTGGAGCGGGTTGTCATGCTCCGGGTGGTGGACGAGTACTGGATGGATCACATCGACGCCATGGACGACCTGAAACAGGGCATCCGGCTCCAGTCCTACGGCAACAACAACCCGGTGGACGTGTACAAGCGGGAGTCCCTGGAGATGTTCGAGGAGATGATCGCCGCCATCCAGGACGAAACCGTCCGGCGGCTGTACTCCGTGCGATTGAAGAAGGACGAGGAGGTCAAGCGGGAGCGCGTGGCGAAAGGCATGGTGGAAAATGTGGGCGGCGACGGGACCAAGCCCAAAAAGCAGCCCATCAAGGTCATTAAAATCGGCCGGAACGATCCCTGCCCCTGCGGCAGCGGGAAGAAATGGAAGAAGTGCGACTGCGCTGAATATCATCAAAATTAAAGGGAGGCTCCCATGCCCTTTGAAACCCATGAACAAAACGGTTTAATTTGGCTGACCGCCTCCAATCTGAGGGGCGTCCCCCACGGCTTCTCTACCCGCTTGGGCGGCGTCTCTCCCGCCCCCTGGGACAGCCTGAACCTCCGCCCCGGCATGGGGGACGGGCGGGAGGCCCTGCTGGAGAATTACCGCCGCTTCTGCGCTGCCATTGGAGCGGATATGAAGCGGACGGTTCTCTCCCGGCAGGTCCATGAGACCAACGTCCGGGCCTGTACGGAGGAGGACGCCGGGAAGGGCCTCTTCCGGGAGCGGGACTATGACAGCGCCGACGCCCTGGTCACCGACGCGCCCGGCCTGACCCTGTTCGTCTTCTCCGCCGACTGCGGGACGGTGCTCCTCCACGACCCGGACACCGGGGCTGTGGGGGCCGCTCACGCCGGGTGGCGTGGCTGCGCCGGGGGCATTGTGGAGAAGACGGTCCGGGAGCTGGGCCGCCTCTATGGGGCGAAGCCGGAGCGGCTCCAGGCCGCTCTGGGGCCCTGTATCGGCCGGTGCTGCTTTGAGAGCGACGAGGACGTCCCCGCCGCCATGCGGAAAGCGCTGGGCCAAGACGCGGAGGCTTATCTGGAAAAACGGGGCCCCAAGTGGCACGTGGACCTGGAGGGCCTGAACCGCCGATGGCTGCTCCGGGCGGGAGTGCCGCCGGAGAATATGGAGGTCTCCGGCCTCTGCACCGCCTGCCGCCGGGATCTGTTCTGGTCCCACCGAAAGCTGGGGGAGGCCCGGGGCGTTCAGTGCGCGGCCATTATGGCCGGAGTGAAATAGGATCGGTTTTTATGAAGCTATCGAAGATCATGGCCATCGCGCTGGCGGTGGCCTGTCTGCTGACGGGCTGCTGGCAGGAGGAGCCTCCGGAGGAGCCGGAGGACGTACTGCCTCCCTTTGAGGAGGAAGAGCCGGAGAAGCAGAGCGATTCCGTTCTGCCGGAGCGGTTCGCCCTGCCCTATATGCCGGGGCGGACCCTGGACCCCATCGACTGCGCCGACGGGATGCAGCAGACGGCGTCGTCGCTTCTGTACGAGGGGCTGTTTCGGCTGGACGGGAGCTTTGAACCCCAGCCCTGCCTGTGCATCAGCTATACCCACGACGAGGCCGCCCTCCGCTATACCTTCGACCTCCGCCCAGGGGTGGAGTTCTCCGACGGATCGCCCTTGACGGGCCGGGATGTGAAGGCGTCCCTGGACCGGGCCAGGAGCTCCGACCGCTACCGGAGCCGCCTCGCCGGCATCTCTTCCGTCAGCGCCGGCGGGGACAGTGTGACCGTTACGCTGAACAGTCCCAACTCCGCCCTGGCCGCCCTGCTGGACGTGCCCGTTGTGAAGTCCGGGACCCAGGAGGGCGCGGCTCCCATAGGTACGGGGCCCTATTTCTACGCGGAGGAGGAAACCGGGGCCTATCTGATTGCCAATCAGGCCTGGTGGAAGGGGGAGGGCCAGCCGGTGGATCGAATCGCCCTGGTGGAGGCTCCGGACGACGACGCCATGCTCTACCGCTTTTCCTCCCACGAGGTCCAGCTGATTACGGCGGACCTCACCGGCGTACTGCCGGTGAGCACCACCGGCAGCGTGGGCTGTGTGGACGCGGACTCCGCCGTGATGCAGTATATAGGCTGCAACACGGCCCAGGCGCCCCTGGACAGCCCCGCCCTGCGGCGGGCCCTGTCGGCGGGAATTGATCGGGCCAACGTGGCCGGCGCCTATCTCTCCGGCCACGGGAAGCCCGCCGCTTTCCCGGTGTCCCCGGTTTCCTCCCTGTATCCGGCGGCGCTGGAGGAGGACTATTCCGTGGACGGCTTTACCGCCGCCGTGGCGGAAAGCGGTTATGTGTCCGAAAGGCCGCTGACCCTGCTGGTCAACGAGGAGAACGACTTTAAAAGGGCCATCGCCGCCCATCTGGCGGAGAGCTGGACCGCCGGAGGCGTGCCGGTGGAGGTCCGGGCGCTGCCCTGGGAGGAATACGCCGCCGCCCTGGCCGCCGGGGATTTCGATCTCTACTACGGCGAGGCCCGCCTCACCGCCGACTGGGACCTGGGAAGCCTGCTGGAGCCGGGGGGGGCGCTGAACTACGGCCGCTGGTCCCACCCGGACACCAGCCGCCTCCTGGCGGAGCTGGCGGGGGCCCAGGACCGGGCGGGGGCCATGCGGGCCCCTGGCTCTTATACACATCTGACGCTGCCGACGCACTC
>VSMY01000020.1 GCA_009773995.1 Oscillibacter sp. | reverse complement strand
CCTCCAAAGGAGCCGCCGCCGGAGCGCGTTCCGCCAAAGCCGCCGCCCCGGCCAAAGGAACCGCCGCCGGTCCGGCCCCCGCCGAAAGAGCCCCCGCCTCCAAAGGAACCGGGACCGGGGCCGAAGGGGCCGCCAAAGGGACCGCCCGGCCCTCTCGGGGGACGGGGCGGCCTGGGCGGGCGAGGCGGACGCCTCTGATACCAGCTGGGCCCGCGCCAGAAAATAATAGGCCGGAATACCACCGGCGGCGCGGGCATTCCGCCGTAGCGGCCGTACCAGGTGTTGTAGCGCATCCGGTCCACGCTGCTCAGAACCATCAGGAGAATCACCAGCAGGACCACAAGGGAGATCAGGTTCACCGGCAGGACATACCCGCCGCCGCTTCCCGTCTCCCCCGCAAAGAGGCCGTGGACGTGGGCGAACAGGTTTAAGACGGCCTCGTCGTAGTCTCCCGCCATGAAGCCCTCGAAGAGATAGCTGTTGAGATAGCTGTTCTCCCGGCCCTCAAAGCGGTCGTAGAACCTGCCGCTGGAGAGCAGATAGCAGTCCTGGGCCCCAAGGCTCATCACCAGGACGGCGTCGTCCTCCGTCAGCTCCAGCTCCCCGGCCCAATTCCAGGCGGCGCTCTCCAGATCGCCCGGATTCTCCGCCAGCGTCACCACCGCCAGGATGCTGTGTCCCAGCCGGTCCCAGTTGGCGTTGTAGAGGCTCAGGCGTTTCTCCGTCTTGGCGGAGAGAATGCCCGCCCGGTCCTGGATGTACGGCTCGAAGGCGGCGGTGGACAGGCCCTCGTCCAAGGGCGCGCCGCCCGGCTCCGGCGCGGAGGGCTTCCGCGCCTGCCCCAGGGCAAGGCCCGTCAGGATGGCCAGGACCATAACCGCCGCCGCCACGGAGCGCTTTTGGAAGAATTTCATAGGCTCATTCCTCTGTTTTGGCCGCCTGGAAGCCCGGCGCGTCCGTCCGGCCCACCAGATAGTCGATGGATACGTTGTAGTAATCGGCAATGGCAATCAAGGTCGCAAGCTTGGGCTCGCTCTGGCCTGTCTCGTAATTTTGATAGCCCCGGAAGGACATTCCAAGGATTTCCGCCAGCTCCCGCTGGTAAATTCTGCGGCCCTCCCGCAGTTCTTTCAGGCGTTTTGCGAGTATTGGCATAATACACCTCTTGACAACCCTAATTCAGGTATGTTAATATACCTATATCTAGTTCACAGGAGGTATCCCCCATGACCGATCTAATGGAACTGCTATATGAATATGCGCAGGATCGCCGCCTCGTGGGTTTTCTAGATCACCGCGCTTACGAAGCGGCGGAACGCATGGAAGAGAAAAACCTGACCACACTGAGAGCGAACCTCTCAGGCGAACACTTGGCGATGCTGGAACGCAGCCGGGACGCCGGCCGGGAACGGCACGCCATGGAATTGGAGGCCATGTTCCTGGCCGCCTTCTCCATTGCCCGGGAGCTCCGGTGAGTTACTTGTGCAGCTCCATCAGCTTGGCCCGGAGTTCGCCCTCGATGCGGCCCAGCTCCACCTCGGCCTCCTTCCGCTTCTGCGCGCCCTCCCGCTGGATGTTCAGCACCTCGTCCAGGGTGGAGATCAGCTGCTGGTTCGTGTGCTGGAGGGTCTCGATGCTCACCACGCTTTTTTCCGCCTCCTTGGCGGTCTGGACGGTGCCCAGTTTCAGCATGTCGGCGTTTTTCTTCAGGAGCTCGTTGGTCATCTCCGTCACCGCGCTCTGGGCGGCGGTGGCCTGGCGGCCGTGCTCCATCCCTAAGGCCAGCACCATCTGGCTCTTCCACAGGGGGATGGTGTTCACCAGGGAGGACTGGATTTTCTCCACCATCAGCGTGTCGTTGTTCTGGAGCAGCCGGGTCTGGGGGCCCATCTGGATGGAGATCATCCGGGTGAGCTCCAGGTCGTGGAGCTTCTTTTCAAACCGCTCGCACATCTGCACCAGGTCGTTGTACCGCTGGGCGTCCTCCTGGGCGCCGGTCTGCTCCGCCTTGGCCCGGAGGGCGGGGAGCTCATTGGCCCGGACGTCCGCCAGCTTTTTCTTCCCCGCCAGGATATACATGGTCAGCTCTTTATAGTACTTGAGGTTCAGCTCATACATCTGGTCGAACATGGCCACGTCCTTCATCAGGGTCACCTGATGCTGCTCCAGCTCCCGGACGATTTTGTCCACGTTGCTCTCGACCTTGGAGTATTGGGCTTTCATGACCTCCAGCTTGTTCCCGGCTTTCTTGAACTTGCCGAAGAGGCCCTTTTTCTCCTCTTCCTCGCCAAAGCCCTTCAGCTCCACCACAAGCTCCGAGAGGGACTTGCCCACCTCGCCCAGGTCCTTGGTGCGGACGGAGGCCAGGGCGCTCTCGGAGAAGCCCGCCACGTTTTTCTGGGCCGCCGCGCCGTATTGGAGGATGAGGTTGGAGTCCATCACGTCGATCTTCTTGGAGAACTCCTCCACGGCCTTTTTCTCCGCCTCGGAGAGCATGGAGTCGTCCAGCTCCACCGGCTTGACCTCCGGCTTTTCCGGTTCAGGAGCCGCCGGAGTAGCCGCCGGGTCCAGGGTCAGCTCCGGCGCGGGGATGGAGGCCAGCTCCGCCGCGGCGGCGGCGGAGGGGTCCAGGGTCAGCTCGGGAATCTGATTGTCACTCATAGTCGTCTTCCTCCACCAGCAGGAGATGTTCCTCCTCCCGGACGCCGGTCAGCCCGTGGAGAATGGAGACCGCCAGCCACACGCAGCCGGTCACCAGGTGCAGGGGGTCCCGCTCCTTCTTCGCCAGATAGAAGTAGCCCCCGGAGAGCATGCCCTCCAGGATGGAGATAAACAGGTAAACGGGATTTCGGTTTTTCATGACGCTTCCTCCTTCTTTTTATTCCTCGCTTCTTACAGCTCCAGCTTGATGTCCGTACCGTCCGCCTGGACCGGGTCCGCCTTCATCTCCGGCTCCGTCAGGCCCTCCCGGGCCAGCAACGTCTCCATCACCTGGATATCCGTGGAGACGTCCAGCGCGTCCGCCCCGTAGAGGGCGTCCAGCTGCTTCTCAAAGGCCCGGACGATGGTTTTCAGCATGTCCTCCACTTTCACCTTGGTCCCGTCGATGTTTTCCCCGGAGACCCCCGCGCCGCTCATGCGGTCGTAGGCGTTGAGGAGCTTCAAGGTGGTGGGCAGGTAGTAGTCCATAAATTTCCGAATCTGGGGCAGCTTGTCCGGGTCGTCCCGCACGGCCTGGAAGATTTTCTCAGACACCTGGCTCAGCCGCACGATGTCGGCGGAGACGCCGGGGTCCGCGATGCTGTCGTCCAGCCGCTTCATCTCGCCCAGGGCCAGCTTCCCGTCCTTAATCGCCTTGTCCAGTTCCGGGTTTCCGGTGGAGGGCGCGGGCTCCGGCTTTTTGGGGGCCTCCTCCTTCTTCTCCGTCCCGGCGGACCCGGCGGCAGTCTCGCCGCCCCGGCAGAGCCTGCCGACGGCGAAGAACACCGCCGCCGAGACCAGCGCCATCAGGGCGACGGCCGTTTTGGAATACAGGGGCAGGAACAGCCCGCCCAGCAGCCACAGCGCCGCCACGGCGTAAAAGGGGGCGGCGGGCTTTCGTTTGGCCGTCATAGCAGGACCTCCATTCGTCGCACAGTTCGCAAGTTAGTATATTATACCCCCCGGCGGCTCGTTGGTCAAGCGGGAGGCCCGGAAATTCACAGTAAATTCCAAAAAGGCGAAAACGCCCCGGGGGGCGTTTTCAGGGGATACCGTAAATTCCCGTCACCGGGTCCCGCCACAGCGGCAGGTACACCGGGCGGAAGGTGCACCACACGAAGCAGAAGGCCAGGCCCCACAAAACCGCCAGCCCCAGAATCTGCATCCACCGGCCGGAGAGTTTTCCCCGGCGGAGCAGGGCAAAATCCAGGGCAAAGGCCGCCAGGTCCGCCGCGAAGAAGATGGAGATATCCACCCAATTGATATTCCGGCCCAAAATCCCGGTGTAGGTATAGAACAGCACGGGAATCAGAGCCACCCCCGTCAGGACGCTGAGGGCCCGGACCGCCAGGAGGTTGGGGTAGTTCCGCCCCAGCAGGCAGATCTGTACCACGGAGAAGAGGAACAGGGGCACAAAGAGGAGCTTCATGTGCTCCCAGGTGGACTCGTTGACGGCGGAGAACCAGGCCGCCAGAGCGCTGCCGCCGCTCCACTCGTAGACGAAGTGCAGGAGCGTCCCCAGCGCCCCGGTGAACAAAAAGCCTCCCAGCTCCCAAAAGAACAGCTTCCGCCTCATAGAACCAGCCTCCGCCCGGATGAAGTCGCGGCGACGCCGCCTCTCCATTCTGTGCGGAGGCTGGAAAAATTATGCGTTAAACAAACACGCACTGTACCAGAACCATATACAGCGCCGTTCCCCCGGCGATGGAGAGCAGTACGTTTCCCTTCCACCGGTGCAGGATCCCCACGGCCAGAATGGCCAGCAGCTCCGCCGCGCCGTGGGGCGGGGCGGTCCAGGCCACGCCCTTCAGGCAGTAGACCACCAGCAGTCCCATGGTGGCCGCGGGCAGAACTCTGCCCAGGTCCGTCACCCAGGCCGGGGGCTGTTTGTTTTCGGGAAAGAGCCAGAAGGGCAGCCAGCGGGTAATCTGCGTCCCGGCGGCCACAATTAAAATGATGCCCAGGGTCTCCAACGGCGTCAGGCACATGTCAGCTTCCTCCCTCCCAGCAGTATCGCCAAAATCATAATCATGGCGGGGATCACCAGATTGTCCGGCCCGAAGACCGCCAGGCTCACGGCGGCGCAGGCAGCGCCCACGATTCCGGCGCCGCGGCGCTCCGGCTCCTTCCACTGCTCCAGGAACAGAACCACGAACAGCGCCGTCAGGGCGAAGTCCAGCCCCGTGGCATTGAAGGTCAGGACGCTGCCCAGCAGTCCCCCCAAGGCCGTGCCGCTGACCCAATAGCCGTAGTCCAGCAGGGAGATGCAGAGAAAGAAGTCCCGCCGGGCCACGCCCTCCGGCGGGTCCAGGGTGGACACCAGGGAGAAGGTCTCGTCGCTGAGGGTGTAAATCAGGGGAAACCGGGCCCAGCCCAGGCCCCTGTACCGCTCCAGCATGGAAAGGCCATAGAGGACGTGCCGGGCGTTGACCATCAGCGTCAGCAGAAAAGCCTGCAAGGGTTCAAACCCGGCGGCCAGGATGGGAATCACCGCGTACTGCATGCTGCCGCAGAATCCGATGGCGCTCATCAGCGCCGACCACAGCGGCCCGTATCCGTTGGCGGCCATCAGCACGCCATAGGCCAGCCCTAGGCAGACATATCCCGTCAGCACCGGGACCGTGACGGGAAACGCCGCCCCCAGGGCCCGCCGCCACCTGTTGCAGCGCGCCATGGCCGTTTACATATGCTCCGGCGCGTCCACGCCGATGAGGGCCAGTCCGTTTTTCAGTACGATTCGGGCGTCGTCCGCCAGCCGGAGGCGGGCGGCGGCCAGGGCGGGGGACTCCTCCCGGATGTGGCAGGCGGTGTAGAAGCGGTGGAAGCAGCCCGCCAGCTCCATCAGGTAGCGGTTCACGTGGGAGGGGTCGTAGTTCTTCGCCGCGGCCCGGATGGCGTCCGGCCAGGCGGCCAGCTGTTTGATGAGGACCGCCTCCGCCTCCGCCGTCAGAAGGCTCAGGTCCGCCTCGCCGGGAGCGGGAACCGTCAGGCCCTCCCCCGCCAGCTTTTCCACCAGAGAGCAGATGCGGGCGTGGGCGTATTCCACGTAGTAGATGGGGTTCTCGGAGTCTTCCCGGACGGCGAGCCCTAAGTCAAAGTCCATCTGGGTGTCCGGCTTGGCGTTGAAGAACCACCGGGCCGCGTCCACGGGCACCTCGTCCAGCAGGTCCGAGAGGGAAATGGCCTTGCCGGTGCGCTTGCTCATCTTCACCAGCTCCCCGTCCCGGAGGAGCTTGACCAGCTGCATCAGCACGATGTCCAGCTTTCCGCTGCCGTCCAGGCCCAGGACGTCCAGAGCCCCCTTCAGACGGGCCACGTGGCCGTGGTGGTCCGCGCCCCAGATGTTGATCACCCGGTCGAAGCCCCGGGTCTCAAACTTGTTGCGGTGATAGGCGATGTCGGCGGCGAAGTAGGTGTAAAAGCCGTTGGCCCGGCGGAGCACGTCGTCCTTCAATTCCAGCTTCTCAATGTCCGTTTCCTTCTTCCCGGCCTTGAGGAGGTTCTCCCGCATGATTTGGGCGGTCTTCAGCCACAGCGCCCCGTCCTTCTCATAGGTCCATCCCGCCTTGGTCAAAAGCTCCGCCGTCTCCGCAACCGCGCCGCTGTTGTGGAGGTTGGACTCGTAAAACCAGGTGTCGTATTCAATTTTATAGCGCCGGAGGTCCTCTTTCATTTTGGGAAGGTTGACGCTCAGGCCGTACTCCGCCATGTCGGCCATCCAAAACTCCTCCCGGGTCGTGCCGGGGAAGTCCTCCGTCTTGGCCAGGAAGCCCCTGGCCAGCTCCCGGATGTCGTCGCCCTGGTAGCCGTCTTCCGGGAAGGCATAGCTGTCCTCCCCATAGGTCAGCTGCATGCAGCGGGCGTAAATGGACCGGGCGAACTTGTCAATCTGGTGCCCCGCGTCGTTGACGTAGAACTCCCGGCTGACCTCCGCCCCGCAGGCGGAGAGCACGGAGGCCAGGGTGTCCCCCAGCACGCCGCCCCGGGCGTTGCCCATGTGCATGGGGCCGGTGGGGTTGGCGGAGACGAATTCCACCATAATTTTTTGGCCCTTGAGGCTGTCGGAGCGGCCGTAGTCCGCCCCCTCCCGCTCCACGGCGGCGCAGACCTCCTCGTACCACTGACCGCCCAGCCGGAAATTCAAAAAGCCCGGCCCGGCGATTTCGGCGGAGGCGAAATAGCTCCCCTCCAGATCCATGTGGTCCAGCAGGGCCTGGGCGATGGCCCGTGGGGGCCGGCGCAGGGACTTGGAGGCCGCCAGGGCGAAGGTGGTGGTGAAGTCGCCGTTGGCGGCGTCCCGGGGGACCTCCACCGGGGCGGCGGGGACCTCCGCCTGGGGCAGGGACCCGTCCCCGGCGGCGGCGCGGTAGGCGGCCATGGCCAGGGCCGCGGCCTGGTCCTTGGCGTTTTGCATCATGTTCGTCATGGATAAACCTTCTTTCTTTCCGGCGTCTTTTGTATCAGGATTGCCCGTTTTGCCGGGCCTCATGCTTTCTCCTCACGCGAATCTTAAAGGCGTTCCGCCCGGTGGCGGAGTGGTCCACGGAAATGGAGTACCGCAGGTCCAGCAGTCCGCCCCGCTCCGTCAGGCTGTGGCGCAGGCGGCTGGTCTGGATGTCGATGGCCAGCTCGCCGAAGGGGGTCTCGTACAGGGAGGTGTGCTGTTTTCCCTCCTCAAAGACCATCTGGGAGTTCACGCTCCCCGTCCGGCTCAGAATTACCTGGGGGCCCCGGACCTCGAAGCTGGTGGTGGTGCCCTCCAGCCCGGTGAGCTCGCTCTCCTGATAGGAGAGGATGAGCCCCCCCTCTCCGGTGGGGGTCAGGGAGCCCTCGGTCACCAGTTCGATGCTGTCGGGCTCCATGTCCTCGAAATGCTGCTCCGACCGGATGGTCAGCAGGACGGGAAGCCCCGCCCGGTTCCTATCAATCCTATCAATATTGGTCAATGTCGATCCTCCGTGCCATGTGATGGATGTCCTCCTGCAAAAACAGGGAGGCCGCGCCCTCGAAATCCTCCGAGCGGTCGCTGACGTAAAATTCCGCCTCGCCCCGGTTTTCCGAAGGGGCCCGGAGTCCCTGGGCCGTGAGGAGGCGTTTGAGCTCAAAAGCGGACTCCTCCCCGGCGGAGACCAGGGCCACCCCTGGGCCGCAGACGGCGGCGAGGACCTCCTCCAGCAGCGGGTAGTGGGTGCAGCCCAGAATCAGGGCGTCCATCCCCCACTCCAGCAGCGGGGCTAAGTACTCCCGGGCCACGGTTTCGATGACCACGTCCCCGGTCCGGAACCGGCCGTTTTCCACCAGGGGCACGAACAGCGGGCAGGGCTGGCAGAAAACCTCCACGTCCGGGTCCAGCCGCCGAAGCGCCGCCTCGTAGGCCCCGGAGCGGACGGAGGCCAGGGTGGCGATCATGCCTACCCGGCGGTTTTTCGTCACGGCAAGCGCCCGGCGGCAGGTGGGCTCCACCACGCCGACGATGGGCAGCTCGTTCTCCGCCTGGAGCACATCCAGGGAGGTGGTGGAGACGGTGCCGCAGGCGATGAGCACCGCCTTGAGGTCAAAGGACCGGAGGAAACGCAGATCCTGCCGGGCGTATCTCAAAATGGTCTCCCGAGACCGGCTGCCGTAGGGCAATCGGGCGGTGTCGCCGAAGTAGATCAGGTCCTCCTCGGGGAGGATGCGCCGCAGGGCCTGCACCGCAGTCAATCCCCCCAGGCCGGAGTCGAACACGCCGATGGGCCGTGTATCCATGGTTTTTCCTCCTCTCGCCGGGGGACGGAAGGGGCCCCCTGTCACAAGTCGCTCTGAGTTATGTATTATACTATGAGACGCCCTTTGCCGCAAGACAGATTTTAGTCTTTCTGCCCTCTTTTTTATGTGGAATTTTTCTGAAGAGTCTGTTATAATCATGCCGTATGCTGAAATCAACCGCCGCCGGCGCTGTGAGGAGGGGCCTGTTCATGAAAATCGAGTTGACGGAACGGCAATACCGTTACCTGCTGGACCTGGTCTACATAGGCAATTGGGTCCTCAATTCCACCCGGGAGGACGACCGTATCAAAGAGTACGACCAGGTGGAGAGTCAGATTTTTTCCCACTGCCTCCGCCACGGCATGGGGAAGCTGGTGGAGCTGTACCAGGGGGAGCTGATTCCCTCCCGTGCCTTCGCGGGCGGCGGTATCCACGAGGCCATTGAAAATTATGAGGACGTGGTCTTCTACGAGATTCTCGCCGAGGAGCTGGCCCTGCGGGACCTGGACGGCGAACCCCTGACCCGGGAAAACTACGGGGCCCTGATGGAGCGAATCGACACGTACCTGGACGAGTTCGACGAGCACGGGACGGAGCACATTTCCATTGACCTGGACGAATAGGACCGGCCTTCTTGGACCGGACCCGAACGAAAAACGCCTGGCTGGGTGCGGACCGGCCGGGCGTTTGTTCTTGCGGGCGGCGCAAATCCCATGACGCCGCCTGTACGCATGCAAAATACATTTGTCCGCTGTACAGAAATGCACAAAGAGAGCTTCCAGGAAAACCGATGTTTTGGCGCAGTTACTGAAATCAGGGGGATAGACCGGTTTTTCCCGGCAAAAACGTTGACAACCGTTTCTTTTTGCTCGTATAATGAAGGCCATGAGAGAGCTGCGGGGCCTCCCAGCGGGGTCCTGCCGCTCTTTTTTCATTCAACCAGCGAACGGAGTGTTTTTTATGTCATTTGCCTTGCCACTATACAGCCCCCGTTTTGAGCACGACGCCTGCGGCATCGGCGCGGTCGTGGATATCAAGGGACGGAAGTCCCACGAGACGGTGGACAGCGCCCTGAAAATCGTAGAAAAGCTGGAGCACCGCGCCGGAAAGGACGCCGCCGGGGAGACCGGCGACGGCGTGGGTTTGCTGCTTCAGGTGCCCCACAAACTGCTGGCAAAAGCCGCCGGGGACCTTGGAATCGCCCTGGGGAGCGAGCGGGATTACGGCGTGGGGATGTTCTTTTTCCCCATGGACCACCTGAAACGGGCCCAGGCAAAAAAGATGCTGGAGATCATCGTGGCCAAGGAGGGCATGGAGTTCCTGGGCTGGCGGGACGTGCCCGTCCGCCCCGAGGTGCTGGGGGAGAAGGCCCGGTCCTGCATGCCCTGCATCAGCCAGTGCTTCGTGCGGCGTCCGGCGGACTGTCCCCAGGGGCTGGACTTTGACCGGAAGCTGTACGTGGCCCGCCGGGTCTTCGAGCAGTCCAACGTCAACACCTACATCCCCTCCTTCTCCAGCCGGACCATCGTCTATAAGGGCATGTTCCTGGTGGGCCAGCTCCGGCAGTTCTACGCCGACCTTGAGGACCCGGACTGCGAGAGCGCCATCGCCCTGGTCCACTCCCGGTTTTCCACCAACACCACCCCCTCCTGGGAGCGGGCCCATCCGAACCGCTACATCCTCCACAACGGGGAAATCAACACCATCCGGGGCAACGCCGACCGGATGCTGGCCCGGGAGGAGACCATCTCCTCTCCCGTCATGGACGAGGATATGGACAAAATTCTGCCGGTGGTGGATCAGAGCGGCTCCGATTCCTCCATGCTGGACAACACCCTGGAATTTCTGATGATGAACGGCATGGAGCTGCCCCAGGCGGTGATGCTGTGCATCCCGGAGCCCTGGGCCCAGGACCGGCGGATGGACCGGGAGAAGCGGGACTTTTACCACTACTACGCCACCATGATGGAGCCCTGGGACGGCCCCGCCGCCATCGTCTTCTCCGACGGGGATACCGTGGGCGCCGTGCTGGACCGGAACGGCCTTCGGCCCTGCCGGTGGTATCTCACCGGCGGCGGGAAGCTGATCCTCTCCTCCGAGGTGGGGGTGCTGGACATCGCTCCGGAGTCCATTGTAAAGAAATCCCGCCTCCAGCCGGGGCGGATGCTGCTGGCGGACCTTCGGGAGGGCCGCCTGGTGGACGACGGAGAGCTGAAGGCCCGCTATGCCGCCCGCCGGCCCTACGGCGAGTGGCTGGACGCGGGCCTGGTCCACCTCCGGGACCTCCCCATCCCCAACAAGCGGGTGGAGACCCATCCCCAGGAGCTCCGGGACCGGCTGTACAAAGCCTTCGGCTACACCTACGAGGAGATTAAGGACGCCATCCTCCCCATGGCACGGGACGGCGTGGAGCCCACGTCCGCCATGGGGGTGGACACGCCGCTGGCGGTGCTCAGCGAGCGGCACCAGCCCCTGTTCAACTACTTTAAGCAGCTCTTCGCCCAAGTGACCAATCCCCCCATCGACGCCATCCGGGAGGAGATTGTCACCGACACCACGGTCTACGTGGGCCCCAGCGGGAACCTGCTGGAGGAGAAAGCCTCCAACTGCACGGTGCTCCAGATTCAAAACCCCATCCTGACCTCGGTGGACCTGATGAAGATCCGCTACATGGACCGCCCCGGCTTCCATGTGGAGACGGTGTCCCTGCTCTATTATAAAGGCTCTCCCCTGGCCAACGCCCTGGACCGGCTGGTGGTGAACGTGGACCGGGCCTATAAGAAGGGGGCCAACATCGTCATCCTCTCCGACCGGGGCGTGGATGAGAACCACGTGGCCATTCCGTCCCTGCTGGCGGTGAGCACCCTGGAGCAGCACCTGGTCCGCACGAAGAAGCGGACCGCCGTGTCCATGGTGCTGGAGAGCGCCGAGCCCCGAGACGTGCACCACTTCGCCACCCTCCTGGGCTACGGCGCCCAGGCCATCAACCCCTATCTTGCCCAGGAGTGCGTGGAGGAGCTGGTGACCCTGGGGATGCTGGACAAGGACCCCGGCGCGGCGGTAAGCGACTACAACGGCGCCGTCCTTCACGGCATTGTGAAAATTGCCTCGAAAATGGGCATCTCCACCATCCAGTCCTATCAGTCGGCCCAGATCTTTGAGTGCGTGGGCATCTGCAAAGAGGTGGTGGACCAGTACTTCACCAACACCGTCAGCCGCGTGGGCGGCGTGGGACTGCAGGAAATCGGCGAGGGCGTGGAGTGGAACCATAATCAGGCCTTCGACCCCCTGGGGCTGGGCTTTGACCCCACGCTGGATTCCATGGGCGCCCACAAGCTCCGCTCCGGCCCGGACAAAGAGGACCACATGTACAGTCCCCGGACCATCCTGCTGCTGCAAAAGGCGGCCCGGAAGGGAGACTATGAGGTCTTCAAGGAATACTCCGCCCTGGTGGACTTCGCGGAGAAGCCCCACACTCTGCGGGGACTGCTGGACTTCCGCTTCCCGGCGGACGGGGGAATTCCCATAGACGAGGTGGAGCCGGTGGAGTCCATTGTCAAGCGCTTCAAGACCGGGGCCATGAGCTACGGCTCCATCTCCCAGGAGGCCCACGAGTGCATGGCCGTCGCCATGAACCGCATCGGGGGCAAGTCCAACTCCGGCGAGGGGGGCGAGGCCCGGGAACGGCTGGGCGGCGAGCGCCGTTCCGCCATTAAGCAGGTGGCCTCCGGCCGCTTCGGCGTCACCAGCGAGTACCTGGTCAGCGCCGACGAAATTCAAATCAAAATGGCCCAGGGGGCTAAGCCCGGCGAGGGCGGGCACCTGCCGGGGAAGAAGGTCTACCCCTGGATCGCCAAGACCCGGTGCTCCACCCCCGGCGTGACCCTGATTTCCCCACCGCCGCACCATGACATCTATTCCATCGAGGACCTGGCCCAGCTGATCTACGACCTGAAAAACGCCAACCGCTATGCCCGGATCAGCGTCAAGCTGGTCAGCGAGGCGGGGGTGGGCACCATCGCCGCCGGCGTTGCCAAGGCCGGGGCCCAGGTGGTCCTCATCTCCGGCCACGACGGCGGCACCGGCGCGGCCCCCCGGAGCTCCATCCACGGGGCGGGGCTGCCCTGGGAGCTGGGCGTGGCGGAGGCCCACCAGACCCTCATCCAGAACGGCCTGCGGAATCAGGTGGCCATCGAGGCCGACGGCAAGCTGATGACGGGCCGGGATGTGGCCATCGCCTGCATGCTGGGGGCGGAGGAGTTCGGCTTCGCCACCGCGCCCCTGGTGACCCTGGGCTGCTGCATGATGCGCTCCTGCAACCTGGACACCTGCCCGGCGGGCATCGCCACCCAGGACCCCGAGCTCCGGAAGCGCTTTGCCGGAAAGCCGGAATACGTAGAGAACTTCATGTATTTCGTGGCCCGGGAGCTGCGGGAGTACATGGCGCGCCTGGGCGTCCGCACGGTGGACGGGCTGGTGGGCCGCTGCGACCTCCTCCGGGTCCGGGAGAAGCTGGTGACCCACCGGGCGGAAACCCTGGATTTGAGCGGGCTGCTGCAAAATCCCTATGGAGACCACGCGCCCCACTTCGACCCTGCCGCCGCCTATGATTTCCACCTGGAGCGGACGGCGGACATGAGCGTCCTTTTGAAGAAGCTGGGCGGGACGCTGAAAACGAAGAAAGCGGGGCGGCTGGACGTAAAGGTCAGCTCCACGGACCGGGCCTTCGGCACCCTGTTTGGCTCCGAGATTACCCGGACCTGCGGAAACGCCCTGCCGGAGGACAGCTATGTCGTCACCTGCCGCGGCGGCGGCGGGCAGTCCTTCGGGGCCTTCATCCCCAGCGGCTTGACCCTGGAGCTGGAGGGCGACTGCAACGACGGGCTGGGAAAGGGGCTCTCCGGCGGGAAGCTGATCCTCTATCCCCCGGCGGGCGGCGCCTTCAAGCCCGGAGAGAATATCATTGTAGGAAACGTGGCCCTCTACGGGGCCACCGGCGGCAAGGCCTTCATCAACGGAATGGCGGGGGAGCGGTTCTGTGTGCGCAACTCCGGCGCGTCCGCCGTGGTGGAGGGTGTGGGAGACCACGGCTGCGAGTACATGACCGGGGGCCGGGTGGTCATCCTGGGGCCCACGGGAAAGAATTTCGCCGCGGGCATGAGCGGGGGCGTTGCCTACGTCCTGGATGAGAGGCACGACCTGTATCTCCGGCTCAACAAGGAGCAGGTCCAGGCCGGGGAGCTGACGGAGCAGCACGACATGGCGGAGCTCCGGTCCCTTATCGAGGAGCACGTGGCCGCCACCGGGTCCCCGCGGGGGAAAAAGATTCTGGCGGCCTTCCAGTCCTATGTTCCCTGCTTCAAAAAGGTCATGCCCAGGGATTACGACCGGATGCTCCGGGCCATGGCCCAGTGCGAGGAGCGGGGCATGGACCGGGAACAGGCGGAGATTGAAGCGTTCTATTCTGTGACACGGGGTTAAGGAGGTCCACCGACATGGGAAAAACAACTGGATTTTTGGAATATAACCGGCAGGAGACCTCCAGCCGTCCGCCGGAGGAACGGGTCCGGGACTGGGAGCCCTTCCACATTCCCCTGCGGCCCGCGGTCCGGCGGGAGCAGGGGGGCCGGTGCATGAACTGCGGCGTGCCCTACTGCCAGGCGGGGATGGAGTGGGAAGGGGGGACCTTCGGCTGTCCCCTGCACAACCTGATTCCCGAGTGGAACGACATGATCTGGGCGGAGAACCCCTTCCACGCCCTGAGCCGCCTGCTGAAGACCAACAATTTCCCGGAGTTCACCGGGCGGGTCTGTCCCGCTCCCTGCGAGCGGGCCTGCATCTGCGGGATGTACGGCGACGCCGTCACCATCCGGGACAATGAGCTCAGCGTCATTGAGGACGCCTTTGCCGCCCAGGCGGTGAAGCGCCGCCGCCCGCCCCAGTGGTCCGGAAAGAAGGTCTGCGTGGTGGGCTCCGGCCCGGCGGGCCTGGCGGCGGCGGACCAGCTGAACCACCGGGGCCACTCCGTTACGGTGGTAGAACGGGAGGAGCGCTGCGGCGGACTCCTGACCTACGGCATCCCGAATATGAAGCTGCCCAAGGAGATCGTTCAGCGGCGCGTGGATCTGATGACGGACGAGGGCGTCAGCTTTGTCACCGGCGTGGACGCGTCGGCCCCGGCGGTGGCCCGGCGGCTACTGGGGGACTACGACGCGGTGATTCTCTGCTGCGGCGCGGAGCGTCCCCGGCCCCTGGGCCTGGAAACGAAGGGCGTCTCCGGCGTCTGCTACGGCACGGAGTTCCTGAAGGCCGCCGTGGAGCGGCGGCAGTTCGGCAAGGACCCCGCCGTCCCCTCGGCGGAGGGCCGGGACGTGGTCATCGTGGGCACCGGCGACACCGCCAGCGACTGCGTGGCCACGGCCCTGCGGCAGGGCTGCCGTTCCGTCGTCCAGCTGGTGCGCCGCCCTGCGGCGGACTATCTGGAAAACGGCGCCCTCCCCCAGGACTACGCCCATCAGGAGGCCGTTTCCGTGTTCGGGGCGGATCCCAGGCGCTTTGGCGTTCAGATAAAAGGGCTGACGGCGGAGGACGGCGCGCTGACCGCCGTGACGACCACGGAGGGAGACACGCTGCCCTGCGGGCTGCTGATTGCCGCCACCGGCTTTGCCGGGTGCGAGGGCGGCGTGTGCGAGGCCTTCGGCGTGCAGTACGGCCGGACGGTCCAGACGGCGGAGGGCGGCTTTGCCACCAATGTGGAGAAGGTCTTCGCGGCGGGAGATATGCGCCGGGGGCAGTCCCTGGTGGTGTGGGCCATCGCCGAGGGGCGCACGGCGGCCGCGGAGGCGGACGCCTATCTCAACGGCTGCACCAATCTCGTGCGGGTGGTGTGACGGGGCTTCTCAGCGTTCCTTTTCCATCATGATTTCCAGGATGGTCCGGTCCGTCTCCAGCATTCCCGGCGCGCTGACCCGGCCCATGCTGCGGATGGCCTCCTCCGGCGTGGCGCCGCAGATGCCGTCGGCGGCTTGGAGCGTCACGCCGTCCATGGCCAGGTACGCGCACATCAGCGCGGCGTTGACGGCCGTGGCCAGCTTTAGGGCGCAGCCGATTTTTCCGCCGTCGCAGACCATGCCCGTCAGGTCTCCGCTCATGTTGATGACGGCCCCGCCGATCTGCTCGTCGGTTCCGCCCATCAGCCAGACCATGGCCGCGGAGGCCGCCGTGGCGGCGGAGACGCCGCAGCCGCAGGTAGCGGACAGCTTCCCGGTGAAGAGCTTGATGTAGACGTTCAAGGTATGGGAGAAGGCCAGGGCCTTCACCAGCCGTTCCTGGGAGGACCCCAGGTGCCGGGCCATCTCCGCCACGGGGATGACGGCGGTCAGGCCGTGGTTCCCGCTGCCCGCGCTGCTCATCACCGCATAGGGGCAGCCGCTCATGCGGCCCTCGGCGCTGGCGGCCACCCGTGCCATCGTGCGGCTGAACAGGTTGTCCCCCATGGCGCCGCCCGCCATCTGCCGTTTCAGCGCTCCGGCGATGCCGATGCCGGGGTTGTTCTCCAGCCCGAAATCCGCCAGGCGCTCGTTCATGTCCACGCCCTCCAGCAGGAAGGACAGCTCCTCTTCGGAGCACTGCTCCACCAGAGTCCGGATCTCCGCCACCGTCATGGTTTTTAGTCCGTCGTGAAGAGCGTCGCCGCCCCCGGCGGACCAGGCCTTTTCCAGCAAGATCTCGTGGTTCCGCTTGGTGAGGATAATATTGGAATGGGTGCCCCGGATGACGCTGAGCCCCACGCCCGCGGTGGTGACGACCTCCGCCCGCGCGTAGAGCTGGGTCTCGCCGTGCCGGATGGACGCCGTCACTTGCCGGTCCTCCACCAGGGCAATGGCCTGGGCGGCGATTTCACCGTCGATATCCTCCAGCAGCTGGAGGCCCTTTTCCGGGTTGCGCAGAATGGCTCCCAGGGCGGCGGCGTATTTCAGGCCTACCCGGGGAAAGCCGGGGATGCCCACGCTCATGCCGTTTTTGTAGACGCCGGGGTTGACCTCCAGCTTCACGGAGACGATTTCGCCGCCGACGGCGCGGCAGGCGTCCGCGGCGGCCAGGGCTGCGCAGACCGGCTCCGTGCAGCCCAGGGCGGGGACGACCTCCTGGCGCAGCAGCTTCAGCAGTTCTTCCTTTGTAATCATAAGGCGCTCCTCTCTGTAAGACGGTAAGATGGGTTGGAGTGGTATCGGGTTGCCGCTGTAATAGTGAAGCAATTTCCGTGCCGGATTGTTTCCCCGAAAAACCCTTGCAATCCGCCGCCGTTTATGGTTAACTGGTCAAAGAAACTGGTTAAAGGAGAGCTGCGGTATGCCGGGGAAAAAGAAAATCTCTGTGATCGCCCTGGACCCCAGGGCGGGAGAATCCTATAAGAGGGACATCGCCGCCCTGTTTTCAGAAGAGGCGGAGATTTCCGCCTTTTCCGTTTTGGACGGCAGCGCCGCCGGAGTGCTGGACCGGGCGGACCTGTTCGTGGCCTCTACCGACGCTTACGGGTCTCCGGAGGAGCTGATGCGTCATATCCCCATCGACAGCCAGACCATGGCGGTGGAGGTCTCCTTCCGCTGGAGCGAGCTGCGCAGGCTCAAGGAGCTTCCGGCGGGCAGCCGGGTGCTGTTTGTCAATATGACCCAGACCATGGCGCGGGAGGCCATCGCCCAGCTGGAGCAGTTCGGCGTCACCCACATTCATTGGATTCCCTTTTACCCCGGCGCGCCGGAGGTCCCGGACGTACACATCGCCGTGACGCCGGACGAGCTCCGCTACGTCCCTCCGGGGATGGAGACGGTCGTCAACCTGGGGCAGCGGGTGTGCACCTCGGGCATGATGATCGAAATCGCCCTCCGGCTGGGGCTGGAATCCCTGCTGGAGGGGCCCGCCTTCCAGGAGTACGCCCAGGAGGTGGCCACCAGCAACTACAGCTTCGACCGCATGTTCGCCCGGTCCATCCGCCTGGAGAGCCAGTTCCACATTTTAATGGAGAGCCTGGAGGACGGCGTGGTGGGAGTCAACGAGCGGGGCGAGGTCTTCGCGTGCAGCCGCCGGGCGGAGGAGATGACCTGTGTCAGCGCCTCCCTGGTCCAGGGGCGGCGCTGCGAGGAGGTGTTTCCCTACATCCCCTTCGCCCAGTGCCTGCAAAGCCGCCGGACCCTGCCCGTCAAGGCCATCAAGGTCAACGGCGTAAACCTCAGCGTGGAGGTGGTGCCGGTGATCCGGCAGAGCGCCTGCATCGGGGCGTTCGCCCTGCTCCAGCGCTTCAACGACGTGGAGGCCCGGCAGAGCGAGCTGCGGAGCCAGCTTTTCCACAAGGGCTACCGGGCGAAATACGGCTTTGCCGACGTTGTGGGGCAGTCCGGGGCCATCTGCAAAACCAAGGAGACCCTGGCCCGTATGGCCCGCAGCGAGAGTCCCGTCCTGCTGATTGGGGAGACGGGCACGGGGAAGGAGCTGTTCGCCCACGCCGTTCACCAGGCGTCTCCGCGGGCCGGGGGCCCCTTTGTTCCCATCAATGTGGCCGCGTTTCCGGAGAACCTCTTGGAGAGCGAGCTCTTCGGCTATGAGGAAGGCGCGTTCACCGGGGCGAAGAAGGGGGGACGGCCCGGCCTCTTTGAGCTGGCCCACCGAGGCACCCTCTTTTTAGACGAGGTGGAGGGCATGAGTCCCGCCCTCCAAATCAAACTCCTCCGGGCCCTCCAGGAGCGGGAGGTCATGCGGGTGGGCGGCAACCGGATCATCTGCGTGGACGTGCGCATTGTCGCCGCCACCAACGAGGCCCTGGAGCAGAAGGTCCGGGAGGGCTCCTTCCGCCGGGACCTTTACTACCGGCTCAGCACGCTGCCCGCTCTGATTCCGCCCCTGACGGAGCGGGGAGACGACATGTTCCTGCTGGCGGAGCACTTCCGCCGGGAGCTGGGGGGGTCCTTCCGCCTGACGGAGCCGGTAAAGGACTTCTTCCGCCGCCACGCCTGGCCGGGGAATATCCGGGAGCTGCGGAACGCGGTGGAGTATTTTATTTATACCGGCCACCAGGACATCGGCCTGGAGGACCTGCCGCCCACGCTGTTTCTCTCCGGCGGCCCGGCGCTCCGCCCTTCCGCCGTCCAAACGGAGGCGGCGTTTTCCGACGGCGTTTCCTTCCTTCTCGCCCAGCTCTACGCCGCCTCTCAGGCCGGGACCTCCATGGGCCGGGACGCCCTGCTGCAAAAAGCCCGGGAGGCCCATGTTCCCCTCTCCCAGCGGGAGGTCCGGGACGCTCTGGCGGACCTGGCGGCCCAGGGCCTGGTCCGGGTCAGCCGGGGCCGGGGAGGAAGCCGTCTCACCCCCAAGGGCCGGGCCCTCTGGGAAACTGGTCAAAAGGACGGGAGTTTTTGACCAATTAAATCATTTTGACCAATAAAGCGCCGCCTGGAAGGGAGGCGCGTGGTCTCCACCCTACAGGACACCCCGGGATAGACACCGGCATTTCGCCAAAATCTATCCCGGGGTTTTTGTGCGCCCCTCCAATTTCAAGGTGGATTTTAGGAGGGTCTTGTATTTGCTCACAATTTGGCATGATTTTTGCTATAATAATTCGCCAAACGCCGCGAGCATACCACCATTTCAGAAAGGATGCGAGACGATGCAATACGATTTTGACCAGGTGATTGACCGCAGCGGGAACCTTTCCGCCAAGTACGACGAACGGGTCAAGAAGTTCGGCAGGGAGGACGTGATACCCCTGTGGATCGCGGACATGGACTTCAAGACCGCCCAGCCCATCATCGACGCCCTGAAGGACCGGGCCGAGGAGGGCGTCTGGGGCTATACCGCCCGGCCGGACAGCTACTTCGAGGCCGTCCGGGACTGGCAGGGCCGCCGGAACGGCTGGACTCCGGACACGTCGCTTATGAGCTTCTGCCTGGGGGTGGTCCAGACCCTCAGCGCCTGTATCCAGCTCTACACCCCCCAGGGCGGCAGCGTCCTCATCCAGACGCCGGTCTACGGCGAGTTCTACGACATGGCGGAGTTCGCCGGGCGGCGGGTCATCGAGAACCAGCTGGTGGAGCGGGACGGAAAATGGACCGTGGACTGGGAGGACTTCGAGGCCAAGCTCCGGGAGGCGGACCTGTTCCTGCTGTGCAGCCCCCACAACCCCCTGGGCATCGTGTGGACGGAGGAGGAGCTCCGCCGGATGATGGAGCTGTGCCTGAAGCACCGCGTTTTGGTGGTCAGCGACGAGATTCACTCCGACCTGATTTTCCACGGGAAGAAGCATATTCCCACCGCCTCCCTGTCGCCGGAAATCGCCGCCAATGTCATTACCGGCATCTCCGCCACCAAGACCTTCAACCTGGCGGGCCTCCAGGCCAGCACGGCGGTCTTCCCCAACCGGCACATGAAGGAGACCTTTGACCGTTTCTGGACGAACATGGACATCCACCGGAACAACGCCTTTTCCGTCACCGCCGTGGAGACGGCCTTCCGGGAGGGGGAGGAGTGGCTGGACCAGCTGCTGCCCTATCTCTCGGACAACTTCGACTTCGTGGCGAACTACTGCCAGCGGCACATCCCGAAAATCAAGACCTACGCCCCCGACGCCACCTATCTCATGTGGCTGGACTGCCGGGCCCTGGGCCTGAGCAACCAGGAGCTCCACGACTTCATGATCGAAAAGGCCCGGCTGGGCCTGAACGACGGGTGGGCCTTCGGACGGAGCCTGAACGGCTATATGCGGCTGAACGCCGCCTGTCCCCGGAGCGTCCTGGAGCGGGCCCTCCACCAGCTGGAGGCCGCCGTCAGCAGCCTGTGATTCCCCTCCCCGGCGGAGGTAACTCAAAGAGACACAAAAGAAACGAGAAATGGAGATGTTATCATGGCTACGCAAACTGGAAAGCAGTCCCTTTGGCAGCAGTATAAGACCCCCATCCTCCTTCTTGGCGGCATCGCCATCGGCTCCCTGATCGGCGTGATCTCCCCCTCCCTGGGCCAGACCCTGAAGCCCGTGGGCGATATCTTCCTGAATCTGCTCTTCACCATCGTGGTGCCCCTGGTCTTTGTGTCCATCACCTGCGCCGTGGGCAGCATGGCCAACATGAACCGCCTGGGGAAGATCCTGGGGGGCACCGTGGCCACCTTCCTGGGTACGGGGGCCTTCGCCGCCGCCTGCGTGCTGATCTGGGTCAATATCTTCAGCCCCTCCGCCGGCACCAGCATCCAGCTGGCCTCCGCCGAGGTGGGGGAGGCCCAGACCGCCGCCCAGATGATCGTGGGCTCTTTGACGGTCAGCGATTTCCCGGACCTGTGGAGCAAGTCCCACATGCTGCCCCTGATTATCTTCGCCATCATCACCGGCTTCTGCGTGGCCTCCTGCGGCGGGGAGAACAGCCCCGTGGGGAAGCTGCTGGCCAACCTGAACGACATCATCATGAAATTCGTGGGGGTCATTATGACCATCGCCCCCCTGGGCCTGGGCGCGTACTTCGCCAATCTCGTGGGCGAGTTCGGCCCCCAGCTCCTCAGCGACTACGGCCGCTCCATGGTGGTGTACTATCCCCTGTGCCTGCTGTACGTGGTGATCTTCTTCCCCCTGTATGCCCTCTTCGCCGGGGGGAAGACCGGCCTCAGCCGGATGCTGAAGTACATCTTCACCCCCGCCGTCACGGCCTTCGCCACCCAGAGCTCCGCCGCCACCCTGCCGGTGAATAAGGAAGCCTGCGACGCCATCGGCGTGCCCAAGGACGTCAGCGACCTGGTGCTGCCCATGGGCTGTACCATGCACATGGACGGCTCCGTCCTCAGCTCCATCGTGAAGATCGCCTTCCTCTTCGGCATCTTCGACATGCCCTTCACCGGCGCGGGCACCTACGCCATGGCCATCGCCGTGGCCATCCTCAGCGCCTTCGTCCTCTCCGGCGCCCCCGGCGGCGGCCTGGTGGGAGAGATGCTCATCGTCAGCATGTTCGGCTTCCCCGCCGAGGCCTTCCCCCTCATCGCCACCCTGGGCTTCCTGTTTGATCCCGCCGCCACCTGCCTCAACGCCGCCGGGGACACCATCGCCTCCATGATCGTCACCCGCCTGGTGGAGGGGAAGGACTGGCTGGAGAAGAAGCTGGCCGCCGGAGAGCTGAAATAAGACCTGCGGCATGAGCCGCCGTCCATTTTATAAAATTTATAAGATTTGAAAAGGAGAACAACGTCATGAAAGTCACTGTGATCGGAAGCCACCTCTGCCCGGATACCCTGTATGCCCTGAACCGCCTCAGCGAGGCGAAGGCGGAGATCGAGTTCAAGAACCTCTCCGCCAGCCTGGCGGACCTGAAGACCTATTTGACCCTGCGGCAGGACAGCCCCGCCTATGCCGACATCCGGGAGAACGGGGGCATTGGAATCCCCTGCTTCGTCCTGGAGGATGGGACCGCCACCCGGGACCTGGAAGCGGTTTTGAAGTAAAGCGCCCTTAAAAAGCGGCAGGGCCGGAATGGAGAGACATTCCGGTCCTGCCGCTTTTTTGAGCGTTGGAGAGGGGAGACCCCTTTCAAATACCCGAGGGCATATTCCACTCTTTGACAATGGGAAAATAAGGGCTTTGCTTCCGGAGCCGGAAATCGTCCTCGTCCTTTTCGCTCCAGTCGTAAAAGCCCCTGCCCGCCGCCTGGCCCGTCCGGCCGGAGGCCAGGCCCTCCAGGACCGTCTTTTGGAGCTCCCTGGCGCCGCAAAGGCTGGGGTAGACGTTTCCGGCGATGGTGCTCTCCAGGGAGAAGCCCACGGCGTCGAAATACTCCAGCAGGCCGATGGAGGCATAGCGCATGCCCACGGCGTACTTGACCGCCCGATCGACGTCCGCGGCGCTGGCCACACCCTGCTCGATGAGGTCGATCGCCTCCCGGAACAGGGCCTGGGCCAGGCGGTTTACCAAGAGCCCCGGCACGCTGCGGCTGAGCAGGACGACCTGGCGGTGAAGGGCTTCCAGCACGCGGAGCGTCCTGTCCACGACGGACGGAGACGTTCTTTCGTGGCGGACGACCTCCACCAGGGGGAGCATATGCGCCGGCTGGAAGGGATGGGCGATGAGGAGCTGTTCCGGCCGCGGGGAGAGGCCGGCCAGGATTTCCGCGTCGATGGAGGAAGAGCAGGAGGCGACGGCCGCCTCCGGGTTCGCGTATTTGCAGATGTTCTGATAGACCTCCCGCTTTTCCTGGGTTCCCTCGGCCACGGCCTCAAATATGAAGGTGCTGTCCGCTAAGGCGGCGGGGTCGTTGGTAACGGTCAGCAGCTCCAGGGCGGCGGCTTTGTTGGCCTCGGAAGCCAGGCCGTGGGCGATCAGGTCGTCCCAATTCTGCGCCACCGCGTTCCGGCAGCGCTCCAGTCCCGGAAGGGAGCGGCCGACGACGGTGCAGGGCAGGCTGTGGCCGGTGATGAGCGTGGCTTCACAGGCGCCGATGGTCCCGGCGCCATAGACGGCGAGTGTTTCCATAGCGGTCTCCTTTTGTTTAAGACGGGCGGGATGTGACGGCCGTTACGGCTGGAGGACGCGGGAGCGGTAGCCGCTTGGATTGCAGCCCACGACTCTCCGGAAGACCTTAGAGAAGTAATTTTGTCCCGAGAAGCCGACGGCCTCGGCAATTTCCGTAATGGACAGGCTGGTGGTCTGCAAAAGGCGCTTGGCCTGCCGGATGCGGACGTATTCCAGAAAGCGGATGAAGGAAATCCCGGTGTGCTTTTTAAACAAAAAGCTCAGGTACGCGGAATTCAGATGCACATGCTTTGCAATGTCGTCCAGTTGAATGGGGGCGGCGTAATTGCGTTCGATGTACTCGATGCAGGCCTGAATGGCGGAAGGCAGCTTTTGCTGTTCATGGGCGGCCGCGCGGCCGAGCTGCTTTTCCAGGGAGGCGGTGAGGGCTTCGGCGCCTTGGAAATCGCGCACATGCTCCAGGCTTTCCAGGCTTTGCTCCACCGCTTGGGGAAGCTCGCTTCCAACGTGAAACGCGTGGATGCGGAGCGTGGCCAGAAGAGACGCGTTGATCTGCCGCAGGGCTTTTTTGACCTGCTCCGGGTCCGTGCGCTGTTTGTGGAGCTCCTGAAGCCACTGGGAATAGGAGAAGGGAGCCTCCTCCGCGGAGTTCAAGAGCAGGTTTTGGATTTTCAGGCAGGCGGTCTCCATCTGCGCTTCGTTCAGCGCGGATACGTCCGTAAGGGAGGGATCGTGATAATAGGTCTGGGCCTCGCAGACGGAAAATATGCGGGAGAGCTGCTTTTTAAGGACGGGAGGAGAGCCGCAGACCCGGAAGGAGTGAAATTTTAAGGGGGACTGGACGTGCTGGGAGAGGCTGTGGTCCAGAAGCATGGAGAGCCGCTCGTAGTACTGGGAGGGATGAAGCGCCTTGGCGTTTTCCCCGTGGTAGAGCAGGAGCGCCAGGACAGGGGAGAGAATGTAGGCACGGCCCAGAATTTTTTCCGCGCGGAAGTATTCCTGGCAAATCGAGAGGAATCTCCGCGTCCCGCTTTCTTCCCGGAGGGCGTCGGAAGCCTGAAGCTGAACACAGCAGCAGCAGACCGGCTGTCCCTCGGGAAAATCCAGGTCGCCGATTTGGAAGGTGAGGCTGCCGGAGGAAAGATACTCCTTCAACTGCCGCAGGCCGGTTTGAGGATCGGGCCCGCCGGAGGCGGACGCGTATTCCTCGCAGCGGTAGCGGTCCAACAGGGAGAGAATGTCCTCCAGGGTCATCAGGGGCTTTACGATGTAGTCGATTGCGTTAAAGCGCAGGGCGGTCCGCACATACTCGTAGTCGGGATAGGAGGTGAGCACGGCCGTCTTAACGGCGGGAAACCGCTCGTTGAGCTGGGAGAGAAGCTGGAGGCCGTCCAAGGCGGGCATCTCAAGGTCGGTGACCACCAGGTCGATGCCGCGGGCGGCACAGACGTCCAGGGCGTCCTTGCCGTTTTCCGCCTCAAAAAGATTCTCCTGCGGGACGCCCGCCTGGCGGAGCATGATGGTCAACCAGGAACGGATCATTCGGTCGTCGTCAACTAATAAAATGTTCATCTGGCAGTTCTTTGGTACAGAGGATTTTAGGTAACCGCAGGATGCAGGTGGTGCCGGCGCCGATCTGGCTGTCGAACACGACGTCGTAGCCGGGCCCGTAGATGAGCTGAACGCGCTTGCGCACATTGGAAATGCCCACATGCCGCGGCGAGCGGCTGTCCAGAAGGCCGGACATGTTTTTCGCGTCGAAACCAACGCCGTTGTCCTGGACGCGAATCTCCAGCTCGGATTCGCTGACGGAGACCGCCGTAACGGACAGCCTCCAATCCGACGGCTTGGGCTTCAGCCCGTGCAGGATCGCGTTTTCCAGCAGGGGCTGGAGCAGAAAATGGCCGATCAGGCAGTCGGAGACCTGTTCGTCGACGGAGCAGGTATACTGGAGAGCGTGGTTGAAGATAAGCTGCTCGATGTCGACGTAGTTCGACAGGTGGGCGCACTCGGTGGAGAGGGTGACGTAGGGCGTTTTCATGGAAAGCATACTTTGCAGGAAGCGGATCAGGGAGAGGATCGCCGTGTCGGCGGAGGCGGTGCTGCCGGAGAGCACCAGGTATCGGATGCTGGCCAGAGTGTTGTAGATAAAATGAGGATTGATCTGGGATTCAAAGGACCTGAGCTCAGAGACCTGCTTCAAAGCCCGCTCCCGGGCGATACGGTCGATGGAGGAGCTCAGCTCCGAGGTCATGTGGTTGAAGCACCGGGAGATGTCCCCAATCTCATTGTCGGCGTGAATCGGGATCTGGACGGAGAGGTTTCCCGCCTGTACCGCTTTCATGCAGGAGACAAGCTGGGAGAGCGGGGCGAACAGCGCGCGGGACAAAGAGCAGAAAAGGAGGGCGGCCGCCAGGAGGCAGTAGGCGGCGATAATCCCCAGATTCTTGCGGAGCGGAGACTCGAGGGCGACCGCCTGGGAATAGTCCGAGAGGGTGATGATGCGCCAGGCCGCCTCCACCACGGTATCGTAGGCGATGAATATTTTCTGCCCATCCAGCGCCGCGGTCTCCGATCCGGAGGCGCGCTGGGAAATCTGCCTGAAAATGGGATAGAGGTCCTCCTGAAAGATGTGGTTGTCCAGGCAGGACACGACGCTGTAGTTTTTGTCCAGGATGTAGATGTTCTGGTGGACGTCCGCGGACGCGTAAAACTTTTGCAGCTCCGTGGAGGGAATGGACAGGACCACGACGCCCAGGGGCTGGCCGGAGCCGTTGGATACCTGGCGGACGCAGTGTATTTGAGGAACGGACGTGTTGATGATGAAATCCAGGATGGGATTTTGAATCCAGATGGACGAGAAATTGGTCTTGATTTGGGAGAACCATTCCGTGTGCTCCAGGCTGAGGGTGGGAAGGTCCTGAAAATAGGCGTTGGTGTTGACGATGCGGCCGTCCGGCAGGATGACCGTCAAGGTAAGCGGCCTGGTGTTGGAAAGCTCGTTGCAGATGAGCTCGTACTCGTGAACCGGGAAATTCCGGGCAAAAGCGGCCTGGCTTGCGGCGTCCTCGAGAGCCGGATACTCCTCAAGGGCGTGGATGAAGGCCGGAGAGATGTCCAGATAGGCCGCGGCGGAGCGGATGTTGCATAGCTGCGCGTTGACGTACTGCGCCCTCATATGGAGCTGCTGCTCGCTGGAGACGATGATCTTTTCCTCCGTCTGCCTGGTGCTGTAGTCCAGAGCGGCATAGAGAAAGAGCAGCAGCGGCAGCCAGATCAGGAGCAGCAGCCCCAGTATCTGGTTGCGAAGCGATCTCTTAGGCATAGCGCACCTCCATGCTGCGGAAGGGGGGGACGGGCCGCCCTTCCGCCCCGCGGTCCTGGTGGAAACGGACGGCCGGCTTTGCCGTTTGAGGCGGAGCTTGCCGCTTTTGAAACCGGGCTTACAGGAGCTTGGACTCTTTCAGCATGTCCTCGACGGCGTTTACCTGATCGATGCTGGCCTGCCCGTCCCGGATGGCGGTCAGGATGTACAGCGTGTCCACGTAGCTGAGCTGGACGATCCGGGAGGACATTGGCAGCATGTGGTAGGGCGCTTCCGGAGAGGCGACGAACAAAGGCAGGTCCGTCTGATGGAGCAGGGGGGATTCTCCGTACCGGAGAATCGAGGCGATCGTGACGCCTCGGGATTTTGCCAGGGCGACCGTGTCCAGAATTTCCTTGGAAGCGCCCGAGTTGGATATGGCGATGAGCAGATCGCCCTTTTGCAGATTCATGGCGCTGATCATCTGGAGGTGGGGGTCTACGTAGGTAAGGCTGCCGTACCCCAGGCGGAGCAGCTTGTGGTGGAGATCCGCGGCGACGTAAGAGGAGCTGCCCATTCCGATGATCAGGATGCGGGACGCGGCCCGAATGGCCTCCACGATTTTGTCCAGGGCTTCGCTGTTGGAGGAAAGGATGCTCTTGGTGTCCTCCATGGAGTGAAAAACGCTTTTGCAGACCTTGCCGAACACCTGGTAGGGAGAGTCGCTTTCCGTGATTTCCTCGTGGATGATTTGGACCTGCTTCCGGGGCTCCATGGCGAAGGCGATCTTCAGATCGCGAAAGCCCGGAAAGCCGAGGATACGGGAAAAGCGGACGACGGTGGCCTCGCTGACATGGCAGGCGCCGGCCAGCGCCGCCACATTTAAATGAACGACTTGGGTGGTGTTTTCCAGGATGAAGTCCGCGATGCGGCGCTGCGTCGGGCTCATAGAAGGGTAGTAGTGCTTGATTTTTAGAATCAGGCTGCAGGGGGCGCCGGACGGTGTTTCCACAAATCAGTCCCTCCCTTTTCGCTGTTTTCAGGCGGAGCCTGAGGCTCTCTGGAGATTGGCCAGGGCCTCGCTGCCCACCATCACGGAGGGATGGAGAGAGCGGTAGACCTGGTACAGCCCGTCGTAGACCTCCGCCAGACCGGGGTCCGGCCCGCAGACGGACCGGGCCGGGCCCCGCATTTCCTGGATAGCGGCGTCAAAGGACGGAAAGCGTCCCGCGCCGAAGGCGGCGATCATGGCGGCCCCCAGACATCCGGCGTTGGTGACGGAGGAGACGGCGATGTCCTTTCTCAGGACGCTGCCGAGGATTTGCAGCCAGGCGTTTGAGCGGCTGCAGCCTCCGGAGACGATCAGCCTCCGCTTAGGCGGGCTGATCCGTTCGATGGCTTCCAGATTCATCCGCAGCTCGTAGGCGGCGCCCTCCATGACGGCGCGGACCAGCGCCCCCCTCGTGTGGCTGAGGGAGAGCCCGAAGAAAGCTCCCCGGGCCCGCGGGTTTACGGAGGGCGTCCCGCTTCCGGCCAGATAGGGGAAAAACAGAAGGCCGCCGGGGGAGGCCGGGAGCTCTTGGGCGGCCGCGCCGTGGGGGTCCGCCTCGCCGCCGTAGCAAGCGCGGAGGATCCAGTCGTAAGCCTGCCCGGCGGTGAGGACCGAGGCGGTGGAGACGGCGTATTCCGGAGTTAAAT
>VSMY01000002.1 GCA_009773995.1 Oscillibacter sp. | reverse complement strand
ATGGTCAGCCGCATCACCCCGGAGGGCACCAAACTCTTCTCCGCCGACATTCTGGTGGACAATGAGGGAGCCCTCACCGCCGAGATGGCGGCCTCCGCCACGGTGACCACCGCCGAGGGCGAGACCATCTACCCCTATGAGCCCGGCAAGCTGGAATACTACCGCACAGGCGACCTGAAATCCACCGTCAACGGCACCGTCCTCTCCAGCTCCCTGGTGGACTTCCTCCAGGTCAGCGCCGGGCAGGTGCTGGTCCGGGTGGACGGCGAGGACAGCGAGGCGGAAATTTACTCCGCCCAGCAGAGCCTGGACGAGGCCCAGAAGACTCTGGAGACCGCCGAGAAGAATCTGGCCAACTGCTCCGCCGTGGCCTCCATCGCGGGCAAGGTCATCGGCCTCACCATGAAGCCGGGAGACGAAATCGCCGCCAACACCACGGTGGTCACGATTTCGGACACCTCCTCCCTGATTGTCAACGCCACGGTGGACGAGCGGAACGTCAGCGCCGTCCAGGCGGGGACCATGGTGGAGCTGGACCAGTGGGGCACCCCGGCCATGGGCATAGTGGAGAGCGTCAGCCTCTCCAGTACCATCAACAACGGCGTGGCGACCTATCCCATGGTGATCTCGGTAGACAACGCGGAGGAAACCCTCCAGGTCAACAGCTACATAAATTACAAGCTGACGGCCAGCGAAAACGACAACTGCCTGGTGCTGCCCCTCCAGTCCGTCCGCACCGTCTCCACCGAGGAGGGCGAGACCTTGACGGTGGTCTACGTCAAGGGCGACAAGCCGGAAAACGCGGTGGAAGGCATCATGGCCGACGAGACGATTCCCGAGGGCTTCTGGCCCGTGGCCGTGGAAATCGGCATCTCGGACAACTACAACGTGGAAATCAAGTCCGGCGTGGAGGTAGACACCGAGGTCTTCACCCAGATTCAGACGGCCAACCCCTGGGGTTACTGATATGGCGAATCTGATTGAGTTAAAGGACATCTACAAGATCTACGGCGAGGGTCTTGAGAGCGAGGTCCGGGCCCTGGACGGGGTCTCCCTGACGGTGGAGCGGGGGGAGTTCGTGGCCATCGTGGGCCAGTCCGGCTCCGGCAAGTCCACCATGATGAACGTCCTGGGCTGCCTGGACATCCCCACGAGGGGGGACTACCTTCTGGAGGGCACCGACGTCAAGGAACTGACGGACAAGGAGCTCAGCCGCATCCGCAACAAGGAGATCGGCTTCATCTTCCAGCAGTACAACCTGATTCAGTCCCTGACGGTGCTGGAGAACGTGGAGCTGCCCCTGATTTACCAGGGCATCGGCGCGGACGACCGCTACGACCTGGCCCTGGAGGCCCTGGACCGGGTGGGTCTCAGTAAGCGCGTCAAGCACAAGCCCACGGAGATGTCCGGCGGCCAGCAGCAGCGGGTGGCCATCGCCAGGGCCATCGCCACCAAGCCCCCCATCATCATGGCCGACGAGCCCACCGGCGCGCTGGACTCCCGGACGGGCCACGAGGTGCTGGAGTTCCTCCAGCAGCTGAACCGGGAGGGGACCACGGTCATCCTGATTACCCACGACAACGGCATCGCCGCCACGGCCCGCCGCTGCGTCCGGCTGACGGACGGGAAAATCGTGGAGGACAAGGAACAGGAGGTGGACTGGCTTTGAACATCCGGCAGGCGGTAAAAATGGCCTGGAAATCCATCATCGGCAAAAAGGGCCGGTCCATGCTGACCATGCTGGGGGTCATCATCGGCATCGCGGCGGTGATGACCATCGTCTCGGTGATGAGCGGCTACGCGGCCAAAACCATGGAGCAGTTCTCCGCCATGGGCAGCAATAAAATTTCGGTAAGCATCGACAACTATGTCTATGTAGAGGACGAAAACGGCAACTGGGTCCCGGCGGGAAAGGACTACTTCCCGGACCTGTACGCCTACTGCAAGTCCATCCCCCAGTACATCGTGGGCATCACGCCGGAGGCCCGGGCCAGCGTCAACGTGGTCTACGGAACCAAAAACTCCGCCAACTTTGAGTGGAGCTGGGACGAGATGGGGAACATGACCGGCCAGCGGCCCCCCGACGTCTACTATGTCTCCAACCAGTACAGCGCCTGCAACAACCTGACCATCACCAAGGGCCGGGATCTGGGAGAGCTGGACATTGAGCGCTATAACCAGGTCTGCGTCCTGGGCGCCCAGGCGGCGGAGGCGTTCTTCGACTCCGCCGACCCGGTGGGCAAGGAACTCCAGCTCAACGGGCAGAGCTTTGAGGTGGTGGGCCTCTACGCTCCCCGCCTCTCCGGCGGCGACGCCCAGGGAAGCACCATCGACAACATCATCGTCCTGCCCTACACCGCCCGGAGGCTTTTGGGCGGGGACTACATCTCCAGCTTCATCGTCAAGGCTAAGGACGGCGTCTCCACCACGGAGGTGGCCACCCGCATCCGGGGCTTTTTGAACGGCCTGATAGACCCCGCTACCGGGGGCTCCTGGGTGCAGCCCGACGACCGCTGGCAGCAGAGCATGAACGAGCAGATGGGCATGATCTCCCTGGTGCTGGGCGGCATCGCCGCCATCTCCCTCTTGGTGGGCGGCATCGGCATCATGAACATCATGCTGGTGACGGTGACGGAGCGGACGCGGGAGATCGGCATCCGCCGGGCCATCGGCGCCCAGCGGAGCAGCATCGTCACCCAGTTTTTGATTGAGGCGGCCATGCTCTGCGGCATCGGCGGAATCATCGGCATTTTAATCGGCACCCTGGGCTGCTACGCGGCGGGGAACCTGCTGTTCCATATGACCATCTATCCCCCCGTCACCGTGACGGCGGGGGCCCTGGGATTCTCCGTGCTGCTGGGCCTGATTTTCGGCAGCTACCCGGCCATTAAGGCATCCAAGCTCCAGCCCGTGGAAGCCCTGCGGGCAGAGTAATAGGAGGAAGACTATGAAAAAACGCATCTTGTCCCTGCTGCTTCTGGCGGCCATGGCGGCATCCCTGCTGGTTCTGCCCGCCCAGGCCGCGCCCCCCGCCAACCGCTTCTACGACCTGGGGGGCGACGCTTACGCCCAGGTGGAGTCCCTGCGGCTCATGGGCGTGATGGACGGCTTTTCCGACGGGAACTTCCGCCCCAACGGCCAGCTCACCCGCGCTCAGTTCTGCAAGATGGTGGTCTGCGCCCTGAACGCCGAGGACGAGCTGGGCCTCTACCGCACCGTCACCGTCTACCCGGACGTGAAGCCCTCCCACTGGGCGGCGGCCTACATCAACATGGCCTCCAAGGGGAAAAACGCCATCTCCGGCTTCTCCGACGGGAAGTTCTATCCGGACCGCACCGTCACCCTGGGCCAGGCGGCCACCATTCTCCTCCGGGTTCTGGGCTATAAGGACGAGAACATCGGCGGCGTGTGGCCGGACAGCTATCTGTCCTTCGCCGCCTCCATCGGCCTCACCGACGGGGTGGACACCACCAAGGGCAATTCCCCCCTCAGCCGCAGCGACGCCGCCGTCCTGTTCAACAACCTCCTCCGGGCGGACGTCCAGGGGGATAAAACCGTCAGCAATTTCCTCACCGCCGCCGGGCTGACCACTAAGAGCGACATGGTCCTGGTATCCTCCAACGCACGGGGACCCGACGGCAAGGAGACCGCCATGCTCTTCTCCGACGGCTCCATCTATCAAATGGCCGGGGACAAGGCGTCCAACGGCTCCCTCAACGGCCTGAAGGGCACGCTGGTGCTGGAGGGCCAGAAGGTCCGCACCTTCCTGCCCGACGCATTGGGCGTCAGCCGTACCGTTACGGTAGCCAAGGCGGAGGCCAACCAGATCACGGACCGCTCCGGAACCAAATATATGGTTACCAGCGGCACCAAGGTCTATCGCAAAGGCGCGGAAACCACCTGGAGCGAGGCCCGGTCCTGGGTGAACCCCGGCACGTCCCTGACCCTGTACCTGGGCACCGCCGGAAACGTGGAGTTCATCTTCATCGGCGGCGGAGACAGCTCCACCGAGGCGGTCATCGTCTATGAAAAGAATTCCGTCAAGGGCTTCGACTCCCTCACCGGCGGAGTAGGCGGCTACACCATCTACAAAAACGGCTGCCGGGCCAACGCCAAGGACATGCGCCCCTATGACGTGGCCACCTACGCCAGCTCCACAAACACCATCCGGGTCTGCGACACCCGGCTGACGGGCTTCTATGAGTCCTGCACTCCCAGCCCCACGGAGCCCTCCAGCATCCGCGTCCTGGGCAACGACTTCGACGTGCTGCCCACGGCCCAGTCCACCCTGGCGAAGTTCCGCCCCGGCGACCAGATCACCCTGCTGCTGACGGAGGACAACAAGGTGGCCGGAGCGGTGAAACCCGGCGCCGTCTCGGCCAACGCCATCGGAATCGCCACCTCCATCTCCGGAACCAGCGCCACGGTAAAGCTGCTCTGCGGCGTTGAGATCAAGGGCACCGTGGACCTGGGCGAAAGCTACAGCGACCGCGCCGAGCAGTTCCGCCAGGAGGAGCTGGCCCGGATGCAGAACCGTCTGGTGCGGGTCACCTCCGTCGGCAAGAACCGCATCGGCCTGGTCCGCTTGGGCGGCGGCGTCTCCGGCGCGCTGGATCTGGAAAAGCGGATGCTTGGAAGCAGTAGCCTGGCGGAAACCGTCAGCGTCTTCCGCTACACGGCGAACGGCATCGACACCCTCAGCCTCAGCGACCTGGGGGCCGGGCCCATCCCCAACCGTGAGATCAGCTACGCCCACACCAACTGGGCGGGTCAGGTGGACATCATCGCCCTGGGGACCGCGGGCAGCGGCGCAACCCTCTATGGCCGTACCTCCATAAAATTGGACGACCGGGATATCCGGCGCATCGCCGTCTTCAACGACCAGGGACAGGTGACGGACTATTTCCGCAGCAATTACGACATCGCCGGAGGGGTCTACGTGGCCGCGGTGGTGGACGAAGCGGGCACCGGCAGCTTCTCCAGCCTCAAGCCGCTGACCGTCCTGAAGGACGTGCCCAACACCGCCTGGAGCGGAGAGAGCGCCGTCACGGTGGACGGGCGGACCTACTCCATTCCCGTCACGGTTATGGCCTACAACAAAGACAGCAACAGCTGGATCCGCGCCGAGGAAGGCAGAAGCGTGGTAGACATTGCCCACGCCTATGCCCAAAAATGCACCATGTACGCCAGCGACGACGGCGTCATCCGCGCCATAGAAGTAGGCGGAGACTTCCGCTGAGTCTCAAAGCAGCCCGCAAAGAAGCGCCCGGACACACGTGTGTCCGGGCGCTTTTGTCCCTTGGCCGGAGCCGTTGCAAAAACCGGCGGCCTATGCTACAATCTGACTCATACAGCCGCCGCAAAAGAAAGGAGCGCCCACATGCCTACCTCCCTGAAAGCCGTCACCCACGCCCAGAACATCCGCTACGACAAGGCCGCCGAGGCCCTCTATATCATTGACCAGAGCCTTCTCCCCAATGAGGAAAAAGAAATCCGCCTCCAAACCGCCGGCGAAATGGTGGAGGCCATCCAAAAACTCCGGGTCCGGGGCGCTCCCGCCATCGGCATCTGCGCCGCCTACTGCCTCTATGCCCTGGCCCGGACCATCGAGGAGCCGGACCCCGCCGCCTTTCAGGCCCGGCTCAAAGCGTACTCCGCCCAACTCAACGCCTCCCGGCCCACGGCGGTAAACCTCAGCTGGGCCCTGGGGGAGATGGAGAAGACCGCCGCCGCCCACCTGGAAGACCCTCGCCCCGCCCTGCTGGAGGTCCTGTATCAAAAGGCGGCGGACATCCACCTGGACGACATCGTCAAATGCCGGGCCATCTCCGAATACGGCCTGAGCCTCCTGAAGGAGGGGGACGGCGTCCTCACCCACTGCAACGCCGGGCCCCTGGCCACCTCCCGCTACGGCACCGCCCAGGGGCCCTTCTTCCTGGCGGCGGAGCAGGGTATCCACATCCGCGTCTTCGCCGACGAGACCCGGCCCCTGCTCCAGGGGGCCCGGCTCACCAGCTACGAGCTCCACCGGGCCGGGGTGGACGTGACCTTGATCTGCGACAACATGGCCTCCATGGTCATGAAAAACGGCTGGGTCCAGGCCTGCTTCGTGGGCTGCGACCGGATCGCCGCCAACGGGGACACGGCCAACAAAATCGGCACCAGCGGCGTGGCGATTCTGGCGAAGCACTACGGAATTCCCGTCTATGTCCTGGGCCCCACCAGCACCATCGACCTCAGCTGCCCCGACGGGGACCACATCCCCATCGAGCTCCGGGACCCGGAGGAGATCAAAACCCTCTGGTACGAGAAGCCCATGGCCCTTCCCGGCGTGAAGTGCTACAACCCCTCTTTCGACGTGACGGACCACACGCTGATTTCCGGCATCGTCACGGAACAGGGAATCTGCCGGGCCCCCTACACCGAGAGCCTGGCGGCCCTCTTCCGCTGAGGGGAGGCGGCTTTTGTGGTTCAAATCTACGGCACCCTGGGCCCCGCCTGCTCCGATACGGAAACCCTGGAGTCCCTCTTTCAGGCGGGAATGACCGGCGTGCGGCTGAACCTCTCCCACGTGGGCCTTGACCGCGCGGCGGAGCAGATCGAACGCCTCCACGCCGCCGCCCGGCGCTGCGGCGTGAGCCCGCAGCTCCTCATCGACCTGCAGGGCCCGGAGCTCCGGGTGGGCGCGCTTTCGGCCCCCCTGGAATTGACGGACGGGACCTCCGTCCGCCTGGGAGAAGACATTCCCCTGCCCGCCGCCGTCCTGCCCCATCTGCTTCCCGGCCAGGAGGTCCTGCTGGACGACGGGAAGCTCCTCCTTCGGGTGGCGGAGCCTCTGTCCGGCGGGGCCCTGGCCCAAGTGGAGCGGGGCGGAACGCTCCGAAGCCGGAAAAGCGCCGCCCTCCCCGGCGTGGACGTCCATCTCCCCGCCATGACGGACAGCGACCGGGAAAACCTCCGCCTTGCGCGAGACTACGGCGTCACCGGCGTCATGCAGCCCTTCGTCCGGGGCCGGGAGGACCTGGAGGCCGTCCGGGACACCCTGGACGCCGCCGGGGGGCGGGACATCCGCCTCTTCGCCAAAATCGAGAACCTGGAGGGCGTGGAAAAGCTTTCCGAGCTGATTCCCGCCGCCGATGAAATCGTCATCGCCCGAGGAGACCTGGGAAACGCCGGCCCCCTCTGGAAGCTGCCCGCCCTCCAAAAGCGCATTGCCGCCGTCTGCCGGGAAGCGGGGCGGCCCTTCATGGTGGTGACCCAGATGCTGGCCTCTATGGAGCGGAATCCCGTCCCCACCCGTGCGGAAGTCAGCGACATCTTCAACGCCGTGCTGGACGGCGCGTCCTCCGTCATGGTCACCGGAGAGACCGCCGTGGGGGAGCATCCGGTGGAGGTAATGGAGTATCTGAGCAGCACCGTCCGGGAGGCGGAAGCATTTATAGATTCATTATAAAAGAGAAGAAAAAACGCCCGGCGGCCGGCCGGGCGTTTTTTTATGGCAATTCGTACAGCAGTTTCTCCCGCTCATAGGGCTGGGTCCGGTAGGTGACGGAGGAAATCCTCCGCCCCGAGACCCCATATTTGGGATGCGCGCCGAAGAGGTCCACGTACCGCTCCAAATCGTCCCGTTCCTCCGCCATGGCCTCCAGCAGCAGCGCCGCCGCCCGGGCGTCGTCGATGGCCCGGTGGCTGTTCACCGCCCGGTCCTCCAGGCGATAGGCGGCGATGGCGTTTTCCAGCTTATGGGGATAGTCCCTCCGGTCCTTATAGACCGTCATGACGTCCAGGAAGCGGGGCTTTTTCAGCGCCTCCTCCAATCCCCAGGGCCGGAGGAGGCCATAGAGGAAATTCAGGTCGAACTGGGCGTTGTAGGCCGCAAGCAAGGGCCGCTCCGCCCCTTCCAGAAGGTCCGCGAAGGCACGGGCGGCCTCCTCGTCTCCCACGCCCTCGGTTTCCAGCCGCTCCTCGGTGATGCCGGTGAGATTCACGATGAAGGGGTCCAGCCGCCGCCCCTCCGGCAGGCGGATGAAGAGATCCATTCCCCCGGTCTCCGCCCCGGCCTCCAGGGCCACCGCGCCGATTTCGATGATGCGGTCCCGGCGGAAGTCGAGGCCCGTGGTCTCCGTGTCGAAGACGGCAATCCGGTCAAATTGTTCCCACAGCCTCATGCCGCGTCCTCCTCCAGCCGGCTCTCCCCGGTGGCGTAGTCAATGGCCACCCCCGGCTGGATGTTGTAGGCGAAGACGTTGAAGCAGACCCCGTCCCCGGCATCCTCCACGGAATACGCCTCCATCTGCACGCCCCTGGCCACCAGCTCCGTGCCCACAAATACCGGCGTCACCCGGTAGAGGACGTGGTTGTCCGTCCGCCGGACGTAGTCCGCCACGTCGTTTTCAAAGGGCAGCATGCCGGTGACGTTTAGATACCGGGTGCCGGTAATCAGGTTTTTCTCGTTGGCGTTCTCCCCCGCCAGCTGGAAGCCGATGAGGTGACAGCGGTTGTAGAGGTATTTCCCGTCCACGCAGTCGTACTTGGCGGAGACCCAGCCCGTGGGCTTCACATTCCCGATGGCCTCCCGCTCCTCTGTGGGCATCAGCTCCGGGCAGATATTGGCGTAGGCCTGACCGCAGCGTCCCAGATAGTCCAGGTCGCTGTAGTCCTCGAAGACCTCCAGGGTCATCTCCTCCTTGGTGAAGCCCGGCTGGTTGTCCTCCAGCTCCACATAGGCCGCGCCGCTCCACGCCGGGATATCCTCCAGGGACACCGGCTCCGGCCGCAGATACCACCGGACCGCCGCCGTAATGACGCAGAGCACCAGCAGCGCCGCCAGCTGCTTTTTCGTCAGCTCCTGCCGGCGCCTCGACTTGCTTCCCCGCTTCGCCATATCCTTCCTCCTTCAGACGCAATGTTTCGACACTCCAAATATAACATCTTTCGCCAGCTTTTTCAACCGATAATCCGGCCGCCGCCGGACAAGCTGAACCGTGACAACATTCAACAAGGAGGCGCCTATGCTTCAGCGTATGCGAAACTTGGTTCTTCTCATGCTCCCCCTTCTCTTCCTGGGGGCGATGCTCTACTGGCAGGGAACGTCCCTCCCCGCCGCCGCCCCCGCCGTCATTCCGGCCTCCGCCGACAACTGGGGCCTCTCCTTTCCCAACGAGGGCCAGTCCCCCGTGGGCAACGCCAGCGCGGAGGACCTGGCCCAATACGACGCCTGGTTCCTGGGGGACACCTCTCAGAAGGTCATCTACCTGACCTTCGACTGCGGGTATGAAAACGGCTATACGGAGCAAATCCTGGACGCTCTGAAAAAGCACAACGCCCCGGCGGCCTTCTTCGTGGTGGGCAATATGATCGAAACCGCTCCGGACGTCATCCGCCGTATGGCGGAGGAGGGCCACATCGTGGGCAACCACACCTTCCATCACCCGGACATGTCCGCCATCTCGGACCAGGCGGCCTTCCAAAAGGAGCTGGACAGCCTGGCGGACCTCTACCAGGAGACCACCGGGAAGGAGCTCCCCCATTTCTACCGCCCGCCCCAGGGGAAGTACAGCCGGGAAAACCTCAAACAGGCCCAGGCCCTGGGCTATAAGACCGTGTTCTGGAGCCTGGCCTACGTGGACTGGTATGTGGACAACCAGCCCACGCCGGAACAGGCCTACGCCAAGCTCCTCCCCCGCATCCACGACGGGGCCATTGTGCTGCTCCACTCCACGTCCAAGACCAACGCGGACATCCTGGACGAGCTCCTCACCAAATGGGAGGACATGGGCTTCCGCTTCGCCTCCCTGGAGGAGCTGCCGGAATCCTGATTTCCCCCTTGCGGCTCCTGGAGAACTGGTATATAATAACGCCAGCACGCCGCCCCGGCGGCGAAAACAGGAGGCGCGTTTTATGGATCTGACCATCACGGCCCTGCTGGACCTCTCCCACACCCTGGCGGGGGACTATCTGGCCCAATTTCAATACCCCTGGGAGGCCCTGGACGGCGTCAAGGACCTGATTTTGCAGCTGGGCCCCGCCCTGGACCCGGCGGAATATGAGGAGCGGTCCCCCCAGACTTGGGTCCACAAGACCGCCTCCGTCGCTCCCTCGGCTTTCCTGGGTGCGCCCTGTATCATCGGCCCCGAGACCGAGGTCCGGCACTGTGCCTTTATCCGGGGCTCCGCCCTGGTGGGGGCGGGCTGCGTAGTGGGCAACTCCGTGGAGCTGAAAAACGTCATCCTCTTCGACGGCGTTCAGACCCCCCACTACAACTACGTGGGGGACTCCATCCTGGGCTTCAAGAGCCACATGGGCGCGGGGTCCATCACCTCCAACGTGAAGTCCGACAAGACCCTGGTGGTAGTGCTAAACGGCGAGGAGCGCCTCGAGACGGGCCGGAAGAAGTTCGGGGCCATCCTGGGGGACCATGTGGAGGTGGGCTGCAACAGCGTGCTGAACCCCGGCACCGTCGTCGGCCGGGGCTCCAGGGTCTATCCCCTGTCCTCCGTCCGGGGGGCCGTCCCGCCGGAGAGCATTTTCAAGGGGCCCGGAAAGATTGTTCATCAGGATTGATCCCGCTCATACAAAGGCCCGGCATGGGGAACACTCCCTGTGCCGGGCCTTTCTTTTCCAATCGGGGCTTGACAAATACCCCAGGAGGGTATATAGTAAGAATACCCCCAAGGGGTATACCAGCAAGAGAGGGTTTGCCATGGAAACCTGTGAATGCCACAAGACCAAGGAGCGCTCCGAGGAGGAGGTCAAGCGGCTCATTCATCGCCTGAACCGGGTGGAGGGCCAGATTCGGGGCATCCGGGGCATGGTGGAGCGCAGCGCCTACTGTCCCGACATCCTGGCCCAGGTGGCCGCCGCCAACGCGGCGCTGAACGCCTTTGCCAAGGAGCTCCTTTCCGAGCACATCCGCACCTGCGTCATCCGGGACATCCGGGCGGGGAAGGACGAGACGGTGGAGGAGCTGCTGTGCACCCTCCAAAAGCTGATGAAATAAAGGAGGTCCCGTTTATGGAACAATACAACGTCACCGGCATGAGCTGCGCCGCCTGCTCCGCCTGTGTGGAAAAGGCCGTGGGCAAGGTGGCGGGGGTCACCTCCTGCTCCGTGAGCCTTTTGACCAACTCCATGGGCGTGGAGGGCAGCGCCCCGGCGGAGGAAATCATCGCCGCCGTGGAAAGCGCAGGCTACGGCGCGTCGAAAAAGGGGGCGGAACGGACTGCCTCCGCCGCTTCCCCCGCCAATCCCGAGGAGGCTCTGGCGGACCACGAAACGCCACTTTTGAAAAAGCGGCTGTGGTCTTCCCTCATCTTCCTGGCGGTACTCATGTACTTTTCCATGGGGCATATGATGTGGAATTGGCCCGTCCCCCGCTTCCTCCACGGGAACCATATTGCCATGGGGCTGATCCAGCTCCTTTTGACGGTGGCCGTCATGGTCATCAACCAGAAATTCTTCATCAGCGGCTTCAAGAGCCTCTGGCACCGGGCCCCGAATATGGACACCCTGGTGGCCCTGGGGGCCTCGGCGGCCTTTGTCTACAGCACCTACGCCCTCTTCGCCATGACGTCCGCCCAGGTCCGGGGGGACGCGGCGGCGGTGATGGACTACATGATGGAGTTCTACTTCGAGTCCGCCGCCATGATCCTGGCCCTCATCACCGTGGGCAAGATGCTGGAGGCCCGCTCCAAGGGGAAAACCACCGACGCGCTGAAAAGCCTTATGAAGCTGGCCCCCAAGACCGCCGTGCTGGAACGGGACGGGAAAGAGGTCACCGTCCCCATCGAGCAGGTCCAAAAGGACGACGTCTTCCTGGTCCGCCCCGGCGAAAACATCCCGGTGGACGGCGTAGTGGTGGAGGGGACCAGCGCCGTCAACGAGTCCGCCTTGACCGGCGAAAGCATCCCCGTGGACAAGGCGCCGGGGGACGGCGTGTCCGCCGCCACCACGAACCAAGCCGGTTTTATCAAGTGCCGGGCCACCCGGGTGGGGGAGGACACCACCCTCTCCCAGATCATCCAGATGGTCAGCGATGCGGCGGCCACCAAAGCTCCCATTGCGAAAATCGCCGACCGGGTGTCCGGCGTCTTCGTCCCGGCGGTCATCTCCATCGCCGTAATAACCACCCTCGTCTGGCTGCTGCTGGGGCAGACCGTGGGCTTCGCCCTGGCACGGGGCATCTCCGTGCTGGTCATCTCCTGCCCCTGCGCCCTGGGCCTGGCCACGCCGGTGGCCATCATGGTGGGCAGCGGCATGGGGGCCAAAAACGGCATCCTGTTCAAAACCGCCGCCTCCCTGGAGGCCGCGGGCCGGACCGAAATTGTGGCCCTGGACAAGACGGGCACCATCACCCAGGGGGAGCCCAGGGTGACGGATATCCTCCCGGCCCAGGGGCTCAGCGGGGCGGAGCTCCTCCGCCTGGCCCGAGCCCTGGAGCAAAAGAGCGAGCACCCCCTGGCCAAGGCCATTTTACAAAAAGCGGAGGAGGAGGGCATCCCGGCGGAGGAGGTCACGGACTTCCAGGCCCTTCCGGGAAACGGTCTCACCGCCCGGCTGAACGGAGCGGCCCTCAGCGGCGGAAATCTCAGCTTCATCAGCGCCCAGGCCGCCGTCCCCCAGGACTTCCAGGCCCAGGCCGAGGCCCTGGCGGGCCAAGGGAAGACCCCGCTGTTTTTCAGCCGGGACGGGAAACTGCTGGGCGTCGTCGCCGTGGCGGACGTGATCAAAGAAGACAGCCCCCAGGCCGTCCGGGAACTCCAGAATATGGGCATCCGGGTGGTCATGCTCACTGGAGACAACCAGCGCACCGCCCAGGCCATCGGAAAGCAAGCCGGGGTGGACGAGGTCATCGCCGGGGTCCTGCCCGACGGCAAGGAGAGCGTCATCCGGGACCTGAAAAAGCAGGGCAAGGTGGCCATGGTGGGCGACGGCATCAACGACGCCCCGGCCCTGACCCGGGCGGACACCGGCATCGCCATCGGCGCGGGGGCGGACGTGGCCATCGACGCGGCGGACGTGGTGCTGATGAAAAGCCGCCTCCTGGACGTGCCCGCCGCCATCCGGCTCAGCCGGGCCACCCTGCGGAACATCCATGAGAACCTGTTCTGGGCCTTCTTCTACAACACCATCGGCATTCCCCTGGCGGCGGGGCTCTTCATCCCCTTCGGCCTGACGCTGAACCCCATGTTCGGCGCGGCGGCCATGAGCCTCTCCAGCTTCTGCGTCGTCTCCAACGCCCTGCGGCTGAACCTGTTCAACCTGCGGGACGTGAGAAAGGATAGACCCCTGAAATCCAAACATTCCAACCATTCCGAGGAGGTAACAGCGATGGAAAAGACCATGAAAATTGAAGGCATGATGTGCGGGCACTGCGAGGCCAGAGTCAAGAAGGCCCTGGAGGCCCTGCCGGAGGTCAGCGCCGCCAGCGTCAGCCACGAGAGCGGCACGGCGGTGGTGACCCTCTCCGGGCAGCTTACGGACGAGGCCCTGAAAAAGGCCGTGGAGGACCAGGACTACAAGGTGCTGGGCATCCAGTAAGGCCGAGAAAAAGGACCGCCGTAGGGCGGTCCTTTTTTATGTACTTTTAGAAAGTAAATTTCTCGTCCTCGTCCCGCCGGGCATCTTCCTTCCCGGCCAGCTTATCCGACAGTCCGGCCCGTTTGAGCTCCTCTACATTCTGCTCGCAGGCCTTGGCCTGGGCCTTGCGGAACTCCTCCATGAAGCCCGCCAAAAAGGCCTGGTTTCCCATTCCGGTATAGGACGGAGCGCGAGGGGCTCTCGGCCCTCCGCAGCCAAGGGCGTTTGCCGCTGAAATCATGGTCCAACCCTCCTTAGGCAATCGCGTCCAGGAGCTCCCGGACCTTCCCGAACAGGCGGGCCTGATCGGTCTTCCGCCAGGATTGGCTGTCCGAATCCCAGCACTGGAAGCTGGAGAGGAACTTCATCCAGCCCAGAACATCGCCCTTCCAGGAGTCATAGGACGAAGGGTCCCTGACGGGGGCCGCATAAGAGCTGACCGTGCTGGTGGGCCCGGAGAGATCGACGGGGATCATGTGCAGGCCGCTGAACCCGCAGTGGAGGAAATCCTTGTCCTCCTGGTCCAAAATGCCGAACTCGCAAAGCTTGCCGATGAGGGACTGGTAGTCCTCCCAGCTCATGTTTTTCAGGTCGAAGTTCTCCTTCAGGTACTGCTTCTGGTCCGCCGTCAGCGGGGTCTTGATTACTCCGTTTTCCAGCCGGTCCCTCAGGCGGTCGAAGTGCGCCGCACTCCCCTTTTTCGCCATCTCCAGCACTTGCTCCAGGAAGGCCGGCTTGATGTAGCCCACGTTCGAGGCGATGGGGTCCGTCCACTCTTTGGGGATGGTCTGTCTGCTTGTCGCTTGAATCATCGTTTTTCCTCCATTTCACAGATTCAGTGGGTTTTGAGCGTCCCAATCTTGAATCCGTTCAATGGAAACCGCTCCGGTCTAGATTCCCTTCTCATATGGGAATATCGGCCGGATTCTGGGAAATATAAGGGGGATTCCCTACTTTTTTCCGGCCCGGTCCGCCTCAATCTGGAGCTTCAGAGCCTCCACCGCCACCCGGACGGAGGTAGAGGTGTCCTCGCTCATCTTCTGGTCCAGGCCCGCGGCCTCCCGCTCCTGGTTCCAGACCACGTGGAAGCAGCTGCCGCAGCGGCAGCCCAGGGCGGCGGCCACCACGAAGAGGGCGGCGCTCTCCATCTCGCTGGCCTTCACCCCCAGGCGCTTCCAGCTCTCCCACTTCTGCTGCAGCTCGTAGTACACCGGGGAGGCGGCGGGGTCGTGCTGGCCGTAGAAGCTGTCCTTGCACTGGACGATGCCCGTGTGGAGGGGATAGCCCAGGGCTTTCGTGGCCCGGACCAGGCAGTCCACGAGGCCGAAGTCCGCCACGGCGGGGAACTCCAGGGGGGCGTATTCCAGGCTGGTATGCTCGAAACGGACGGCTCCCGTGGCCACCACGATATCCCCGGACTGGACGTTTACGTCGATGCCCCCGCAGGTGCCCGTGCGGATGAAGGTGTCCGCGCCGCACTTGTGGAGCTCCTCCATGGCGATGGAGGCGGAGGGCCCGCCGATGCCTGTGGAGCAGGCGGTCACCTTCTCCCCCAGGAGGGTGCCGGTCCAGACGTTGTACTCCCGGTTATAGGCCACCTGTTTCGCGTCGTCGAAATAGGCGGCGATGGCGGGAACCCGGCCGGGGTCGCCGGGGAGGATGCAGTAACGGCCGACGTCAGCGGCGGTACAGGCAATGTGGAACTGTTTCTCCAGTTTTTGCATAGCAGTCACCTCTATGTCGTGATATTGTAAAAACAGTATAGCAAATATTGGTGGACTTCGCAACAATTTGACGGGAAAATTTTCAAGGGTCCACCTATTCCAGGCGGACCCTTGCAGGTCGCTTTATTATATAATGACTTTATGAAACTTATTTCATTGTCACCACGGTGACGCCGGTCTCCCCCTCACCGTAGACGCCCAGGCGGAAGCTCTTCACCGCCTTGCTCCGGCGGAGGATGTCGTGGACGGCCTTACGGAGGGCCCCCGTACCCTTGCCGTGGATGATGGTGACGGTCTCCAGCTTGCCCATGACGGCGGCGGAGAGGAAGCCCTCCACCACGCTCTCGGCCTCCAGGGTCTCGAGCCCGCGGATGTCCAGCTCCCGGCTGGCGGCGGAGCGGAGGGTCCGGGTCCCCCCGGAGGAAACCGGGGCCTTGGGCTTCCGTGCGGCCCGCTCGTCGTCCTCGATGAGCCGGACCTCGGAGGCCTGCGCCTTCATTTTCAGCACGCCCGCCTTCAATTGCAGGGTGCCGTCCTTCCCCACGGAGATGACCTCGGCGGGCTGGCGCACGCCGGGGAACTCCACCAGGTCGCCCTTGACGATGGGGCGGCTGGGCTTGGGGATGGGCTCCGGGCGGTCCTTCTCCGTGCGGAGGCGGTCCTCCGCCTGGTGGAGCCCCGCCCGGATGGCGGCCTGGGCGTCGTTGATGTTCTGGGCGGAATCCGCCGCGGCCTGCCGCCGCCGGAGCTCCGCCAATTCGTTAAAGGTCTGGTCCGCCGCGGCCTTGGCGTCCCGGAGGATGCGTTTCGCCTCCGCCTCCCCCCGGCTCCGGGCGTTCTCCTTGGCCCGCTCCATCTGCTCCCGGAACTCCCGTGCCTTGCGTGCGTCCTCCTCCCGCTGGCGGAAGAGCCGGTCGGACTCCAGGTCCCGCTTCTCCAGGGCCTGGCGCTTGACCTCCAGCTGGGTCAGCACGTCCTCAAACCGGACGCTGTCCCCGCTCATCTGGGTCTGGGCGGCTTCAATGACCTCCTCCGGGAGGCCCAGCCGCCGGGAGATGGCGAAGGCGTTGGACTTGCCGGGGATGCCGATGAGGAGCCGGTAGGTGGGGCTCAGGGTCTCCACGTTGAACTCACAGGAGGCGTTCTCCACCCCGGCGGTGGTCATGGCGAAGGTCTTCAATTCCGCGTAGTGGGTGGTGGCGGCGATATTCGCCCCCTTGGCCCGGACGTGCTGGATGACGGCGATGGCCAGGGCCGCGCCCTCCACCGGGTCCGTGCCCGCCCCCAGCTCGTCGAAGAGGATGAGGCTCTTCCCGTCCGCCTCTTTTAAAATCCCCACAATATTGGTCATGTGGGCGGAGAAGGTGGACAGGCTCTGCTCGATGCTCTGCTCGTCGCCGATGTCCGCCAGCACCCGGTCGTAAACCGCCACGGCGCTGCGGTCCGCCGCCGGAATGTGGAGGCCGCACTGGGTCATCAGAGTCAAAAGGCCCAGGGTTTTCAGGGAGACGGTCTTGCCGCCGGTGTTGGGCCCGGTGATCACCAGGGTGTCGAAGGTCTCCCCCAGCTCCAGATCGATGGGCACCGCCGTCTTAGGATCCAGCAGGGGATGCCGGGCCTTGCGGAGATGGACCGCCCCGTCCCGCCGGACCTCCGGCCGCACGCCGTCCATCTTGTAGCTGAGTTCCCCCCGGGCGAAGATCAGATCCAGGTGCACCAGGGCGTCGTAGTCCCACTGGATGTCCTCCCGGTGGGCGGCGGCCTCGGCGGAGAGCTCCGCCAGGATGCGCTCGATTTCCTTCTGCTCCTTGGCCTCCAGCTCCACGTACTCGTTGTTGGCCTGGACCACCCCCATGGGCTCCACGAACACCGTGGCCCCGGAGGAGGAGATGTCGTGGACCAGGCCGGGGAGGTTCCCTTTCTGCTCCGCCTTGACGGGGACCACGAAACGGCCGTCCCGCTGGGTGATAATGGTCTCCTGGAGCACCTTGGCGTAGCTGGGAGAGGAGATGATCTTCTGGAGGATCTGGCGGCTCTTGGCCTGGGCGAGGCGCATATGGCGGCGGACGTCCGCCAGCTCCGGGGAGGCCGCGTCGGCGATCGTATCCTCGTCGGGGATGCAGCGCTTAATTTTCTCCTCTAAGAAGTGGTTGCCGTGGAGGGAGAGAAACAGGTGGTCGACGGCCGTCTTCTCCGCCGCCTCGTCGTTAAAATACTCCTTGGCCCGCCGGGCGGCGGTCAGCAGGTCCGCGATGCGCAGCAGCTCCCGTGTGTTCAGGCTCCCGCCCCGGTCCGCCCGGTCCAGGGCCTCCCCCACGGGCCTGACCCCGGAAAAGGAGGGCGCGCCCCGCCGTCCTATCATCTGCCGGGCGGCGTCGGTCTGGTCCAGGAGCCGGAGGACTTCCTCCACTTCCGTCTCCGGAGAGACCCGGAGGGCCCGCTCCTTGGCCTCGGCGCTGACGGCCTGATCCGACAGCAATTGCAGAACCCTGGGCAGTTCCAGGGTGCGAAGGGATTTTTCAAACAGCTCGCTCATGGAAGTTCCTCCTGTCAAGGGAATCCACTTGAATATCCTTCCGGCACAGGAGTTTTCCTCCATCTCCAGAAGGCTGAATTTTTAAAAATATCTTTATAAAATACTTTTATAAAAGTCCATCGTCGAAAAGCCCCGTTCCAACTGCGCATAGAGAAACGCTTCCGCCGCCGCCGTAAGGCGGCGCAGGGGCTCCTCTCCCAGCCGGAAGGCGTACAGCCGCTTGGGGTCCCCATAGACAATATGCCGCAGGGCCGCCAGGGAGTCCCGGCACAGGGGCCGTCCTCCGCCTCCCCCGCAGTCCCGGCAATGGAGGACCCCCTGGACCGTATCCAGCACCGGCTCCGCCGGGTCCTCCTTTCCGCAGAGGGCGCAGGCGTCCGCCAGGGGCTCAAACCCCGCAAGGCACAGCAGCCGCAGCTCAAAGGCGGGCTTCACCAGGGCGGGGGGCTTGTGTAAAGTGGAAAGGGCATACAGCCCGTTGAGAAGGTGCCGCAGCAGCTCCGGGGCGGGCACGTCCTCCGGGCAGACGGCCTCCGTCAGCTCCGCCATGTAACAGCCCAGGGCCAGGGCCGCCAAATCCCCCCGGAGGCCGCCGAAGAGGTCCAAAGTAGACGCGTCGCTGGCGTAGCGCCAGTCCTTCCGCTGGTACAGGGTCCACTCGGCGTAGGCCAGAGGCTGGGCGGCGGCGGCGAACTTGCAGTTTTTCCGTCGGGCTCCCCGGGCAATGACCCCGATTTTTCCCTGCTCCCAGGTGAGGAGCGTCAGGATTTTGTCCGTCTCCTTGGTCTCCGTCTCCCGGAGGACCACGCCGCGGTCCACGAGATAGGGCGTTCCCGCCACGGCGGTCCCCTCCTTTATGTACGGAGAGGAATCATCTCTCCGTTTATGACAAATTGTTATCTTTTTCACTCTCCGCCGACCGAAAGAGCATATAGGCCAGAGGCTCGCCGGTGAGGCAGAAGAGCTCCCAGAGGGGCGCGGGTTCCATGTTGGTCATGTCGCAGACCTCCTTTTACGAATAGTCTGCGGTTGCTGTCGAAAAGGATACCTGGAAAGTTCCGGTCAATCTGGAATCGCAAAATCCTCGCTTTTGAAATTGCTGTAATACCGGCCCTTTTCCGCCGTGAATTTCAGCACGCAGTAGTCCGGGTCTGTGACGCCCTGGGGATAGTACATGACGTCTCCCACCTGCCAGAGGCGCCGTTTGCTCTCCGGGTCCTCCAGCACCTCCACGGTGCCGGAGAGGCTGACGCCCCGGAAAAAGCGCCGGTCCACAAAATAGACGCTCCCCTTGGGATTCTCCCGAAAGGCCGCCACTTTCCGCGAGGAGGTATTCGTGCTGAACCAGAACACCCGGATGCCCTCCCGTTCCCGAGGGGCCAGCATGGCCCTCGTGGTGGGGAAGCCTTCCGCGTCCAAATAGCTGAGGTAGGCAAGCTTCGCCTTGTCGGCCATACCGCCGACGGTCTTTTCCGGGTCCCGCATATTTTTAGTCCTCCCGGTAGCCCAGGCTGCGGACGTAGTTCACGTTGTCCCGCCAGTTCTCCTTGACCTTGACCCAGGTCTCCAGGTAAATCTGGGTGCCCATGAATTTCTCCATGTCCTGCCGGGCCAGGGAGCTGATCTTTTTCAGCATAGCCCCCTGCTTTCCAATGATGATGCCCTTATGGCTGGCCTTTTCACAGTAAATCGTAGCTCCCACGTCCACCACGCCGGAGTCCCGCTCGGAGAACTTGGTGATTTCCACGGCGGTGCCGTGGGGAATCTCCTTGTCCAGGCACAAAAGCAGCTTTTCCCTCAGCAGTTCTCCCATTACCTGCCGCTCCGGCTGGTCGGAGGTCTGGCCGTCGGGGAAGAGCTGGGGCCCCTCCTGGGCGTATTTCCGGAGCTCCGCCATCAGCTCCTCCAGGCCGTCGCCGGTGCGGGCGGAGATGGGGATAATGGCGTCGAAGCCGTCCCAAACCTCGTTGTAGGCGGCGATGACGGGGAGGAGTTCCGCGGGCTCCACGGTGTCGATTTTGTTGACGGCCAGGACACAGTGGAGCCTTTCCTCCCGCACCCGGTCGATGAGGGCCTTTTCCGGCCCGCCCACGTGGGGGATGGGCTCCACCAGCAGCAGGGCGCAGTCCACATCGGAGAGGCTGGCGGTGACCACCTTCACCATGTAGTCCCCCAGGGCGGACTTGGGCCGGTGGAGGCCCGGCGTGTCCAGGAGGATGAACTGGGTGTCCTCCCGGTTGACCACGCCGTAGATGCGGTTCCGGGTGGTCTGGGCCTTGTTGGAGACAATGGCGATTTTTTCGCCCACCAGGGCGTTGGTCAGGCTGGACTTGCCCACGTTGGGCCGTCCGCAAACGGTGATCATTGCGGTTTTTTTAATATCGGACATAGGTGATCCTCAACTTTCTTTGAGCAGTATTGGTTTGTGGTTTCAAGCGGCCGTTTTCAGGGGTTCCGCTCCTCGGACAGTCCCAGCAGATAGTCTGCGCTCACTTCAAAATACCTTGCCAGGGTGCATAATGTCAAGGCCGAAATATTCACATCGCCGTGTTCAATTTTTTGATAGTGCCCTAGTGTGACGCCTAGCAGATCTCCCATCTCCCGCTGGTAAATGCGGCGTTCCTTCCGCAGGGTTTTCAGGCGTGTGCCCATAATTTGAAGAGTGTCCATAAAAAACTCCTTGACATCTATTATCTCATAATGTATAATTATGTTATGAGATAACCTAAACACGGGATGCTCTGCAAATGGGAGGTTGTCCGTTCCGGTATGTCTCACCGCGCCAGGGCCTTCTTCAAATACTGCCCCGTGTACGAAGCCTCACAGGCGGCCACGGTCTCCGGCGTGCCGGTGCAGACCACGCTCCCGCCGCCGTCGCCCCCCTCGGGGCCCAGGTCGATGATCCAGTCGGCGGATTTGATGACGTCCAGGTTGTGCTCGATGACCACCACCGTGTTCCCCGCGTCCACTAAGCGCTGGAGGACCTCCAGGAGCTTGCGCACGTCGTCGGTGTGGAGGCCCGTGGTAGGCTCGTCCAGGATATAGATGGTCTTGCCCGTGGCCTGTTTGGAGAGCTCCGTGGCCAGCTTTACCCGCTGGGCCTCGCCGCCGGAGAGCTCCGTGGAGGGCTGCCCCAGCTTCACGTACCCCAGGCCCACGTCCTGGAGGGTCTGGAGCCGGTTGCGGAGCTTGGGCAGGGGCGCGAAGAACTCCAGGGCCTCGTCCACCGTCATCTCCAGGACCTCGGAAATATTTTTCCCCTTGTAGTGGACCTCCAGGGTCTCCCGGTTGTACCTCCGGCCCTTGCAGACCTCGCAGGGGACGAAGATGTCCGGCAGGAAGTGCATCTCGATTTTCAGCACGCCGTCGCCGGAGCAGGCCTCGCAGCGGCCCCCCCGGACGTTGAAGCTGAACCGGCCCGGGCCGTAGCCCCGGCTCTTGGCCTCCTGGGTGGAGGCGTAGAGGTCCCGGATGTCGTTGAAGAGGTTCGTGTAGGTGGCCGGGTTCGACCGGGGCGTCCGGCCGATGGGGCTCTGGTCAATGCTGACCACCTTGTCCAAGTATTCCAGGCCGTCGATTCCCGCGCACTTGCCGGGATGGACCTTCATGCGCATCAGCTCCGCCCCCAGGCGCTTGAACAGCACCTCGTTCACAAGGGACGACTTGCCGCTGCCGGACACGCCGGTGACCACGGTGAAGGTCCCCAGGGGGAAGTCCACGTCCACCTTCCGGAGGTTGTTTTCCTCCGCCCCCCGGACGTGGAGGAACTTCCCGCTGCCGGGGCGGCGGACGTCGGGAATGGGCACCTTCTTCTTCCCGGAGAGGTACTGGCCCGTCAGGGAGTCCGGATTCGCCATGACCTCCTCCGGCGTGCCCGCGGCCACCACCTGCCCGCCGTGGACGCCCGCGCCGGGGCCGATGTCGATGAGGTAGTCCGCCTCCCGCATGGTGTCCTCGTCGTGCTCCACCACCAGGAGGGTATTTCCCAGGCTCTGGAGGTTCCGCAGGGTGGCCAGCAGCTTGTCGTTGTCCCGCTGGTGGAGTCCGATGGAGGGCTCGTCCAGAATATAGAGAACCCCCATGAGGCTGGAGCCGATTTGGGTCGCCAGCCGGATGCGCTGGCTCTCGCCGCCGGAGAGGGTCCCCGCGGCCCGGCTCAGGGTCAGGTAGCCCAGGCCCACGGACCGGAGGAAGCCCAGGCGGGACTTGATCTCCTTCAAAATCCGGCCGGCGATGAGCTGCTGCTGTTCCGTCAGCTCCAGCCGTTCTACCCAGTCCAGCTCGTCCACCACGCTGAGGCGGGTCAGCGCGTCGATGTCCTTGTCCCCCACCGTCACCGCCAGGGACTCCTTTTTCAGCCTCCGGCCCCGGCACGTGGGACAGGGGCACTCCGCCATCAGTTCCTCCAGCTCCCGCTTGCTGGCGTCGCTCTGGGTCTCCTGGTAGCGGCGCTCCACGTTGTTGCAGATGCCCTCGAAGGGCTGATACAGCACGCCTTTCCCCCGGGGCTGGTCATAGTGAAGCTCCAGCTTCTCCCCCTTGGTGCCATAGAGGATGATGTCCCTGGCCTCGTCGGACAGGTCCTCCCAGGGCGCGTCCAGGGAGAAGCGGTATTTTTTCGACAGGGCGTCGAAGTACATCCGGGAGATGCCGTCGGAGCGGATGTTCCCCCAGCCGCTGGCCTGAATGGCCCCTTCCAGAATGGACTTTTTCGGGTCCGGGACCACCAGGGCCACGTCCACCTTCAGCTGGCTCCCCAGGCCCGTACAGGTGGGGCAGGCCCCGAAGGGGTTGTTGAAGGAGAACATCCGGGGGGTCAGCTCCTCGATGGAGATGCCGCAGTCCTCACAGGCGTAGTTTTGGGAGAACATCAAATCCCGCTCCTCCCGGAGGAGGTTGATGACCACGATGCCGCCGGAGAGGGCGGAGGCGGTCTCCACGCTGTCCGTCAGCCGCTGCTGAATGTCCGGGCGGATGATAAGCCGGTCGATGATGACCTCGATGTTGTGCTTTTTGTTTTTCTCCAGCTTGATTTCCTCGTCCAGCTCGTAGAGGTTTCCGTCGGCCCGGACCCGGACGTAGCCGGAGCGCTTCGCGTCCTCGAAGACCTTGGCGTGCTCGCCCTTTTTGCCCCGGATGACGGGGGCCATGACCTGAATTCGGGTGCCCTCCGGCAGGGCCAGCACCTGGTCGATGATCTGGTCGATGGTCTGCTGGCGGATGACCTTGCCGCACTTGGGGCAGTGGGGGGTGCCCACACGGGCCCAGAGGAGGCGGAGGTAGTCGTAGATCTCCGTGACGGTGCCTACGGTGGAGCGGGGATTTTTCGACGTGGTCTTCTGGTCGATGGAAATGGCGGGGCTCAGGCCCTCGATGTAGTCCACGTCGGGCTTTTCCATCTGGCCCAGGAACATCCGGGCATAGGAGCTGAGGGACTCCACGTAGCGCCGCTGGCCCTCGGCGTAAATCGTGTCGAAGGCCAGGGAGGATTTGCCGCTGCCGCTGAGGCCCGTCATGACCACCAATTTATCCCTTGGGATGGTCACGTCGATGTTCTTTAAATTATTGGCGCGGGCGCCTTTTACGATGATTTTATCCTGCATAGGGGGGCTCCTTGTGTTCCCCCGTTGGGGGAGGTTTTTTTCCGGCGCTGACGCGCGGGGGAGTTTCAGCCATGATGAAGGCTGGTGCATTGCACCCCCCATTTTCTCTTTTCCTTCCAGAAGGAAAAGAGAAAACGGGCCGTGCACGGTCCAAAAGAGAAAAGGAAGTATTCGGCCCTTCGGGCCGGTTTAGGGCCTTATCGTTCCTCTGTCCGCCCCAGCAGATAGTCCGTGCTCACTCCAAAATAATCCGCCAGGGTGCATAATGTCAAGGTGGGAATGTTGATTTTCCCGGATTCCACTCTTTGATAATGTTGCGGAGTGATCTTCAGCAGCTCCGCCATCTCCACTTGCAGCAAACGCTTCTCCTTGCGCAAGCCCTTTAGGCGCTGTCCCATAATCTTTAAGGTTTCCATTGAAAATCTCCTTGACAAACAATCTTAAATGTTTTATAATTGAGGCATAAAAAGTTGTTTCGGAGGTGTCGCCATGGACCCGACTATCCAAAGACTCTTCGATACCTACGGCGAATCCGTTCTGAATGACCTGGGTAATTTCCCTCACGAAGAGCTGGTCGTCCTCCTAAACGCCCTCCCCATTGAGGAGTGCCGCCGAATCCAGCTCTATGACCAAATCAACCTCTATCATTATCAGTGGTCCGCCGACGCTTTCGCCGTGGGCCTCCACCTGGGGCTTACCTTATTAAACAACGAGATCCGCCGTCCCCGCCCGCAGAAGGGTTAACAGCGCCTGGGGCTCCACCTCCACCTGTGCGCCGATCTTCCCGGCGGAGACGTAGATGGTCTCAAAGTCCAGGGCCGTCTGGTGGAAAATGGTGGGATACGGCTTCTTCATGCCCACGGGACTGCACCCGCCCCGGATATAGCCCGTCACGGCAGTGATGTCCTTCACCGGAAGAAGGTCAATCGACTTCTCCCCCGCCGCCTTCGCCGCCTTTTTCAGGTCCAGGCTGTCGGTTGCGGGGATGTCGAAGACGTGATAGGTCCCGGAGGCCCCTTTGGCCACCAGGGTTTTGAAGGCCCGCCTGGGGTCCTGGCCCAGGGCCTGGGCCACGTGTACGCCGTAGTCGCGGGTGCCCTCGGGGCCCTCGCTCTCCTCGTAGAAGTGAGGAGTATAGGGGACCTTCTTCTGGTCCAGGATGCGCATCACGTTGGTTTTCTCGTCTTTTTTCTTTGCCATGATATCACCTCAAGATCGCCACGCCCGTCAGGACGCAGAGGATGCCCAGCGCCGTCAGCGGCCCCAGGGGCTCGCCGAAGGCCAGCACCCCCGTCAGGGTGGCCGCCACCGGCTCCAGGCTGGCCAGGATGGAGGCATTCCCCGGCTCCGTTCGGGCCAGGCCCCAGGTATATAAGATGTAGGGCGCGGCGGTGGAGAACACCGCCAGGGCCAGGGCCGTCCCCCAGAGGCCGGGATTCCCGGCGAAGGCCGCTCCCAGCTCCGCCGGGCGGAGGAGGACCAGGGAGGCCGGGCCCGCAAAGAGGAAGGTCCAGACCGTCACCGTCAGGGGCGGGTAGTGGGCCAGGGCGTACCGGCCGAAGACGCTGTAAAGCGCGTAGAAGAAGCCGGAGCCCAGACCCAGGAGCACGCCGGGGACCGTGACGGACAGCCCGCCGGAAAACACGCCGCAGACGCACGCGCAGCCCACCAGGGTCAGCAGCAGGGCCAGGAGCTTTTTCCTTGTCACCGGCTCCTTCCAAAGGATAGCGGAGAGGAGCACCACGAAGGAGGGGGCCGTGTACAGCAGAATGGAGGCCGCGGCCAGGGAGCAGAGCTTCTGGCAGGAGAAGTAGCACACGGTGAACAGCACCACGCTGACCACGCCGGTGCCGAAGAAATACTTGAGGTGCCGCCGCTCCACCTTGAAGACGCTCCGGTCCTTGAACAGGAAAAACAGGACCAGCAGGGCGCAGCCCCCCAGATTGCGGACCACCACGATGGAGAAGGGCGAGAGGCCCGCCGCCATCAGCCGCCGGTTCCATAGTCCAATGACGCCCCACAGGGCCGCCGCCGCCAGGATCGCGGCGCTGGCCGGGGCTTTTTTCTGTGTCTCCATCTATTCTCCCAGAATCTCCCGCTGAACATACTTGGGCAGCTTCTTCAAAACCAGCTGGTGGGACTGGGCGCAGAGCTCCCGCAGAATCTCGTCCGGCAGGTCCCCGTCCAGAAGGCAGGCGATCCAGTTCCGCTTGTCGCAGTAGAACCCCGGCAGAATCTCCGGATGAGCCGCCCGGAGAATCTCGCCTCGGGCGGGCTCGCACTTGAGGTTTACCAAATCGTGCCCGTTGTACGCCTCGTCCTTCATCCCTTGAGGGGAGCAGACGGCGGCAAAGAGCTTGCCCCGGATCATATACCGGAACCAGGCCCACTCAGGCTTATAGTCCTTCTCTGTCCCCGGCAGGGACAGGAGGTATTCGTCCAGCCAGTCGTATTTCATTCCTTCTCACCCCGCAGCTCGATAATCCGGTCTCTCAAAACCGCCGCGTACTCGAATTCCAGCATCTTGCTGGCTTCCTTCATTTCCTTTTCCAGGCGCTTGATCTCCGCCTCCCGCTCCGCCTTATTCAGCTTGCGGTGGTGGCGGGCCCGGGAGGTCTCGTCCTCCGCCGTGGTGGAGATTTCCAGCACCTCCCGGACCCCCTTGATGATGGTCTTGGGGACGATGCCGTGTTCCCGGTTGAAGCGGTCCTGTATCCCCCGGCGGCGCTCCGTCTCATCCATGGCGGCCTTCATGGAGGGGGTGACGGTATCCGCGTAGAGGATGACCAAGCCCTCCGCGTTTCGGGCCGCCCGGCCGATGGTCTGGATGAGGGAGGTCTCGGACCGGAGGAAGCCCTCCTTGTCCGCGTCCAGCACGGCCACCAGGCTGACCTCGGGGAGATCCAGGCCCTCCCGCAGGAGGTTGATGCCGATGAGCACGTCGAACTTGCCCAACCGCAAATCCCGGATGATCTCCATCCGCTCGATGGTCTCCACGTCGGAGTGCATGTAGCGGACCTTGATGCCGGCGTTCTTGAAATACTCCGTCAGGTCCTCCGCCATTTTTTTCGTCAGGGTGGTCACCAGCACCCGCTCGTTCCTGGCGGACCGGGCATTGATTTCCTCCATCAAATCGTCGATCTGCCCGGTGACGGGCCGGACCTCTACCCTGGGGTCCAGCAGTCCCGTGGGGCGGATGACCTGCTCCACCACCTGGTCCGCCCGCTCCCGCTCATAGGGGCCGGGGGTGGCGGAGACAAAGACCGCCTGTCCGATGCGGCCCTCAAACTCCTCGAACTTCAGAGGCCGGTTGTCGTAGGCGCAGGGGAGGCGAAAGCCGTATTTGACCAGGGAGTCCTTCCGGGCGTGGTCCCCGTTGTACATGGCCCGGACCTGGGGGAGGGTGACGTGGCTCTCGTCCACGAACAGCACGAAGTCGTCGGGGAAGAAGTCCAGCAGGGTCATGGGGGCGGAGCCCTGGGGCCGCTCGGAGATGATGCGGGAGTAGTTCTCAATGCCGGAGCAGTAGCCCAGCTCCGCCATCATCTCCATGTCGTACTCCGTCCGCTGGCGGATGCGCTGGGCCTCCACCAGCTGGTTGTTCTCCGTGAAGGATTGGACCTGCTCCTCCATCTCCCGGCGGATTTCGCCGATGGCCCGGTCCATTTTGTCCTTGGTGGTGACGTAGTGGCTGGCGGGGTAGATGGCAATGTGGTTCAGGACCCGGTTCACAGACCCCGTGATGGGGTTGAACTCGCTGACCCGCTCAATCTCGTCCCCGAAGAACTCCACCCGGATGGCCTTGTCCTTGTAATAGGCGGGGTAAATCTCCACCGTGTCCCCCCGGACCCGGAACATGTTCCGCTCAAAGGCGATGTCGTTCCGCTCATAGCGGATCTCCACCAGCCGCCGGAGGAGCTCGTCCCGGTCCCACTCGGCCCCGGCCCGGAGAGAGACCACCATCTTGGCGAAGTCGTCGGGCTCCCCCAGGCCGTAGATGCAGGAGACGGAGGAGACCACGATGACGTCCCGCCGCTCCAGCAGGGCGCAGGTGGCGGAGAGCCGCAGGCGGTCGATTTCGTCGTTGGTGGAGGCGTCCTTGGCGATATAGGTGTCCGTGTGGGGGATATAGGCCTCGGGCTGGTAGTAGTCGTAGTAGCTGACAAAGTACTCCACGGCGTTGTTGGGGAAGAACTCCTTAAACTCCGCGCAGAGCTGGGCCGCCAGAGTCTTGTTGTGGGCCAGGACCAGGGTGGGCCGCTGGACGGCCTCGATGACCTTGGCCATGGTGAAGGTCTTGCCGGAGCCGGTGACGCCCAGGAGGACCTGTTCCTTCAGCCCGTTCTCGATGCCCGCCGCCAGGGCGGCGATGGCCTCCGGCTGGTCGCCGGAGGGCTGGTATTCGGATACGACTTGAAATTTTGGCATAGGGACCTCCTGCCGGCGGGATTCCAAGGAAGCGGTTTAGATTCATCTTACCACAAAGCCTGCCGGATTGCAACGTTTGTTCGATATATTTTTCAAAAGCGGGACCGGCTTACCCCAGGTAACCCGACTCGGAGAAGGACACGAACTCACCGTCCGCCACGATGATATGATCCTCCAGCCGCACATCCACGGACTCCAGCGCCGCCTTGACCCGAAGGGTGGCCCCCTGGTCCGCCTGGGAGGGCAGGGCCACGCCGCTGGGGTGGTTGTGGGCCAGAATGACGGAGCTGGCGCAGAAGGTGATGGCGTTCTGCACAATTTGGCGGATGTCCAGATTCACCGCCGAGGCGCTGCCCTCTCCCAGACGGCGGCAGGCCAGCAGCTTTCCCTTTCCGTCCAGGCAGATCTCATACACCGCCTCGTTCCGCTCCTGGGAGAACAGCTCCAGAAGGTAGTCCCCCACCCGGTCCCGGGTGTTCAAGGCCATTTCCCGCTCCAGGTCCGCCAGGCGGGCCTTCTGGGCGATCTGGGGGACCAGGCGCAGCAACATCGCCGTCCGCGTTCCAACGCCCTCCACCTGGGACAGCAGCTCCACAGGCGCGGAGAACACGCCGGAAAGGCTCCCAAACCGATCCATCAGGGCATGGGCCAGGGGGTTCACGTCTCCCCGGGGGATGGCGTAATAGAGCAGCAGCTCCAGGGCCTCGTGGTCCGCGAAGCCGCTCAGGTCATTTTTCAAAAAACGCTCGCGCACCCGGTCCCGGTGCCCGTCGTGGACGCCCATGAACACACCTCCCCTGTGAGCTCCGCCCCCTCCGCCAGCTGGGGCGGAATCTGAACGCGGCATTTGGAGAATATGATAGCATATTTTCCAGAAGCCGTCAATCTTCCGGCGGATTTCAAAAAGTTTTTGTATACAAATGGGTTTTCCTGTGCTATACTATATCGAGTTGACGTTCCGGCGGCCCGCTCAGGGCGCCCGGAACGGTTCCGCCGGGGCGGGTCCCCGGCGCTGATAGCGGTATTTTTCCAGGGCGGGACGCGCTTCCCGGCTGGTCAAATAATATAGGGCTTTTCAAGCTCAAAGCGGCTTTTATATTCGGTTGCGACAGGACGCTGCCAAACCTCCGCCGGCGTAACGGGGCCGGGCGGACAGAGGGCGTCTCTTCTTTGTTATGCCCAGATACCGGATATGGGGCCGCGGGTACATCTTTTATTTTGGTAAGGAGTTCTACAATCTATGGCAGAAAAACTGAAAATCATCCCTCTGGGCGGACTGAATGAGATCGGCAAAAACATGACCGCCTACGAGTACGGCGGGGAACTCATCGTAGTGGACTGCGGCATGGCCTTCCCTGGGGACGACATGTACGGCATCGACTGCATCATCCCCGACGTGACCTACCTCATTAAAAACCGCGCCCGTATCCGGGGCCTCTTCATCACCCACGGGCACGAGGACCATGTGGGAGCCATTCCCTACGTCCTCAAGCAGGTGAATATGCCCATCTACTGCACCCGGTTCACCGCGGGCCTCATTCAGCTGAAGCTGGAGGAGCACGGCCTGGCCAAGAGCACCAAGCTTATCACCGTGGAGCCGGGCAAGTCCGTCCGGGCGGGGAAGTTCACCGTGGAGTTCATCCATGTGAACCACTCCATCGCGGACTCCGTGGCCTTCGCCATCCACACCCACATGGGCACCGTGGTCCACACGGGAGACTTCAAAATCGACTCCACCCCCATTGACGGGGAGGTCATCGACCTGGCCCGGATGGGCGAGCTGGGCAAGGAGGGAGTCCTGGCCCTCTGCGCCGACTCCACCAACGTGGAGCGCCCCGGCTACACCCTCAGCGAGCGGGCCGTGGGCCAGACCTTCAGCCGGCAGTTCCAGGGCTGCGACGAGCGGATCATCGTCACCACCTTCGCCTCCAACGTCCACCGCATCCAGCAGGTGCTGGACGCCGCCGCCGCCCACGGGCGGAAGGTGGCCGTCACGGGCCGGTCCATGGAGAACATCATGCGGGTGTCCACGGAACTGGGCTACATGAAGGTGCCCAAGAACACCTTGGTGGACATCAACAAAATCAAGAGCCTGCCGAAAAACAAACAGGTCATCGTCACCACCGGCTCCCAGGGCGAGGAGATGAGCGCCCTGTACCGCATGGCCTTCTCCACCCACAAGCAGGTGGAGGTCGGGCCTGGGGACAAGGTCATTATCTCCGCCTCCGCCATCCCCGGAAATGAGGTGACGGTGAGCCGGGTCATCAACGAGCTGTTCCGCAAGGGCGTCCATGTGGTCTACGACAAGGCGGACATGCTCCACGTCTCCGGCCACGCCTGCCAGGAGGAGCTGAAGATCATCCACGCCCTCACCCGGCCCCGGTTTTTCGTTCCCCTCCACGGCGAGCAGCGGATGCTCCAGATTCACAGCCAAGTGGCCCAGCAGATGGGCCTGGACCGGAACCACATCGCCATTGCGGAAAACGGGAGCGTCATCGAGCTGACGGCCAAAACGCTGAAAATCGGCGGCGCGGTGCCCGCCGGGGAGGTCTTCGTGGACGGCTCCGGCGTGGGCGACGTGGGGGCCGTGGTCATGCGGGACCGCAAGCGCCTGGCCGAGGACGGCATGGTGGTGGTGGTCCTGCCCACCTCCAGCCACGACGGCGGACTGCTGAGCCCGCCGGAGATCGTCACCCGGGGCTTCATCTACGTGAAGGAGTCCGGGGACCTGATGAAGGAGCTCCAGAGCGTCGCCATGGACGCTGCGGAGTCCGTCACCCGCAAGCGCGGGCGGGACGACGGGGAGCTCCGGGGCGTGGTGAAGTCCGCCGTCAGCAGCTACCTGTTCAAGACCACCAAGCGCAGCCCCATGGTCATCCCCGTTGTGACAAGGCTGTGAGCGTAAAAATCCCCCGCCCATTCGCTGAGCGGGGGATTTCTTTTGGGCTGGGCGCATCAGATGGGAATGAATGTAAGGAACGGGACGTCGCCTTTTTCAATCTGCCGGCGGCAATATCCCTCGATTACCGAGCCGGAGGGAGCGCGGACCGTTAGGGGCCTTTCTTCTTCGTTGTAATATTGGTAGTCCCGGGCATGCTGCATGGGTTGATACAGCATAGGCTCCAGGTCCTCCAGCGCCGCGTCTCCCAGGAAGGTAATGTCCGTCAGGTTTTCGCAGTCCAGCACCGTGTAGTCGTAATAATTGGAACCGGGGGAGGAAGCGCTTCCCCATTTTGCCGCGCTGGCGGGAATAGTGATTTTCGTCAGCCCGGAATGAATAAACAGATTCGAGCCCGCGGAGGTCACATTCTCCGGGAGCACGATCTCCTTTAGGGAGCCGCAATTCATAAACGCATTGTCCTCAATGCGGGTTACGCCTCCGGGAATGACTACCTCCGCCAGCTTTCCGCAGTCGGAGAACGCACCACGTCCAATGGAGACCGCGGCTTCGGAAATCTGAACGTCCGTCAGCGAGCAGCCCATAAACATATAGTCTCCAACATAACTGAGATTCGAGGCGCTAATCAAATTCAAGCAGTCCGCAAAGGCGTATTGCCCGACATATGTCAGGCCGTCCGGGAGTTCAACATGAGTCAGTCCCGTTCCCTCCAGCAGTTCGTCTGGGCCCAAGGGAGGATAGATCCCGATGGGCGCGCAGTAATCGGCGCAGTAGCGGTACGCATCCTCATTGTTCAGGAGTTTGCCGGGACTCCAAAAGCTGTCGGCGAGCTCGTCCGCTCCTTCCGGGATTCTCCAGCCCGAGCAGCCCCGGAACGCCGCCTCTCCGATAAATGTAACGCTGTCTGGTATCGTGACTTCTTTTAAATTGCGGCAGCCCGCAAACGTATTCTCCCAAATTTTCGTGACGCCGTCCTCCATGACGACTTTTTCCACAGCCTCCCTGCACTCCTGCTCGTCCGGTTCAAAGATGGCCTCGGACACCGCTGGGATCCACGAGTATTGGTCAATTTCGGCCCCGTCTCCGGAGATCGTCAGCACGCCGCCTGCAAATGTGCATTCCACCTCGCTGGTGACGCGGGATATCACGGATTCAATGCCCTCGTTCACAAGCTCGTCCGGCAGGACGCCGCTTTCGACGATGGGCGCGTCCTTGGCGGCCTCCTTAAGGGTGCGTCGCAGGTCATCGTTTTCGCCGCAGGCAGCCAGGGACAGGGCCAGAACCAGCGCCAGCATAAGGGCGGCCCCGCGTTTTTTCCATGCGTTCATGCTCGCTTCCTCCTAAACGCCGCTTATCTCGTGAGCGTATTTTAGCGTATCCCGCCGGAAATTGCAAGGGGCTACCGGAAAAAACCGGGCCAAAGCCCCGGACTTGACAAAACAGCATGAGATGGGCATACTAAATATATACGGGCCTTGCCGGCAGACGGTTGCCCCCCTACACTTTGGTCAAGAAGTAACCGCAGGTTTGGGAGCCGGGCGGTTACTTTTTTTGTATACCTGAATGAACAGGCCGCAAAAAACACGGACAGGAGACCTTCCTGTCCGTGTTTCATCGTTCCTTGCTGAGCCCCAGCAGGTAATCGGTGCTGACGCCGTAATACTTGCTCAACGTGATTAAGTGATGGATGGGCAGCTCGTTGGCGCCCCGCTCATAGCGTGCGTACATGGTCTGGGACGTTCCCAGGACCTCGGCAATCTGTGACTGTGTCTTGTCGGCGTCTTCGCGCAAATCACGAAGAATACGTACATACTCCATATCATCCACGTTCGACACCCCCCTATTGACTTTTACCCGGTTTGTCTTCCGACTTTAATTTATCATAAAAAGCAGGGCTTGTTGGGTTTACAACACACAATTTTACTATAATTTCTTCGGGTTTCCATGTATAATTTGTTGGATTCTCTAGATTTTAATTGATTAAAGTTTTAAAATCCTCTAAAATCATCAGACTTGTAAGGCCGGACCGCTTTACAAGAGGCCGCTTTTTCTGTATAATACCTTTATCCTGTTTCTATGGACCCCCGTCCATTTTACCATATACCCCCATTACGTGAAAAGAGGAAATATTTATGGAATATACAGAAGGCGTCCGGTTCGACAGCCTGGGCCTGTCCCCGGAGATCATGCGGGCCATCGAAAAGCGGGAGCTGGAGGTCACCACCCCCGTCCAGGCGGGCTGCATCCCGCCCATGATGGCCTGGCAGGACGTCATCGCCAAGGCCCCCACCGGCACCGGCAAAACCTTTGCCTACGGCATCCCCATCATCGAGCACGTGGACCCGGAGGACGACGCCGTCCAGGCGGTCATCCTGGCCCCCACCCGGGAGCTGGCCATTCAAATCACCGACGAGCTCCGGGACATCGCCGCCTTCCGCCCCGGCGTCCGCTGCGTGTGCCTCTACGGCGGGCAGCCCATCGGGAAGCAGATCGACGCGCTGAAAAAGCGGCCCCAGATCGTGGTGGCCACGCCGGGGCGCCTCAGCGACCACATGAAGCGCCGCACCGTCCGGGTGGACAGCGCCCAGACCGTGGTGCTGGACGAGGCGGACCGGATGCTGGACATGGGCTTCATCCACGACGTGACCCGGCTACTGGACAAGATGAACAAGCGGAAGAACTTGGGCCTCTTCTCCGCCACCATCTCCCGGGAGGTCATGGACATCGCCTGGGTCTACCAGCGGGACGCGGCGGAGATCACCGTCCGGGAGGACGAGCAGAACAAACCGGACATCAAGCAGTTCCGCATGGACGTCGGGCAGAACGAAAAGGCGGACGTCATCGCCAGGATCCTGGAAGAGACGGGCTTCGACCGCTGCATGGCCTTCTGCAACACCAAGGGCTCCACGGAGCGCATCTGCAAGTTCCTGCAAATGCGGGGCATCGACGCGGAGTGCATCCATGGGGACATCCCCCAAAAGCGGCGGGAGCAGGTGATGAACCTCTTCCGGGAGGGAAAGCTCCGGGTCTTCGTCTCCACGGACGTGGCCGCCCGGGGCATCGACGTGGACGACGTGGACATTGTGTTCAACTGCGACGTACCGGACGAAAACCAGGACTATGTCCACCGCATCGGCCGGACGGGCCGGGCGAAACGCCAGGGGGTGGCGGTGAGCCTCATCGCGGACTACCCCTCCAAAATGCGGATTGACGACATCGCCCAGAAGACCCGGAACGAGATCGTCCCCGTGAAATTTGGGGAGGACGGAAAGCTGGAAGTCATTGACTGAGGGAAAATAAGAGCGCCGGGGCGACGCCTCAGCGCTCTTTTTATACCGCATAGGAAGGACTCAGCTCAAAGAGGCCAGCTCCTCCGCCACCTTGGCCTCGCTCTCCCGCATGGCCTGGAGGGTCTTGTCCATCAGGGTCTCCAGCTCCCAGCCCAAGCGGGCCGCGCCGTCCTTGATGACGTCCCGGGAGCATCCGGCGGCGAACTTCTTGTCCTTGAATTTCTTCTTGAGGGAGGACACCTCCATGTCGGAGCAGGACTTGCTGGGCCGCATCCGGGCCGCCGCGCCGATGAGGCCCGTCAGCTCGTCGGCGGCGAAGAGGACCTTCTCCATCTCGTGGACGGGCTCCACGTCGGAGCACAGGCCATAGCCGTGGCTGCACACGGCATGGACCAGCTCGTCGGAACAGCCGATTTCCGCCAGCAGCTCGGGGGCTTTTTGGCAATGCTCCTCCGGCCACTTTTCAAAGTCCACGTCGTGGAGAAGGCCCACGGCGGACCAGAAATCCGCCTCCTCGCCATAGCCCAGGTCCTGGGCGTACCAGCCCATGACGGCCTCGACGGTCAGGGCATGCTGGAGGTGGAAGGGCTCGGTGTTGTACTTGCGCAGCAGCGCCAGGGCCGCCGCTCTGTCGGGACAGGCTTTCATGGAACATTTCTCCTTTGTCTGTTGTTGAGATATAGTATACGGCTTTCCAAAAAGGATTGCAAGCGCATTCGAGCAGATCGGTTTCCCGCCGGGCACACGTTCCCTTACAAAATCCAAGCCCTCCTCTCGACTTGCCGGGGCTCCTGTGCTATACTACAGGGAAACACCCTTTCAGTAGAAACGGAGGCGTTCGGCTTGTACCGTATTTTTATCGTGGAGGACGACGGCGTCATCGCCGGGGCCGTGGCCCGGCACCTGGAGAGCTGGGGCTATCAGGTGGCCTGCGCCAAAAAGTTCGACGCCGTACTGGCGGAGTTCCTGGACTTCAGCCCTCATTTGGCGCTGCTGGACATCTCTCTGCCCTTCTTCAACGGCTACCACTGGTGCCGGGAGATCCGGAAGGTCTCCCAGGTTCCCATTCTCTTCCTGACCTCCGCCGCGGACAACGTGAATCTGGTCATGGCCATGCAGATGGGCGGGGACGACCTGCTGGCCAAGCCCTTCGACCTCCAGGTTCTCTCCGCCAAGGTCCAGGCCATGCTGCGCCGGGCCTATGACTTTGCCTCCGCCCCGGCCCTGCTCTCCTGCGGCGCCGCGGCGCTGAATCCCGCCAACGGAACGGTCACGGTAAACGGCCAAAGGGTGGAGCTGACGCGGAATGAGGGAAAGCTCCTCCAGCTCCTGCTGGAGAAAAAGGGCCGAATCGTCAGTCGGGACGCCATGATGACCGCCCTGTGGGAATCCGACAGCTTCGTGGACGAGAACACCCTCTCCGTCAACGTGAACCGCCTCCGGCGGAAGCTGGAGGCGGCGGGGCTGCCGGACTTCATCCGCACGAAGAAGGGCGCGGGCTACCTGGTGGAGGAGAACGAGGTATGAGGGTCCTGGGCGCGTATCTCCGGCGGCACTGGAAGCTGCTCTTCCTCCTGGCGGGGTGCCTAGGCGTCTGCTCCGCCGTGTTCTATCTCTACGGCCTGCCCCTGGAGTCGGTGGGCTACGCCTTTGTCCTGTGCCTCGCCCTGGGGCTGGTTCTGTTTGCCGTGGGCTACGTCCAGTTCCTCCGGCGGCACCGGGAGCTGGAGCGCCTCCTGGTCCAGGTTCGGGAGAAAGTCCTCCCCCTGCCGCCCCCCGGCGGACTGCTGGAGGAGGACTACCAGGCCCTGTGCCAGGCCCTGGCCTCCGAGCGGGCCGCCCTGGCCCTGGAGGACCGGAACCGGCTCCAGGACATGACGGACTACTACACCCTCTGGGCCCACCAGATCAAGACTCCCATCGCCGCCATGGGGCTCCTCCTCCAGGAGGAGCCCCACCCGGAGCTGGAGGGGGAGCTCTTGAAAATCGAGCAGTACGTGGAGATGGTCCTGGGCTACCTCCGCCTGGGCAGCGCGTCCACGGACTATGTCTTCCGGGACTGCGAGCTGGACGCTCTGCTCCGCCAGTCCGTGCGGAAGTACGCCCGGCTCTTCATTTTGAAACGGATATCCCTGGACCTCCAGGAGACGGGGAGGACGGTGCTGACGGACGAGAAGTGGCTGGCCTTCGTCATCGAGCAGCTGCTGTCCAACGCCGTGAAGTACACCCCGGAAGGGGGCCGGGTCCGCGTCTACGGGGACGGGGACACCCTGGTCATCGCCGACAGCGGCATCGGCATCCGCCCCGAGGACCTGCCACGGGTCTTCGAGAAGGGCTTCACCGGCTTCAACGGCCGGGAGGACAAGAAGTCCACGGGCATCGGGCTCTACCTCTGCCGCCAGGTGCTGGACCGTCTGGGACACGATATCTCCATCGCCTCCCGGCCAGGCCAGGGGACGCTGGTGCGCCTGGACCTCTCCAGAGATCGGAAGAAGGTGGAGTGATGGCGGTCGTTACCAGGGTCGTCCTCCCGGAGGAGGACGGGGCTGCGGTGCGGCACATCCTCCGGGCCAAGCTCCACTTTTCCGCCCACGCCGTCTCCCGGCTGGCCCACGGAGGGGACTGCATCTTCGTCAACGGCGTCCCCGTCCACACGCCCCATATCCTCCGGGCCGGGGACGTGCTGGCGGTGGAGACGGAGGACCGCCGCCCGCCGAAGAGCGCCGTCACGCCGGGGCCCTGGCCCCTGCCGGTGGTCTGGGAGGACGAGCATCTGCTGATTGTGGACAAGCCCGCGGGCATGACGGCCCACGCCTCCAACTTCCTCCCCGGCACCCCCACGGTGGCGGGGGCCCTGGCCTGGGAGCGGGGGGCGGATTTCATTTTCCACCCCGTGAACCGCCTGGACAAGGGCACCACCGGGCTGATGGTCGTCGCCAAGAGCGGCTACGTCCACGACCTGCTCCGGCGGGCCCTGCACACGGAGTCCTTCCGGCGGGAGTACCGGGCAATCTGCCTGGGCTGTCCCATGCCGGAGCGGGGGACCGTGGACGCACCCATCGGACGGGACGAAAGCTCCGTGGTGGCCAGGCGCGTCCGAGCGGATGGAGCCCCCGCCGTGTCCCATTACGCGGTACTGGCCAAGGGGGAGGGCCTCAGCCTCCTGGCTCTCCGGCCCGAGACCGGGCGGACCCACCAGCTCCGGGTCCACATGGCCTCCTTGGGCTGTCCCCTGGCGGGGGACTGGCTCTATGGCACGGAGGATCCGGGGCTCATTCCCCGGCCCGCCCTGCATTCCTATAAGCTGACACTGGCGCACCCCGTTACCGGGAAGCTGGTGGAGGTCTCCGCCCCCCTGCCGGAGGACATGGGGCGGCTGCTCCAAGAACGGTTCCCGGCCGGGACGGGGGCTTAACAACGAAAAAGAGCGGGACCCGTTTTCCACGGGGCCCGCTTTTTGATGGGCTCAGTCCTCCCCTTCGTCCTCCCCGGCTTCCTCCAGGAGGGCAGGGTCTTCTTCCTCCGGCTCCCGCAATTCTTCCGGCAGGGGGGCCTTGAACATCTTCCAGGCCAGGAAGCCCAGAACCGCCGCACCGCCGCCCAGAACCGCCGCGCCCAGGGTGAACTGGAACGTGGTGGGACCATAGGGGTCGCGGGTCAGGTAGGGCTTGGCGATCTGGTAGAAGAGATAGACCAGGTACAGCGCCGCCAGGGCATAGACGTTGGCGCGGACTCTGGGGTTGAAGGGCTTCTTGGGTTCCTTGGGCTTAGACATAGGGTTCCTCCTTTTCCGCCCCGTCGGGCCGGGTGACGCTCCGTACCCACTTCCAGCTGTGGAGCCGGAGGGCCACGGGAATGATTTTATAGATCTGATCCCATTTCAAAAGGAAGAACACCACCTCCGGGGGGCTCTTCCACCAAAACGCCGCCAGGGCGGAGAAGGGCACCACGACGCCCCACATGCTGATAAGGTTCATCTTGGCGCTGAAGGCCGTGTCCCCCCCGCCCCGGATAATGCCCGTGTCACAGGCCATTTGGTAGGAGGTGCCCACGGTGGTGACGGCGATAACCGCCATAAACCGGAGGGCCAGACTCCGGGCCCGGGCCGTCAGCTTGCCGCCGAAGATTGCTAGAATGGGATTCCGGGCCAGGAAGATCAGTGCGCCGGAGGCCAGGCCGATGACAATGAACAGAGCCTGAAGCGTGGTTACCAGGGGCCGGAGTCCGTCCTTCTTCCCCTCTCCGATGCTCCGCCCCACCACGACGCCGGAGGCGGAGGCCGCGCCGTAGGCCACCACGGAGAGGACCTGATAGACCTGGACGGCGATGGCGTTGGCCGCCGTCACGTCGCCCCCCAGGTGGCCCAGGATGCCGGTCTGCACCATCTGGGCCACGCCCCAGAGGGCCTGGTTCACCAGCACCGGGGCGGAGACCTGGTTGTAGTCCTTCAAATAGCTGGCGTCAATGAAAAGGAGCTTCCGCAGGGTCAGGTTCAGCTTCTTCTCCCGGTACTTTAAGTAGTAGACCACAATCAGCAGCTCCACGCAGCGGGAGACCAGGGTGGCGATGGCCGCCCCCCGGACCCCCAGCTCCGGGCAGCCGAAATTCCCGTAGATCAGCAGGTAGTTCAGCGTGACGTTGATGCACAGGGTGGAGAAGGAGATGGCATAGCCGATCTTCACCACGCCGATGGACCGGAGGGAGGCCACCAGGATGTTGGTGACGGTGAAAATGACGTAGGAAAAGCAGATGATCCGGAAGTAGGCCGCCCCCTGGGCGATGACCCCGGCGTCGCTGCTTAAAAGGCCCAGCAGCGCCTTGGGAAACAGCAGCACCGCCCCGAACAGCAGGGCCGAGAGGACCGCCCCAAACCGCAGGGCTACGCCGATGATGTGGGGAATGGGCTCCAGCTTATTTCTGCCCCAGTACTGGGACCCCAGCACCACGGCTCCCTCCCCCGCGCCGCCCACCAGCATCTGGAGCAGGAACTGGATCTGGTTGCACAGGCTCACGCCGCTCATGGCCTCCTGGCTGTAGCGGCCCAGCATGACGGTGTCCATCAGGTTTACCCCAAAGGTCAGCAGATTCTGCAAAGCCAGGGACAGCGTCAGTGCGAAGAAGGCGCGGTAGAAGGTCTTTTCCTTAATCATGGAACTTCTCCTTTGGATGCTCTCGCTCCACTCAGTATACCGCGGCGGCGGGAATTTGGCAATACGTCTTTTCCGGCGCGGCGAAAAGCCGGACGCTTTCGCGTCCGGCTTTCACGGCCAAAGGGGTTATTCCCCCTCTTCCTCTTCTTCCTCCTCTAGGCTCTTCCGATCAAACTCCAGCTTTTCGCCGCAGTTGGGGCAGATGACCTCTCCGTCCTCCAAGACGGACTCGTCGAAGTAGATGGTCTCCTCGCAGACGGGGCAGGTGGTGGCGTAGCAGTCCTCGTCGTCTTCCAGGTCGTCCAGCTCGTACTCGTCTTCGTCTTCCTCGCCGTAGAGCAGGTCCTCCACATCCTCCAGATCGTCGCTGACGGCGTCCAGGCCTTCTCCCAGCTCTTCCTGGGCGTCCTCAAGGTCGGCCAGCTCCAGGGCAATATCCTCCAGCACGTCGATGATGGCGGCCAGGAGCTTGCCCTCCTTCTTTTCGGTGTCCAGGTCCATGCCCTCCGCCAGGCCTTTCAGATACGCGACCTTCTCAGTGATGCTCATAAATAAAACCTCCTTATCACAAAAAATATGGTTTTACAGGGAATCCAAAGGGGGGATCAAATCCCCCCTTTGAGCAATCTCACTCTTTGCAGCGCCCTAAATATTCGCCGGTGCGGGTGTCCACCTGGATCTTCTCGCCCTCGTTGATGAACAGGGGCACCTGGATGACCGCGCCGGTCTCCAGAGTGGCCTTTTTCGTGACGTTGGTGGCGGTGTCTCCCTTGACGCCGGGCTCGGTCTCCGTGACCTCCAGATCCATGAAGTTGGGAACCTCCACGGTGAAGACGCTGCCCTTGTAGCTCACCAGCTTGCAGACGGTATTCTCCTTCATGAATTTGAACGCCTCGCCCAGCACGTCCCGGTTCAGGGGGGACATGTCGTAGGTCTCCGGGTCCATGAAGTAATACAGGTCGCCGTCGTTGTAGCTGTATTCGGCGTCCTTGCGCTCCACGCTGGCCTGCTCGAATTTGGCGGTGGGGTTGAAGGACTCCTCCCGGATGGCCCCGGTGATGACGTTTTTATACTTGGTGCGCACGAACGCCGCGCCCTTGCCGGGCTTTACGTGCTGGAAGTCCACCACCAGCATGGGCTTGCCTTCCATCTCGAAAATCATTCCCTTGCGAAACTCGCCCGCGGAAATTGTCGGCATAATAAAATCCTCCTCACAAATCTTTATCCGAGAAAACGACCCGTGAGAGGGCATTTTCTCTCTTTCCATGGTTCTTCCATTATAGCCGTAGCTATTTTATCCCATCCAGGCCGTGATTGCAAGTATTTTTCCTCCAATTGTCCGGGAGCATGCAAAAATATTTTAAGCGGCCCCTATCTCCGTCTCTCCTCCCGGCGGCGGCAGACGGCCTTGAAGGGGGCCTGGAGGGCGTGGAGCACCTTCTGCCAGGGCGTTACGGCCCCGCCCAGGGGCTCCACCATCAGCGCCAGCACGCCGGCCCGGTTCGCCGCCAGCATATCCGTCAGCAGCTTGTCGCCCAGCATGGCGGTATGGGCCCGGTCCGTCCCGTCCCGGACCATGGCGGCCTCCAGCCCCTTGGTGGAGGGCTTTCCGGCATGGCCCTGATAGGGGATCCCCAAATCCGCGCAGAACTCCGTCACCCTGGTGCCGGAGCGGTTGTTGGAAACAATCATCACCTGGATTCCCGCGGCCTTCAGCTCCGCAATCCAGGCCCGGAGGGCCGGATCCGGGCGGCGGACGGACTTGGGGGCCAGGGTGAAGTCCAGGTCGCTGAGGAGCAGGGTCACGCCCGCCCGGCGGAGGAGCTCCGGCGTAATCTCCCGATAGCACCCGAACAGGCGGCTGGGGACCAGGGAAAGGGGCATAGGCGGCGGCCTCCTCGCATAGAATCTCTTGAAGTCATTTCCAGTATACCAGCTTTCAAGCCTCAGCGCAAGGGGGAGTGAAATTTGCAAATCTATCTGGCCGTGACGCCGGAAGAGACGCAGGAGGCCCGGGGCCACTGCCGGAATCTGGCCCACGTGGCCTATCGAATCGGCCCCGGCTCGGCGCTGCTGCGGCAGAGCCTTCTTTTGCAGACCAAGGGGGGCCTTCTATCCGTCAGCGACCGCCAGGCCCCCTTCATCGACAGCCCGGAGGACCTGCGGGACGCGGTGCTGCGGGAGTGCGGGCGGCGGGGCTACTCCGGCGTGCTGCTGGACTTCGAGGAGGCCCCCCGGCGGGACCGGACGGCCTTTGTCTCCGCCCTGGCCCCGGCGCTCTCCTCCTCCCGGCGGGCGCTGTTCCTCCCCGAGGGCTACGCCGGGGCCGCCCCCGGCGCGGCGGTGCTTCTCTGCACCGCCGTCTCCGGCGGAAGCTTCTCTCAATACCTTCAGGAGGCCGTGGCCCAGGCCGGGGGCGCGGGGCGGCTGGCCCTGGACGTGCAGCGGCTCCGCATGGACTTCCGCCTCCCCGCCCGGTCCGGAGAGGGAGAACCCCTGACCGGGGAAGCGCTGGCGGCGCTGATGGGGCGGGAAAATCCCGCCGTCTTTTTCTCCCAGGACCTCTGCGCCCGGTACTTCACCTACAACCGGGACGGAGAGGCCCACTTCGTCCTCTTCGACGACGCGGACACCTTGAACCAAAAGCTCCGCCTGGGAGCGGGCATGGGTTTCCAGGCCGCCTTCCTCATGTGGCCGGAGGTTCGGGACATCGCGCCCCGCTTGTTCGCACCCTGGCGGGGAGGAAAAAAACCACCGTGATTGTTCACGGTGGTTTTTTTACGCTTTATCCCCCGTTATGCCGGAAATCACCTCCAGCAGACGGTCGATATCCAAGGGCTTGGCCAGGTGGGCGTTCATGCCGCTCTCGGCGGACTGCTTCCGGTCCTCGTCAAACGTATTGGCGGACAGGGCCACAATGGGGACATTGGCCAGGCCGGGATTCTCCAGGGCCCGGATGGCCCGGGCGGCGCTGTGGCCGTCCATCACCGGCATCCGGAGGTCCATCAGCACCAGGGCGTAATGGCCGGGGCAGGAGTTCTTCACCTTCTCCACGGCCTCCGCGCCGTCCCCGGCGGTATCCACCAGGAAGCCCGCCTCCTCCAAGAGGTCCACGGCAATCTCCCGGTTCAGCTCGTTGTCCTCCACCACCAGGACCCGGCGCTCCCCCTCCGGGGACAAGACGGCCTGGGCGGCCGCCTCTTCCTGCAAGCGCAGGTTCAGCGACGCGGTCAGCAGCCCTCCGCCGTCCGGCAGGGCCTGGGCCTCCACCGTACCCCCCAGCAGCTCCATGACATGCTTCGCAATGGGCAGGCCCAGGTCCGCGCCCGCCGCGTCGGAAGCGGCGGTGATTTCCCGGCGGGCAAAGGCGGCAAACACCTGGTCGTTCAGGGGGCGCGCCGTCTTGGAGCAGCGGGCGGCAAAGTGATAGGACCCATAGGCCCGGGTGGCGCTCCGCTCCCGGAGGGACAGCTCCACCCGCCCGCCGGGCTCCGCCCGGCGCACCGCCCCCATGGCCAGGCGCTCCAGGGACTGGCGGAGCTTTTGGCGGTCGCACCAGACCTTGGGATGCTCCGTCTCCGGGGCGGAGAGGACCAGCTCCACGCCCCGCTCCTTCGCCCGGGGAAGCACCTCTCCCCACACCTCCCGGGCCAGCTCCGGCAGGGTGCAGGGGACCTCCTCAATGTGAATCTGGCCGGATTCCAGCCAGCTCAGCTCCAGCACGTTGTTCAAAAGCCCCAGCAGCTGGGCGCTGGACGCTTCAATCCGCTCCAGCTCCCGTTTCAGCCGCTCCGGCTGGCCCAGGTGGCGCTTCGCCAGCTCGGTGAAGCCCACAATGGCGTTCATGGGCGTGCGCATGTCGTGAGAGATATTGGACAGGAAGGTATTCCGGGCGTCTCCCGCCAGCTTCGCCTGGGCCAGAGCCGCCTCCAGAATGGCGGTGCGCTCCCGCTCCCGGCGGACCTCCTCATCCACCGTGCGGCAGGCGAACATAATCTGAGTCGCTTCCCCATCCGGGCTGACGTTGACGACGAAGGCCTGGACATACTCCGCCTCTCCCTGGTGAAGGACGCGGTAATTGACATGATAGGATTTCTGATCCCTCAGGGCCGTCCGGATATAGGCGGGGTCCACCTCCCGGCTGAACCGCTCCCGGTCCTCCGGATGGACCCAGCGCCGGACATAGTCCCCGGCAAAGTCCCGGAAGGGCCGGACCTGCAGATCCCGGCCAAATTGAAAGCACTCCCGGCTGCTGACCCGGTAGGGCTGAATGACGTCCTCCTCCAAATCCGCGTGGAACACCACCTCGTAGTCCGCGCTCAGGCCCTCAATCAGCTCCAGGCGGCGGACCAGCTCGTCGTTCATCTGCTCCAGGAAATCCAGAGTCTGTTCCGCCTGCTCCTGAAGCTCCCGCTCCTTCTGGAGCTTTTCCTCCAGTATGGCGGCCCGTTCCGCCGCCCGGCGGCGGTGCCGCTCCGTGATGTCCGCCAAGAAGACGTAAAACACGCCCCCCAGGTTCTCCGTCTCGATAAAGTGGCCGAAGTCCTCCACCCAGCAGACGGACCCGTCCTTCCGGATAATGCGGTACTCCACATAGTCCAGGTCGAAGCTGTTCTGGGATATCTGCTCCCGGATGCTGACTTCCACGTTCTCCCGGTCGTCGGGATGGACCATGCCCCGGAAGGTCCCGCCTGTGAGAGCCCGGAACTCCTCCTCCGTCTCGCAGCCAAACATCTGGAGCACGGCGAGATTGACATAGAGAATCTGATCGTTGTCGTCCCGGTAGATGAAAAATCCGCCGGGCATTTCGTCGGTAAAGCGCTTAATCTGCCGGGCGGTGAGGCTCTCCCGGTCCGAGAGGTCCCCGCCGCTGCGCAGGAGATATTCAATTAGGCCGTGGTTTTCAATCACAGGGCAAGCCTCCTTTCCGGGTTTTTCCTTATCATAGCACATTTGTGAGCGTTTGTCACGTATGACTTGCGGAAGTTCCTTCGCCCCGCCGGGATACGCAAGAGAAATTTTTCTTCCCGCTCCCCTTCCATCCGAAAAGGACCCGCCCCAGGCGGGGCGGGTCCTTCTCTGTGTGTGGGATTGCTTAGATTTATGCTGGGTAATCAGTTAGCCGCAGTAACCGTGACGGTCGGAGTGGTAATCGCAGCCGCACCGGTCGCAATGTGAGCAGTACCAACAGTCAACGTGTAGGTGATGGTCGCATCCTTGGCCAGCTTTGTATCCGCAACACCCTTGCTGAAGGTGATCTTCCGGTTAGTGGGAGTACTAGCCACGTTGGTGGTATCGGAGCACACCAGGGCCGCGGCGGCAGCGGAGTCCAAAGCCACGTCCAGGGCGGTAGCACTACCAC
>VSMY01000199.1 GCA_009773995.1 Oscillibacter sp. | reverse complement strand
AGGAGGATATTTTTTCTTGGCATAGCTAAAGCTTTTTGGAACCACCGGCTTAGCCGGTGGTTTTCTGTTTACAAAAACAGGCGACTGCCCCGCCGGGCAGCCGCCTGTTTCCATGGGATTTCAGGAGCTCTTCCGGGCCTTCCAAACCTGGGCCAGAATGTCCTTCAGCACCAGGAAGGCGTCCAGCTCTTTGTAGCCGTAATCCCGTTTCAGCCGTTCCAGCAGCCGCTCCAGCTCTGCGGCGTAGGGAGCGGCGTCCACTTGGGACTGGTACTGGGCCAGGACGGGGTACTTTTTGCTCCAAGCCTTGGTCCAGTCGATTTTCTCCGAGACCTCCTCCCGGGTGCGGTCGATGGTCTCCTGAATCTCCCGGACCTCCAGGTCGAACTCGATCAGCTCGTCCAGGGTCAGGCCGTAGAGCACCGCCAGGCGCTTGGACTGGCGGATGTCCGGCAGGGTTTCGTCCATCTCCCATTTCGAGATGGTCTGGCGGCTCACCCCCAGCTTTTCCGCCACGGCCTCCTGGGACAGGCCCTTTTTCTTCCGGGCGTCGGATAGGTTGCTTCCCAAACGCATGCTGTGACCTCCTGTGTTGGATTTGGCTCTATTATAGAGGGTTTTCCCGGAGAACGCCAGCGGCGTTTCCTTGCAGTTCCGCACGGATTTTTGACAGGGGGAGGAAGGGCCGAAAATTCAGGCTTGACCGCCGCCTGGGGATGGGGTACACTGGGACGGTAAAGCGGCACGGAGCTAAGAAGGAGCGGAAGCATGAAAAAGAAGTATTCCCGGAGGCAGTACGAACGTCTGGATTTCATTTCCGTGCTGGGGTATGCCGCGTCCGTCTCCCTTCTGGCCCTGGCCCCGGAGAACATTGCCAAAATCCTGTATCCCCTCACGCTGCTTCCCTTTACCGCGCTCGCGGTCTATGCCGCTTACATAAACGCGAAGCTGCCGCCTGAAGAGCGCCGGCGGATAAGCTGGGGACTCAGCGTATTCAGCATCCACCCAGCCGTCACGGCGGCGCTTTTTGCCTTGTTTTTGGTGCTCGCATTTTTTGAATGTTACCTGATATAACGAGAAAGAAGGTATCCCACCCATGATCCGCCTCATTGCCAGCGACATCGACGGGACCCTGCTCCAGAGCGGAGCCACGGAGATTCCCCCGGAGATCTTTGCCCACATCCATCGCCTGGAAAAGGAGGGGATTCTCTTCTGCCCCGCCAGCGGGCGGCAGTACACCAGCCTCCGGCGGCTCTTCGCCCCGGTGGCGGACAAGGTCCCCTTCCTCTGCGAGAACGGCGCGGTGGTCTACGGCCCCGGAAGCCCCGGGCCCATTTTAAGCAAGACCGTCATGGACCGCCGTCTCGCCGAGGAGCTGTGCGGGGAGATTCTGGCCCTGCCGGAGACGGAGGTGCTGATCTCCGGCGCCGACGTCAGCTACCTCTGCCCCAAGACCCCGGACCTGGAGGACCAGATTCGCTGGTTCCTGGGCAACCGCACCGCCGTCCTCCCCGCCCCGGCGGACGTACCGGAAGACGTTGTCAAGGTCTCCGCCTACTGCCCCAAGGGCGTCGAGGCCGCCAAGGCCGCCCTGTTCCCCAAGTGGGAGCGGCACTTCCGCTGCGCCGTGGCCGGAGAGGTCTGGCTGGACTTCACCCTGGCGGACAAGGGCCTGGGGGTCCGACGGCTCTGCGGGGCTCTGGGCGTCTCTATGGAGGAGGTCATGGCCTTCGGGGACAACTACAACGACGTTTCCATGCTGGAACAGGTGGGCCGCCCCTACCTGATGGAGACTGCCGCGCCGGAGCTCCGGGCCCGCTTTTCCACCCGCTGCCGCACCGTGGCGGAGGTTCTGGAAACGCTTTGAGGCCCGGAGGCCTTGCCCAAAATTTGAACGGTTCCTAAATTTTTGTCATATTTGTACCTTTTTTGCCCCGCCCGCCTTTACAAGGCGGGCGAAATTCTTTATAATAAATGTCTGCCAAATCCGCCCAGGCGGCGGTGCGGCCGCAATCAGAAATGAAGAGACGGTCCGTCTCTGGAGGTTTTATGAAACAGTTCGTCAAACGCCTGACGGCCCTGGCGCTGTCCGTGCTGCTGTGCGCCGCGGCGCTGTCCGGCTGCGCCAAGGACGGCGAGGGCATGGCCCTGGCCGTCTGCGTGGGCTCCGCCCCGGAGTCCCTGGACCCCATTTACGCCGAGGACACCGAGGGCCAGACGGTCCTGGCCCATCTCTATGAGAACCTTATGCGGGTGACGGTGGACAGCGCGGGGAAAACCAGCGTCCTCCCCGGCATGGCCAAAAGCGTGGACCAGGAGGAGGAGACCAAGGACGGCGCCATTACCGTCACCTATACCTTCCGCCTCCGCAGCGCCCGCTGGTCCGACGGGCAGCCCGTCACCGCCGGGGACTTTGTCTACGCCTGGCAGCGCCTGGCGAACCCCGCCACCGGCTCCCGGTACGCGGACCTCCTCTCCGTGGTCAAGGGCTATCAGGAGGCCCGTGCCGCCAAGGACATGAGCCTCCTCCAGGTGACGGCGAAAAACGACAGCACCCTGGTGGTGACGCTGAACGGCCGCTACGACTGGTTCTTGAAGGAGGTCTGCACCTCCCCCGCCGCCATGCCCCTGCGCCAGGACGTGGTGCAGAAGCTGAAGGCCGCCTCCGGGGACAAGTCCTGGTGGGAGGCGGACCCCACCCAGCTGGTGACCAACGGGCCCTATACCCTGGCCGCCCAGGAGGAGGGCCGCTCCCTCCGCTTGGAGGCCAACAGCCGCTACTACGCCGCCCAGCCGGGCCCCCAGAGCGTCACTTTCCACTTCGCCGGATCGGCGGAGGAAGCCTGGTCCCTCTATGAGAGCAAGACTGTGGACGCCGTCTGGCCCCTGCCGGACCAGCGTCTGACGGAGCTGGCGGCGGACCCGGAGTGGTCCCCCCTGCCGGAGCTGGCCACCTACGCCGCCCTGTTCAACTGCGCGTCCGAGACCTTCGCCGACCCGGCCCTCCGGGAGGCCATGACCCTGGCCATCGACCGAAACGCCCTGGCCCAGGCGGCGGGGGCGGCGGCCCTGCCGGCGGAGGGCGTCGTCCCCCCCGGCGTGCCGGAGAATGAGGAGGGGGATTTCCGCGCCCTCAGCGCCCCCCTGCTGGACAACGACCCGGAGGGCTATGAGGCCCGCTGCCAGCAGGCCCGGGACCTGCGGGCGG
>VSMY01000198.1 GCA_009773995.1 Oscillibacter sp. | reverse complement strand
TGATGGCGCAGTCCGCCATGGCGAACACGTCCGGGTCGCCGGTGGCGGAGGGGCGGACCAGGATGAAGCAGCTGGAGACGATCTTGCACCCCGGCTTGGTCTTGATGAGCTGGAGGGCGGGGCGGACGGTATCGGCGGTGGAGTAGGTGGCGCCGCCCAGGAGGGCGTCGGCATAGCCCATCTTCACCAGCATGGTGCCGAAGTAGTTGCCCTGCCTCAGGGCGGCCCGGCACTGGTCCTCGGTCATCTTGCCCTTGCGGAGGGCCACCATCTCGGCCACCATCTTGTCCATATCCTCAAAGGTCTCGGGGTCCAGGATCTCCGCGCCCTTGACGTTGAAGCCCACCTCCTCGGCGGCGGCCAGGATTTCCTCCCGGTTGCCCACCAGCACGGGCATCAGGAATGTGGCGGACAGCAGCCGGGCGGCGGCCTCCAGGATGCGGGGGTCGGTGCCCTCGGTGAACACGATCTTGCGGGGATGGGCCTTCAGCTTTTTGATTAGAAATTCAAACATGTCTTTTCCTCCAGATGTACAAGTCTTCGCGGGGTTTTACAACTCCATTATACACGTTTGCCCGCCCCGGTCAATCCAAATTTCGGGACGGCCCCATAAAAATTTACGGTTTTGTCACCAATTCCCAGCCCCAATGTGGCACACTGAACCCGCCGCCTGGGGCGTCTTCTGTCGAAAACGCCGGAAACATTCGGGAATCCCCCGCTTTTTTGCCCCTCTCGGGACTTGACGGAAGGGGAAAAAAGCGGTATGATAGGCATTGGTAACAAATTGTAACTTTTTCAGAGCGGGCCCGCGTCCGCCGCAAGGAGACCCTATGAGCGAAGACAGGAAAAAAACCGCCGCCCAGGCCCCGCCCCGGCAGGACGGCAAGCCGAAGCCGGAGGCCGCCGGAGAGCGGGAGGACTTTCCCGAGGGCTGGAGCCCCTGGCGGGAGTGGGACCTCCCGCCGTCCATCCGGGATTGGGAGCCGGAGGAAGGCAGAAGGGAGCGTCCGGAGCGCCGGGCCGCCTCCCGCAGCCGGGACCGCCGCGCCCCCCGGAAGGCCCGTCCGCCGGAGCGGCAGGAGAGCCGTTCTCCCCGGAAGGCCATTGCCGAAAAGCGGCTGCATTTCCGCCGCCGCTGGCGGCGCATCGTCCGGGAAAACAAGGCCCACCGCTTTCCGGAGTCCGAACGGCTGCCCATTCAATTGATTTTACTGCTCTGGGGCCTGCTGCCCATGTGGGGAAGCCTCCTCCAGGAGCGGGTGCTGCAAAAGAACAGCGCCTCCCGGCAGAAGAGCGCCCGGAGCGCCCAGAAAAAGCGCCGTTGGCGTATCCACCCCGCCGTCTTCCTGGCGGGGGGCTGCGTGATGGCGGCGGCCGTGCTGTTCGTCTCCACCTACACCAACGGCGTTACCGTCACCTATGACGGGAAGGTCCTGGGTTCCCTCTCCAGCGAGGCGGAGGCCGAGGCGGCCCGGACGGAGCTGGAGCAGGTCACCGCCCGAACCCTGGGCCGGAGCTTTACCATCGACGACTCCTTGATTCAGTACTCCTCCGGCCTTCTGCGCCGCCAGGACCTGGTGGACAAGGAGGTTTACGAGGAGGCCCTGAGCGAAGAGGTAGGTATGGTCACCGCCGCCTACTGCCTCTATGTGGACGGGGAGCGCATCGGGGCCACGCCCTACCAGGGAGCTCTGGAGCAGCTGCTGAAGCAGATCCAGCTCTCCGCCACCAACGAGGGCACCATCTCCGTCTCCTTTGCCGAGAACGTAGAAGTCAAGGAGGAATACGTGCCCACCGACAGCCTGATGAACCTGGGCTACGTGGCCGAGACCCTTTACAGCACCAAGACCGCCGAAGTCACCTACACCGTGGCTAAGGGGGACACCTGGTCCGAGATTGCCGAGGACCACGGCCTGACCTCCAAGGAGCTGGAGGCCCTGAACCCCGGCTACAACATCGACAAACTGCAGATCGGCGAAATCCTCACCATGTCCGCCTCCGTGCCCTACCTGACCATGACCGTGGTCCAGCAGGAGCGGTATGTGGACAGCGTGGCCTTCGACGTGGAATACACCGACAGCCCGGACATCTACGTGGGCGACTACAAGGTGACCTCCGCCGGAGAATTCGGCGCGGCGGACACGGTGGCCAACGTCACCTATATCAACGGCCAGGAAACGGAGCGGACCGTCCTCTCCAGCGTCACGCTCCGCCAGCCCGTCACGGAATACCGGCTCCAGGGCACGAAGCCCCGGCCCACCTGGCTCCCCACCGGCAGCTTCCGCTGGCCCACCACGGGGCGCATCACCTCCCGGTTCGGCGGGCGGAGCTCCCCCGGCGGCATCGGGTCCACGAACCACAAGGGCATCGACATCGCCGTCCCGAGAGGGACTCCCATTTACGCCGCGGACGGCGGCACGGTCACCTACTCCGGGTGGATGGGCGGCTACGGCTACCTGGTCCAGATCGACCATGGGAACGGCTATGTGACCCGGTACGGGCACAACAGCAGCCTGACGGTCTCCGTGGGCCAAAAGGTCTACAAGGGCCAGCAAATCGCCCGGGCCGGCTCCACCGGCAACTCCACCGGAAGCCACTGTCACTTCGAGGTCCGCTACAACGGCGTGGCCAAGAACCCGCTGAACTACCTGTAGCCATGGATAAAAGGACCGCCGGATTTCCTCCGGCGGTCCTTCTAGCTATGTCTTCGCCGCCGTTGCTCCGGCTCCGCCTATTACCAGCAGAAAAAGACCGAAGGGCTTGCGCCCCTCGGTCTTTTCGTTACACTCAAACTAGGTTGCCGTCGCTCCGGCCTAGAGAAACTCCAGACAACCAGAGCGAACCTAAAGCTCTTTTTGGATACTTTTTCTCTCGAGAAAAAGTATCACTTGGCGGCCTTGGCAGCCCGGATGGCCTCGGTCAGCAGCGGGGTGACCTTGAAGAGGTCCCCGCAGATGCCGTAGTCCGCAATCTCGAAGATGGGGGCGGTGTCGTTTTTGTTCACCGCAATGATGCACTCGGAGTCCTGCATGCCCGCCTTGTGCTGAATCGCGCCGGAGATGCCCAGGGCCACGTACACCTTCGGGTGCACCGTCTTGCCCGTCTGGCCCACCTGATGGTCCGCAGACAGCCAGCCGCTGTCGATGGTGGCGCGGGAGCCGCCGACAACGCCGCCCAGCTCGGCCGCCAGCTCCTCCGCCAGCTTGATGCCGCCTTCGACGTCCTTACTGATGCC
>VSMY01000197.1 GCA_009773995.1 Oscillibacter sp. | reverse complement strand
GGGGGTGACGGCGGAGGACTGCGGCGAGGCCCTGCCCTGCGCCGCCGCCGGCATGGGGGCGGCGGACCTGGCGGCGGGGAGCGGAGGCGCAGTCTCCTTCTCCGCCGGGGATATTTCCGTGAGCTTAGGAAACGGCGGAGACCGGGCCCGGCGGGCGGAGGGCCTCCGGCAGGCGGCGGAGCGGCTGATGGAGCCCTTCGTCCGGGCGGCGGGGCTCTGGGCCCAGGGGGTGGAAGGGTGACCCGCTGGGTGGACGAGATCCTCCGCCGGTACGGCCAGGAGGTGACGGTGGCACGGGGCGGGACGGCGGAGGCCGTCCGGGCCTTCCTCCAACCGGTGAGGGAGCGGAGCGAGGACGGGCCGGAGCCGTCGCCCATCGGGGGGCTGGACGGGCGGCTATGGCTGTACCTGGGAAAGGCCGAATTGGAAGCCGGGGACAAGGTGACTTGGAACGGACGGCGCTTCCGGGTGCGGAGCGGACGGCCCCATTACATCGGCGGGTCCCTCAGCCACTGGCGGGCCGTGCTGGAACGGGCAAGGGAGGCGGAATGAAGGAGTTACGGCAGATCCGGGACGCGGTGATCGCCGCCCTGCGGGCCGAGGGGCTGGCGGCGGAAGCCGCCTTCCCCGGCAAGTGGGCGGCGGAGCGAAAAACCGCCCTGGCCGCCGTCTCCGTGGGAGCGGCGGAGGGCCGGGCATTGGGCCTGGGCGGCTACCTGGGAGAGGTCCGGGGCAAGGACGGGCAGGTCCGGGAGGTCTACGGCAAGCGGCTGGAGGGGGTCATTGCCGTGGACGTCCGGGCCGAGCGGGCGGCGGAGTGCGAGGCGGGAGCCGAGACGGCGGCGGCGGCGCTGTTGGGGAAGCTTCCCGAGGGCGTCCGGCCCGGGGAGCTGCGCTGGGAGGCCCTGGCCTGGGAGAAGCAGACGGGGCTGTTCCTCCGGCGGGGAACGCTCCAATGCGAGGCGCTGTTCCTGGCGGAGGGCGGGGACGAGGGACCCGACTTCCTGGAATTTGTATTGAAAGGGGTTTTGCGGAATGAGTGAACTGCATGAGCGGCCGGGGGTCTACTCGGTCTATGACGCGTCCTCGGTGGTGTCCGGGGGCCGGGCGGCGCGCATCGTCGGCGTGGCGGCCAAGGCGGCGAAGGGGACTGTAGACAAGCCGGTCACCGTGACGGGCTGGGCCGCCGGAGTGATGGCCTTCGGCGGGGACGAGACGCCGGGGATGAGCACGCTTCTGCGGCTGCTGTTTGAAAACGGCGCGTCCGCCGTGACGGCGGTGCGGGTGGCGGAGGAGGGAACGGCGGAGGACTACGCCCGTGCCTTCGCCGCCCTGGGAAAGGAGGACGCGCAGGTCCTGGTCTGCGACAGCGGGGAGGCGGACGTACACAAGGCCCTGCGGGACGCCGTGGAGGAGGCCTCCGCCCTCCGGCGCGAGCGCATCGGCGTAGTGGGCTGCGCCGGGGCCGGCGTTTCCGAGCTGGTGAGCCGGGCGGCGGAGCTGAACAGCGAGCGCATGGTGCTGGTGGGGCCCGACGCCCTGGACAGCGGGGGAAAGCCCATCTCCGGCGTGTTCGCCGCCGCGGCGGCGGCGGCTCTGGCGGCCTCCGTCTCCGACCCGGCGACGCCTCTGAACGGGGCCAGGCTCAAGGGCCTGACGGGCCTGGCGGCGGATTACAGCGACAACGACATCGACCTGCTGGTCCGGGGCGGCGTGACACCGCTGGAGTGCGCGGGGGGCGTGGTGTCCCCGGTGCGGGGCATCACCACCCGGACGAAAACCGGCGGGGCGGCGGACGCCACGTGGCGGGAGCTGACCACCATTTTGATTGTGGACGACGTGATTCCGTCGGTGCGCTCCGCCCTGCGCAGCCGCTTCTCCCGGACGAAGAACAACGCCCGGAACCGGGCGGCCATCCGGTCCCAGGTCATCGTGGAGCTGGAGAAGAAGCTGGCGGCGGAGATCATCGACGGCTACGACGGGGTATCCGTCACCGCCTCGGCGGAGGACCCCACGGTGTGCCTGGTGGAGTTCGGCTTCGCCGTGGCCCACGGGCTGAACCAGGTGCGGCTGACGGTCCACATTGAGATTTGAGAGGGGGAGAGAGGATGACGGGATTTCCCACCAGCGCCGACATCTATCTGGAGATGGACGGCAGGAAGGTGGCGGTGGTGCAGAGCTACACCGCCAAGGCGGCCAAGAGCGCCCAGAGCGTGGAGGCTTTCGGCGAGAGCGAGCCGGTGGCCACCATTGAGGGGCAGAGGCGCTACACCCTGGAGCTGACGCGGCTCTACGCCACGGACAGCGCCGTGTCCGACGGCATCAACTTTTACGACCTGGCGGACTTCTCCCTGGTGATCTGCAAGCCGGACCGCCGGGTTATCTACAGCGGCTGCCAGTGGAGCGGCATCGAGGAGGACGGGAAGCTCAACGCCATGGTGGCGGAAAAGGTCGCCCTGGTAGCGGCCAAGCGGATCGAGACCTCCGCATGAGAGACGTGGACGAGCTGCGGCCCCCGACGGCGGGGCGGCTGCTGGCGCTGTGGCGGGAGAGCCGGGAGGCGGAGGACCCCTTTGAGCGGGTGCTGACCTGCAACGGGCGGATTTTGGCCGAGTGCTGCTTCTTTCAGGGGGAGCGGGTCTATGCCGACGAGACGGAGGCCCTGGCGGACCTGACGGGGCGGCAGATGGAGACGCTGCTGCTGCGGCTGGCCGGAAGCGGCGGCCCGGAGGAGAACCGCCGCTCCCCGGCGGAGGCGGTGAATCCGGAATTTGACGCGGCGCGGTTCGCCGCGCTTTGGAGGATGTGAGGAACGTGGACTATCTGGGGTGGGAGCTGGAACGCCAGCGGGCGGCGCTGCAGGCCCTGCTGATGGGCGGCGGGAGGACGGAGGACGGGGAAGCCCCCGAAGAGGACGATACCGTCTGGAAGGGGAAACCCCCGACCGGCGGGAAGCGGCGGAGTCCGGCGGGCTCCGGGACGGCGCGGAAGCGCGCGGTTCTTCGAAACGCCGGGCGATACGCCGGAAATGCGGGCGGAGAGGCCGGGGGGCCCCCGGCTGGGGCCCCTGGGGCCTGGGAGATGGTCCGGGAGGCTGGGAAACGCCGCCCAGTGGGGGAATCCGGCGCTCTCGAGACGCCGGGGAGCGCCGGGGAGGCGGGGACGGGCCTCCCCTGGGCCTCCCGGCGGGAGACGGGGAGGAGGGCCCAAAGCCCGGCGCGGGAGGGGACAGGCCCGCGGGCGGAGCCTT
>VSMY01000196.1 GCA_009773995.1 Oscillibacter sp. | reverse complement strand
GCGTTGCCCACGTCGATGGACGCGCCCTCCTCCAGCTTCCGGGTGTCGCAGGACTGGCGGCCGTAGATCATGTACATGCCCTCGGCGTCGGTGGGGCAGGCGAAGGAGACGGCCCAGTCCTTGTCGGCCTCGCCCATGGAGATGGTGGGCATGAAGATGTGCCAGTGGGAGTTGATGGAGCCGGTCTGGTGGCACTTCGCGCCGCAGACCACGATGCCGTCCGGGCGGCGCTCCACGACATGGACGTACATGTCCGGGTCCGCCTGCGCGCTGGGGGCCTTGGAGCGGTCGCCCTTGGGGTCCGTCATGGCCCCGTCCACGGTGAGGTCGTTGTCCTGGACCATGGTCAGGAAGTTCTTGAAGTTCTCGTGGTAGTGGGTGCCGTATTTTTCGTCAATCTCGTAGGTGGAGGAGAAGACGGCGTTAAAGCTGTCCATGCCCACGCAGCGCTGGAAGCAGCTGGCGGTTTTCTGGCCCAGCAGGCGCTGCATCTTGACCTTGTTCACAAGGTCTTCCGTGGACTGGTGCAGGTGGGTGAAGCGGTTGATGGTGTGGCCCGTCAGGCTGGACTTCACGGTCATGAGATCCGCGTACTGGGGGTCCTGGGCCAGGGCGTAGGTCATGGCGACGCAGTTGATGGAGGGGCGGATCATGGGGTGGTCCACCCAGTTCTCAATCTCCTCGCCGAACATGTACACCCGGGTCTTCAGCTTGCGCAGGCTCTCGATGTACTCTTGGGGGGTCATTAAGGCCATTTTTGTTTCCTCCTGATTTTAGTTGGGGGTTTGTGGATTAGTCGTTCGCCAGGCCCATCAGCTCATCTTTGAAGATGCGCTCGTCCATGAGCTTCAGGTCCTCGGCGATTTTGGGCATGAACTCCATCTGGTCCAGCACCTGGGTCTGGAGGTCGATGCCGGGGGCGATTTCGATGAGGGTCACGCCCTCGGGCCGGAGCTCAAAGACCGCCCGCTCGGTGACGTACAGCACGGGCTGGCCCACCTTGTTGGCGTAGTCCCCGGAGAAGGTAATGTGCTCCACCTGGTTGACAAATTTTTTCTTTCCGCCCTCCTGGGTGATGACCAGCTTGCCGTCCCGGCATTCGGTCTTCAGGCCCTTGGCGGTGAAGGTGCCGCAGTAGACCACTTTTTTGGCGTTCTGGGTGATGTCGATGAAGCCGCCCGCGCCCGCCAGGCGGGTGCCGAACTTGGAGACGTTCAGGTCCCCGTTGGGGGCCGTCTCGGCCAGGCCAAGGAACGCCACGTCCAATCCGCCGCCCTGGTAGAAGTCGAACTGCACGTTGTGGTCCAGGATGGCCATGGAGTTGGCCGCGCCGCCGAACTGGGTGCCGCCGTAGGGCACGCCGGCGATGCTTCCCGCTTCCACGGTCAGGGTCATCTTGTTGGAGATGCCCTCTTCCGCCGCCACGTTGGCGATTTTCTCCGGCGCGCCGGTGCCCAGGTTCACGATGGCGTCCTGGGGCAGCTCCATGGCGGCCCGGCGGGCCAGGATCTTTTTGGCGTCCAGGGGGATGGAGGGGATGTCGTCCACGGGGATGCGGAACTCGCCGCTGAGGGCCCCGTCGTAGGGCATGCCTAAGCACTGGTTGTTGTCCTCGGGGGAACCCACGACGATGGCGTCCACGTAGATGCCGGGGATTTTCACCAGGCGCGGGTCCAGGGTGCCGCCCTGGACGATTTTCTCCACCTGGACGATGACGATGCCGCCGGAGTTCTTGGTGGCCTGGCACTGGGCGGTGACGTCCAGGGGGCCGATCTCCCGATGTACCGTGCAGTTGCCGTACTCGTCGGCGTAGCTGCCCCGGACCAGGCAGACGTTGATGGGGATGGGCTTGTAGAGGAGCCGCTCCTCCCCCTCGATGTTGACAATTTTGACCAGGTCTTCTTTCGTGCACTCGTTCAGCTTGCCGCCGCCGTTCCGGGGGTCCACGAAGGTGTAGAGCCCGACGTGGGTGATGGTCCCGATGTTGTGGGCCGCGATGTCCCGGTACATGTGGGTGATGACGCCCTGGGGCAGGTTATAGGCTTCCAGCTTGTTGGCCAGGGCCAGCTCGCCCAGCTTGGCCGCTCGGTCCCAGTGGCCGCCGACCACGCGCCGGCACATGCCCTCATGGCCGAAGTGGTCGCCGCCGGTGCCGTCCCGGTGGCCCTGACCGGCCGCGAAGAAGAGGGTCAGGTCCTTGGGATGCCCGGTCTCCACGAAGCGCTGCTCCAGAGCCTTGGTCAGCGCCTCGGGGCAGGCGCAGCTGACGAATCCGCCGGTGGAGACGGTGTCGCCGTCCTTGACCATCAGCGCCGCTTCTTCCGCGGTGATCACACGAACTTTTTTCATGCTTTCCGAACTCCTTTTCCTGTGATAAAATGTCCCTGGGACTTATTTATTTTGGAAGTGCTTTTCCTTGCGCTTCTCCAGGAAGGCGCTCATGCCCTCTTTCTGGTCCTCGGTGGCGAAGCACATGGCGAAGAGCTCGTTTTCCAGGGCGATGCCGTCGTCGATGTCCATCTGCATTCCCCGATCGATGCAGGCCTTGGAGTATTTCACGGCGATGGGGGCGTTCACTACAAAGGACTGCGCCATTTTCACCGCGGCGTCCATCAGCTCCTCGGGGGCGTAGACCTCGTTCACCAGGCCGATGGCCTTGGCCTCGGCGGCGCCGATGACCTTGCCGGAGAAGATCAGCTCCTTGGCCTTGGCGACGCCCACCCGGCGGGGCAGCCGCTGGGTGCCGGAGAAGCCGGGGGTGATGCCCAGGCCGACTTCCGGCTGGCCGAACTTCGCGCCGCCCTTGCCCTCGGCGTTGGGGCCCGCCGCCAGAATGATGTCGCAGCTCATGGCAATCTCGCAGCCGCCGCCCAGGGCGAAGCCGTTCACCGCCGCGATGGTGGGAATCTCCAGCTTCTCAATCCGGCGGAACAGCGCGCTGCCCCGCTGGCCCCACTTGCGGCCCTGGGCCACGTCCATGGGCTTCTGCTCGCCGATGTCCGCCCCGGCCACGAAGGAGCGGCCCTCGCCGGTGAGGATGAAGGCCCGGAGCTCCGTGTCCTTCTCCACCTCTGAAATCAAAGCCTCCAGGTCGGAGATGACCTGGGAGTTCAGGGCGTTCAGCGCCTCGGGACGGTTGATGGTGGCAATGCCGATGCTGTCTTTCTTTTCATAACGAACGGTCTGATACATGGCTTACGTTCCGCCTTCATTTTTTCGGGGCGGGCCCCCGGTTTGTCCGTCAATAATTA
>VSMY01000195.1 GCA_009773995.1 Oscillibacter sp. | reverse complement strand
CGTGGGAGCCGTCCTCTTCGACCCCCCCGCCCCCTGCACCCGGGGCACGGCCATGGACTTTCTCTGGCGCTACGCCGGGTCTCCCGAGGCCAGCGCTCCCGGAGCCTTCACCGATGTGGCCCCCAACGCCCCCTATGCCCAGGCCGTGGCCTGGGCCGTGGAACGGGGCATCACCTCCGGCACCTCCGAGACCACCTTCTCCCCCGGCGAGACCTGCACACGGGGGCAGATTGCCACCTTCCTGTACCGCTGCCTGAGCGAGAGCGTGGAAAAGGTCCCCCTGCCGGAGGAGCCGATTCCCCAAACCCCCGCCGGCTCCGAGCCGGAGGAGAGAGTCCAGCCGCTGAGATCCTATGCCGGGACGGGCATGGCCCGTTCCTTGGGGCTGGACGGCAGCGAATTTACCAGCGCGGGCGAATACGAGGCGGAGGTCGCCGTGGACGTCTATTCCCCCTACGAGGCGGTGTTCACCATCAAGACCCCCTTCCCTCTGTACCAGGCCTGCGCCTACACCGTTCGGTTTGAGGACCCGGAGAGCCCCGGAAAGGGCTACCACTTCACCTGTTTCCGGCGGGACGAGGCCTTCTCCGATCTTCTTCCCTGGGTGGGGGATTCCGTCCAATTTCTGTTTTCCGATATGTCCGGAGAACAGACCCGCGCCGATTATACCGCCGCCCTCCAGGAGGAGGGCCGGACGGACGGCGTCCTCTCCTGGCGGGTCGTCTTTACCAACGGATCGGGCAACTTTACCTACGACCTTCTGGAGGGACTCCGGCTCAGCTGCCGGGTCGACGCGAACCAAGTGCCCGCGGGCTGACCGCACACATATCAACAGGGCTGTGCCGAGAGGCACAGCCCTGTTTTTGTCTTATTCCTTCGCCTGGAAAACCGCCTTCATGCCCTTGTAGGTCTCGTAGCAGTCCAGCTTGGAGACGGTCTCGAAGGGGGCGTGCATGCTCAGCACCGGGACCCCCGCGTCCAGGGTGTTGATGTTCCGGTTGGCCATATACATGGCCACGGTGCCGCCTCCTCCGGCGTCCACCTTGCCAAGCTCCGAAATCTGCCAGACGACCCCCGCCTCGTCGAAAAGCCGCCGGACGTAGGCCACGGTCTCCGCGTCCGCGTCGGAGGCTCCGGACTTGCCCCGGGCCCCGGTGTACTTGCAAAGGCCCACGCCGTAGTTCAGCTGGGACTCGTTGCGCTTCTCGAACACGTCGGGGAAGTTCGGGTCATAGGCCGCCGTCACGTCGGCGCTGAGGCAGAAGGACTTGGCAAAGCACCTCCGAAGGGCCGCGCCCTGGGCGGCGCACAGGTCCTCGATGAAGGCGTCGAAGGCGGCGGACTGCATGCCCGTCACGCCGTCGGAGCCGATCTCCTCCTTGTCCGCCAGGATGCACACGGCGGTCTTCGCCGGGGTCTCCTCCAGGTCCAGCAGAGCCTTGAGGGCGGCGTAGGCGCAGACCCGGTCGTCGTGGCCGTAAGCCCCGATCATGGAGCGGTCCAGGCCGATGTCGCAGGACTTCACCGCCGGGACGGCCTCCAGCTCGGCGGAGCTGAGGTCGTCCTCCACCACGCCGTATTTCTCGTGGAGCAGCTTCATGACGGCCAGCTTCACCCGGCCGGACTCCTCCTCGCCGCCGATGGGCACGCTGCCCAGCAGCAGGTTCAGCGTCTCGCCGGGGACAGCCTCCGCCAGGGGTTTCTTGTTCTGGGCGGCCCCCAGGTGGGGCAGGAGGTCCGTGATGACCAGCCGGGGCTCCCCCTCCTCCTCGCCGATGCGGACGGTGACACGGGTCCCGTCCTTCCGAATGACCACGCCGTGGAGGGCCAGGGGGATGGTGACCCACTGGTACTTGCGGATGCCGCCGTAGTAGTGGGTTTTGAAATAGGCCAGCTCACTGTCCTCATAGAGGGGGTTGGGCTTCAGGTCCAGCCGGGGGGAGTCGATGTGGGCCGCCGCCAGCTGGACGCCCTCCGAGAGGGGCTTTTGCCCGATGTGGGCCAGCATAACCGCCTTGCCCCGGTTGCAGACATAGAACTTGTTTCCGGGGTTCACGGCCATTCCCGGCACAAAGGGCCGGTAGCCCGCGGCCTCCGCCAGGCGGATGGTTTCCGCGGCGCAGAGGCGCTCCGTCTTGCTCACGTCCAGGAAGCGCTTGTAGCCGGCGCAGTAGTCCTCCATGGCCGTCCGGTCTTTCTCGGCGAGCAGGTCGTAGCCGTTTTTCTTCGTGGAGAGGAGCTGCTTCTTCAGCTCCTTGTATTCGGATTTTTCCATAGTCAATTACCTCCTAATATTAGCCGTGGCGCTTCTCCTCCTGGACGGCCTCCACCAGGCGCTCGAAGAACAGGTAGGCGTCCCGGCGGAACTCCTCCGGGGATTCCGTGGCGTTGTTCAGCTCACAGTCGCATTTGCCCCGGTAGTACTCGTCCTGCTTCTGTGCGCCGATGCGCAGGCGGGCGTACTGCTCCGTGATGTGGTCCCGGGCCATGATGCGCTTGACCCGCAGCTCCGTGGGGGCCGTCACGGCCACGGTGCGGTCGCAGAGGCGGTCCAGGCCGCTCTCGAAGAGGTTGATGGCGTCCAGGGCACAGAGGCCCTCGGAAGCCTCCACCATGGCCTCCAGCTCCGGCAGGAGGAAGCGGTAGACGATGGCATTCAGCTGGTCCAGCCGATCCCGCTTGGCAAAGACCTCCTGGCCCAGCTTCTTCCGGTTCAGCCGGCCGTCGGCGGTGAAGACGCCGGGGAAGCGCACATTGATGGCGTTTTTGAAGTCCTCGCTGTCGTTCAGCACCTGGTGGTAGACTGCGTCGCAGTCGATGACGTTCCCTCCCAGGTCCCGGATGGCCTGGAGGGCGCTGCTCTTTCCCGCGCCGGTGCCCCCGGTGACGCCCAGGATGATCCGCTGGCTGTCCGCGTTGACGATGTGGAAGCCCGCGGCCTTTTTCAGCCGGTTGCCGATGGCCAGGCCCAGCCCGCGGTTGTCCGGGCACTGGGCGAAAATCTCCTCCACCTCGCTGCTGTCGAAGCTCCGCAGGGCCTCGAACACCCGCTGAGCCTGAATCTGCTTGTCGCTGCAGGGGCCCAGAGTGCGGACCACCTGCTGGGTAAAGAGATGGGCGTACTCGTCGAAGCAGATGACCCCGGTTCCCGGACCCGCCCGCTCCGCGATCTTCCGGGCGGAGTTCATGGGGGAGCCGGTGACCACCGTCACCGGGGCCTTAGGGGCGTAGGGGCGGTACTTCATGCCCGGCGCGCCGGGCATGAAGT
>VSMY01000194.1 GCA_009773995.1 Oscillibacter sp. | reverse complement strand
CTCCTCTTACTCCTCCGGGCCGTAATACACGCGGATCTTCGCCTGGCAGGCGCCGAGGCCTAATAAGCCGGACTTGGCCCGCTCCAGCACCTCCACGGACACGTCGTCCCGGTCCAGGTTCAGCTGAGCCAGGGCCTTGGAGATGGCTTCGTCCTCATTCTTGCCCGTTACATCAATATACTCTCTCATAACGGCTTCCACCTTTACGTTTCGTCATAGCGGTCCGGTTTGTAGGCCCGGCCCCTGGCGTAGGGCCTGTCCCCCACCCGGCCGGCCTCCGTGGTGGCGGTCCCGGCCTTGGCGGCTTTGGCGGCCTTGGCGTCCCGGGCGGCCTTCTGCTTTTCCTTCAGGGTCTGCTTCTGGGCGGCCTGCTGGCGCTGCTGCTCCTGGAGGGCCTTGGCCTCCTCCATCTTTTTCTTCCGCTCCGCCTGGCGGGCCTCATAGCGGGCGTTCTCCTCTTCCTCCAGCTTCTTGTTGAAGAATTTCCCCATGAGGAATTCCTGCACGCCGGAGATGGCGCTCTGGGCAATCCAGTACAGGCCCAGGGCCGCGGGCATGGTGAAGGCGATATAGACGGAGAACAGGGGCATGAACATCATCATGCGGTTGGCGCTGGCGGCGGAGGGGTCCGTCTGGGGCTGGTGCTTCATGGTGATCTTGGTCAAAAGCCACTGGCTTCCGCCCGCCAGGATGGGGATCAAAATCAGGCCGATGGCGGCCCAGGTGAAGGAGAAGCCCTTCACCATGCTCCAGGGGTTGGCGGCCATGTCCAGGCCGAAGGAGGTGTAGTTCATGTTGATCCATCCAGGCACGGAGGCCCCCACCTCCGGAAGCTCGGAGGCGATGGTCTTCACCAGGTTGATCTGTCCGTAGGGCATGAGCTGGGTGACCCCGTCCCGGACCATAGCGGCCCCGTCCTTCATCTGGGCGATGCCCTCCAGGCTCAATCCCGCGCCGCTGACGGCGTCCACCATCTGCTGGACCACGTCCTGGCTCAGCATCATGAAGTGGGTGATGGGCTGGCGGATGATGGAATACAAGGCCAGCAGGATGGGCAGGGGCAGAAAGCTCCACAAACACCCGGACATGGGGCTGACGCCCTCCTCGGCGTAGAGCTTCTGCATCTCCTCGGCCTGTTTGGTCTGGTTGTTGGCATATTTCTTCTGGATTTCCTGGAGGCGGCCGGACATGCGGCTCATGCGCATCATGCTCTTTTTGGACTTCATCTGGAAGGGGAGCATGATGAGCTTAATGACCAGGGTGAAGAGAATAATGGCCATGCCGTAGGAATTGGTCAGGTTGTAGAACAGCCGGACCAGCCAGGCAAAGGGGATACAAATATAGTATCCAATGGTTGAAAACATAGCTTGTTCCTCTCGTTTTGTTCAGTGGGGGAGCTAGGGCACAGGGTCATAGCCTCCCTTATGAAAGGGGTTGCATCTGAGAATCCTCTTGAACGCGAGCCAGCTTCCCTTCACGGCCCCATACTTCTCCAGGGCCTCCAGGGCGTACTGGGAGCAGGTGGGGATGTAGTTGCAGCAGGGGGGACGGCAGGGGGAGATATTCCGCCGGTAGAACTTCACCAGCCAGATCAAAACCTTCTTCACGGCTTGTCCCCCAAGAGGTCCAGCTTCCGGCAGAGGCGCAGAAAACTGTCGTTCAGCTCCTTCCAGGGAGCCGTCGGCGTCCTGCCCCGGGCCACCAGGATGAGGTCCCAGCCCTGCTTCAGGCGGGGCGTGTTGAGGCGGTAAACTTCCCGCAGGCGCCGCCGGGCCCGGTTGCGCTTCACGGCGTTTCCCAGCTTCACGGAGACGGTGATGCCCAGGCGGTTGTGGCCCAGGCGGTTTTTCCGGCAGTAGATCACCATGCTCCCCGCCACCGCCGACGCGCCCTTCTGGTACAGGCGGCGGAACTCATGATTTTTTTTCAGCGTCACCGCGGGCTTCACAGGTCATCCCCCCCAGGCCGGAGAACCAGTACAAGGGACGGAGGAATCCGAACAATTCCAGCCGCCCCTGTCAGGACTCGTGTTCAAGTGTCTCCTGCTCCTCAATAGGAGAGGCGGGCGCGGCCCTTGGCGCGGCGGCGGGCCAGGACCTTGCGGCCGTTGGCGGTGGCCATGCGCTTGCGGAAGCCGTGGACCTTCTGGCCATGGAGCTTCTTGGGCTGATAGGTACGTTTCGTTGCCATGCTTAAGACACCTCCTGTCCATATTCCGTCCGCCCCGCTTCAAAGCCCTGGGGCGGCGCTTTCCCAACACCGTCCGGCCCCATCCGGGGCGGGCGGCGCGGCAGACAAACGTAAGCGCCGATTCGGCGCATGGGATAGTATACCATACGGGCGGGAAGGGTGTCAACAAGAACTTGGACGCCGCCGCCGTTTTTTTCGGCGGGCCTTGACAAACGGCACGGCTCTGGTATGATGGATTTACCCCGAAAGGGGCTGGAAGAGCGTCGCTGCATGAAAGCGGTTGGCCCACCTTTTGAGCCCAAAACCCCGACACAAACCAGCGAAGCGTTTGTGGAGGGAGAGACGGAGCAAGGGAGCGGAGGAAGGAATACCCGGAAGGGTGTTCCGCCCAAAGCGGACTTTGCGACGGCGAGGGGAGGTGGTGCGGATGGGAAACATACGCTGGGCGCAAGTCCTGCGTTTTGTGGTATGCCTGGTCCTTACCCTTTGGGTATTGGCCTACATATCCCCAAATGCGTGTTGACCGCCTGGCTGCCACCAAGCGGTCAACGGGCTTAGTCTCTTGATCGTAACGGGCTGACCGCGTGCGGCGGCGCTCTTCCGTTGCCCTTATTATAACGGAACCCCCCGGCCCTGTCAAGAGGCCGGCTGCCAATGGGAGTGTCCCCGCTCTTGACCGGGGGCAAATTTTGCCCTAAAATATACAGGATTACAAAGACCAACGACAAGGAAGCTGGTGACGCTATGAACGACTTCGACCAACGCTACATATCCGCCCGGAAGCGGGTCATCGCCGGGGACCTCCGGCGGCTGAACGAGGCCCAGCGCCGGGCCGCCATGACCACCGAGGGCCCCCTGCTCCTCCTGGCGGGGGCGGGCAGCGGCAAGACCACCGTTTTGATCCAGCGAGTCTACAACCTGCTGACCTATGGCCGGGGCAGCGACTCCGATTTCGTGCCCCCGGAGGCCGGAGAAGAGGACCTGGCCTTCCTGGAGTCCTTCCCGGAGGACCCCTCCCCCCTGGAGTTCGACCGGGCCCGGCGCCTGTGGGCGGGGGGCCCGCCCCGGGCGGGGGGGGGGCTGGGCGGCG
>VSMY01000193.1 GCA_009773995.1 Oscillibacter sp. | reverse complement strand
GTGCCGGCGCCGGCGAGCAGGTTACCGCCCCCATGCCCGGCACCATCCTGGACGTGAAGGTCTCCCAGGGCGCTTCCGTCAAGAAGGGCGACGTGCTGATGATTCTGGAGGCCATGAAGATGGAGAACGAAATCATGTGCCCCTGCGACGGAAAAGTCGCCTCCATCAACACCTCCAAGGGCGCGGCGGTGGAGTCCGGCACTCTGCTGTGCGTCATCCAGTAAGGCGCTGGAGGGACACAAATGGAAGCTATTCTGGATTTTGTAAACAGCTCGGGATTCGCGCTGTTTGCCCAGGGGGACAACTGGAAGTGCCTGTTGATGATTCTCATCGCCTGCGGCCTTTTGTTCCTGGGCATCGTGAAGAAATTTGAGCCCCTGCTGCTGGTGCCCATCGCCTTCGGCATGCTCATCACCAACCTGCCCGGCGCGGAGATGTACCACGAGATCTTCTTCGCCGGCGGGCACATCCATTGGGACCTCATCGGCGGCGCGGAAATCACCCAGGAGTTCATCAACGGGCTCCGGGAGGTAGGCGTGGCCGAGGCCGTGCTGGCCACCGCCCCGGTGGGCACATCCATTACGGCGGGTCTCATCGACATTCTCTATCTGGGCGTGAAGCTTGGCATCTACCCCTGCCTCATCTTCATGGGCGTGGGCGCCATGACCGACTTCGGCCCCCTGATCGCCAACCCCAAGAGCCTGCTGCTGGGCGCGGCGGCGCAGCTGGGCATCTTCATGACCTTCGTGGGCTGCCGGATGTCCGGCATCTTCTCCTCCGCCCAGGCCGGGTCCATCGGCATCATCGGCGGCGCGGACGGCCCCACCGCCATCTACGGCGCGACGAAGCTGGCCCCGGAGCTCCTGGGTCCCATCGCCGTGGCGGCGTACAGCTACATGGCCCTGGTGCCCGTCATCCAGCCCCCCATTATGCGGCTCTTGACCACCGAGGCCGAGCGGAAGATTGTCATGAAGCCCCTGCGGCAGGTCTCCAAGACCGAGAAGATCATCTTCCCCATCATGGTCGCCATCTTTGTCGCCCTGCTGGTGCCCTCCGCCGCTCCCCTGATTGCCTGCCTGATGCTGGGCAACCTGTTCCGTGAGTGCGGCGTGGTGGAGCGCCTGAGCAAGACGGTCCAAAACGAGCTCATCAACATCGTCACCATCTTCCTGGGCGTGTCCGTGGGCGCCACGGCCACGGGCCGGACCTTCCTCAGCCTCCAGACCATCGCCATCATGGCCATGGGCATTGTGGCCTTCGGCTTCGGCACCGCCGGCGGCGTGGTCCTGGCCAAGATTATGAACCTGTTCCTGAAAGAGAAGATCAATCCCCTCATCGGCTCCGCGGGCGTGTCCGCCGTACCCATGGCCGCACGGGTCTCCCAGGTGGAGGGCCAGAAGGCCAACCCCAGCAACTTCCTCTTGATGCACGCCATGGGCCCCAACGTGGCCGGCGTCATCGGCTCCGCCATCGCCGCGGGCGTGATGATTTCCCTCTTCGGCTGATAGATAGGAGGTATTGTTATGGCTATGGAATTTTTGTCTAAGAAGCCCCTGTATATCACCGACACCATCCTCCGGGACGCCCACCAGTCCCAGGCGGCCACCCGCATGCGGGTGGAGGACATGCTCCCCGCCTGCGAGGTGCTGGACTCCATCGGCTACTGGTCCCTGGAGTGCTGGGGCGGCGCCACCTTCGACTCCTGCATGCGCTTCCTCAACGAGGACCCCTGGGAGCGTTTGAGAAAACTCCGCAAGGCTCTGCCCAACACGAAGCTGCAGATGCTCTTCCGGGGCCAGAACATCCTGGGCTACAAGCACTACGCCGACGACGTGGTGGACGCCTTCTGCCGGAAATCCATTGAAAACGGCATCGACATCATCCGGATTTTCGACGCGCTGAACGACGTGCGGAATCTGGAACAGGCCATCAAGTCCACCAAGAAATACGGCGGCATGGTGGAGGCGACCCTCAGCTACACCATCTCCCCCATCCACAGCGAAGAGTACTTCGTGAAGCTGGCCCAGGAGCTGGAGCAGATGGGCGCGGACGTGATCTGCGTCAAGGACATGGCGAACCTGCTGCTGCCCATGGACGCCTATTCCCTCATCAAGAAGCTGAAGGAAACCGTGAAAATCCCCATCCACCTCCACACCCACAACACCACAGGCACCGGCGACATGGTCTACCTCATGGCCGCCTACGCCGGGGTGGACATCGTGGACACGGCCCTGAGCCCCCTGGCCAACGGCACGGCCCAGCCCGCCACGGAGTCCCTGGTGGCCACCCTCCAGGGCACCGTCCGGGACACCAAGCTGGACCTGAACAAGATGAGCGAGGCCGCCGCCCACTTCCGTAAAGTCGCCCAGAAGCTCAAGGAGCAGGGCTCCCTGGATCCGAAGGTCCTGAACGTAGACACCAACACTCTTCTCTATCAGGTCCCCGGCGGCATGCTGTCGAACCTCATTTCCCAGCTCAAACAGGCCAACAAGGAAGAGAAATATTACGACGTGCTGGCGGAGATTCCCCGTGTCCGGAAGGACTTCGGCTATCCCCCGCTGGTCACCCCCACCAGCCAGATTGTGGGCACCCAGGCCGTCATGAACGTGGTGGTGGGCAAGTACAAGACCTTCCCCAAGGAGTCCAAGGCCCTCTTGAAGGGCGAGTACGGCAAGCTCCCCGGCGAGGTCAACGAGGAGGTCCGGGCCCTGGCCGGCATCAAGCCGGAGGAGGTCATCACTTGCCGCCCGGCGGACCTGCTGGAGCCGGAGGTGGAGAAGTACCGCCAGGAGTTCCAGGGCGTCGCCAAGAGCGACGAGGACGTGCTCTCCCTGGCCCTGTTCCCCCAGGTGGCGCCCAAGTTCCTGGCCTGGCGGGATGGGCCGCATGACGAGCCCGCGCCCGCGGCGGCCCCGGCGCAGAAGGCCGCCCCGGCGGACCCCAACGCGGTGCGGGAGCTGTACGTGGAGTTCAAGGGCTGAAACCTTTACCTTGAAAGGAAAGGTCCCCAGAAAGAGCTTTAGCGCGCTTCGGCCGTCCGGTGTTCAGCCGGGCCGGGGCGGCAGTGAAGAATCCAAAAGAGGACGGGATCACGAGATCCCGTCCTCTTTCGCTTACCAGCGGATGTGCAGCTCGTAGTTGTCGACGCTCAGCTCCAGCGTGTCCAGCACGCCGCCCGCCGCGTCATACAGCGTCACCTTGACCGGAAGGTCCCTGTGCAGGACGTTGCGGCCCTCGCCCCCTTTGACATAGCCGCTGTACCATTTCAGCGACGCCGCCTCCAGACCGGAGTAGGGG